>DASXXM010000114.1:0-50143 GCA_036503065.1 Pseudonocardiaceae bacterium | reverse complement strand
CGTGTCCACGGCGATGTGTTGCTTGCGGCCGTTGACCTTCTTGCCCGCGTCGTAACCTCGACTGGTCATCGGCACGGTCTCGGCGGCGCGCAGCGACTGGGAATCGATGATCCCGGCGGTGGGCTCGGCGGTGCGGCCATCGCGCAACCGGACTCGATCACGCAGACCATCCAGGACTCGCTGGGTGATGCCGGCAGCTTCCCATGCTGCGAGGTAGTTGTAGACGGTCGACCAGGGTGGGAAGTCTGCTGGCAGGGCGCGCCATTTGATGCCGTTGTCGACCAGGTAGAAGATCGCGTCCACGATCTGGCGGCGGCAGTGGGTTTCGGGTCGGCCGCCGTGTCCGGTCAGCCACGCCGGATCGGGCAGCAGTGGATCGAGCAGTGCCCACTGCGCGTTGGTGGTGTCGGAGGGGTAGCGGCGAGCGCGGCGGGCGGTGGGTTGCGGTGAAACGGTGCCAGGCGGCAGCAGGCCGCCTCCGGTGCGGCAGCGTTGGGCAGGGTGGTGCAGGATAACAACGGAACTCCTGGTGGAACGGCGATTCGACACCGTCCGATCTACCAGGAGTTCCGTCTGTCACCAGCACCGACACGCCCACCCAAGATCAGTTCAGGAACGGGCACTGAGGGAGCCCCGGCGAAGTCGCCTTACGTCAGCAATAGGGTTTCGTAGATCGCTCGGGTGTCGTCGGCCCAGGGGGTTGGGCGCAGTGTCCTGGTATCCAGACGGATGTGGACTCGACTGCCTTCCGCGTGCACCGTGTTGCCGTCGGCGGACAGGACTCGGAATCCGTACGTCACGCTGCTGCTGCCCAGTCGGTCGATCCAGAAGTGCACGCCGATCGGGCCCGTGCCACGCACCGGCGCCCGGTAGCTGATCTAGAACTCCGCGACTCCAACGGAAGCGTCCGCATGGCCGAGCACGCCGTTGCGGAACGAGTAACCGCGGTCATCCCAGAATGCCGTCAGGGCGCGCTCCAGCACGAACGCGTATCTGGCGTTGTGCAGCAGGCCCATCGAATCCAGGTCCTCGAACTGTACGAAGATCGGCTCCACGTGCCCGGACTCGGTGGTCGGTTCGGGTCGGGCAGTCGCGGTCATCGTTCCTCCGTGTAACTCGGGTGGCTTCCGGAACGCTATCAGGCGACTACGGCTTCCACGATCGACAGCGACGTTGGCGTCGGGATGATGCGGTTGACCTTCAGCTCCGCCTTCGCCAGCAACTCCTCGTACTCGGCGGCCGTTCGTTCCTTGCCTTCGAACACGGCCAGCATCAGCACGTCGGACAGGGCGATCGACGGCGGGCAGTCCTCGCCTGTTGGCACTACCGCGTCGATGATGAGTAGGCGCGACCGCTCAGTCATCGCTTTCCGGCAGGAGCCGAGAATGCGCAGGGCGTCTCGTTCGCTCTTGTCGTGGACTATGCGCTTCAGCACGTAGAAGTCCGCGTCGGCTGGGACGCTTTCGAAGAAGTCTCCTCGTACGGTTTCCCAGCGGTCCTTGGTTGCCGGATCGTCCAACCTGTGCCGGTCCAGGACGGGCTGCTGGTCGAACAGTATGCCGCGCAGGCCCAGGTTCACCGTGAGCACGGCGCGTAGGAAACCGCCAAGGCCGCCTGCTATGTCGACGACGGTGCCCGTCTCGGGGAACTGGTAGCTGGCGGCGATCGCATCCTGTTCCGTCATGGACATGGTGGCCAGTGCGTCGTCGAACAGGCGGGCTCGGTCGGGGTTGGTGGCCAGGTGGTCGAAGAACTGTTCGCCGAAGATCTCGCCGAGCCGCGTGCCGCCTGATTGCACCGCTTCGTCGAGTTTGCCGGCTGGGCGCCAGTACAGGTCGTCGGTGAACAACAGGACCGTGGGGCTCAGTGGTAACGGTGAGTCCGACCGGAGCATGGCGGCGGCGGTTGTCAGGTGGAACGCTCCGGTTTCGTCCTGCCGGAAAACGCCCCTGCTGGCCAGGAAACGCAGTACACGCGCGAGATGACCGGCGTTGACGCCGGTCATCTCGGCGAGCTCGCCAGCCGTTCTCGGTCCGCCCGCCAAGTGGTCTGCCACGCCGAAACGGGCCACCACCCGCAGCGCCGCGGCGGGCAGGTAGCCCAAGGAATCCGCGAGCAACTGCCGGACCGCTGTCCCAACGGCGGCTGCGTCGTTCGGCTGCACGTCGTTCACGATGTACCTTTCACAGAGGGTCACCAGGTGACGGGGAAATCCTCCCAGCCGCCGAGGGCGGCCGCGTTCTTCCAGCGCAGGTCCTCGACCGGCAGGTCCAGCGAAAGTTTGGGGAACCGGTCGAACAGGCGGGACAGGCCGATCTCCAACTCCGCCCGTGCCACGGGCGCGCCGAGACAGAAATGCGGTCCGTGGCCGAACCAGACCTGGGATGCCTGGCGCCGGTGGATGTCGAAGCGGTCCGGGTCCGGGTACACCGACGGGTCGCGCAACGCGGTCTCGTAGTCCACCACCACAGCGGAACCCTTGGGCAGCAACACATCGCCGAGTTGGATGTCGGCCATGGCGATCCGCGGGAACGGCGAAACCCCAGGAATGCCCAGCCGGGACACCTCCTCGACCGCGCCGGGCCACAGGGATGGGTCCGCCGTCAGTTCGGCGAGCTGGTCCGGGTGGCGCATCAGGTTGAACACGGCGCTCGTGATGACCGTCGCGCTGGTCTCGTGCCCGGCCACCAACAGGAATGTGCCCAGGCTGACCAGTTCGGACTCGGTAAGTCTGCCTTCTTCGTCCGACTGGAGGGTCAGCTCGCTGAGGAAGTCGTCACCGGGGTTGGCGCGCTTCTCGGCGACCAGCTGGATGAAGTAGTTGCGCAACCCCAGGTATGCCTGGGCGATCTGCTCCGCGGTCGAGCTGATCGTCATGATGCACTCGGTCCACTCGGTGAACTTGGCCTGGTCCGCGTAGGGCACGCCGAGCATGTCGCAGATGATCCGCAGCGGCAGCGGGCGCGCGAACAGGGCGTTGAAGTCCGACGGCGGGGTCCGCATGGCCATTTCGTCGAGCAGGTCGTCCACGATCTTCTCGATGCGCGGCAACAGTTCCACGAGCCGCTGCTGGGTGAACGCCTGCGCGGCGAGCTTGCGGATGCGGGTGTGCCGCGGCGGGTCCATGTTCATGATGCTGTCCGGATTCGGCCGGACGGCCTGCGACCGCGGCGCGTACTCCCCGCACACCGCGGCCCGGCTGAACCGGCGGTCGGCCAGCACGGTCTTGAGGTCCTCGTGCCGGGTGACCAGCCACGCCGGGTCGCCCGTGGCGAGCTTGATCGGGCACACCGGCTCCTGTTCGAGCAGCCTCGTAAATGCCTCGGGCACCTCGATCGGATCGGTGCGCGGCACCGGCAGGGCGAGTCTTGGCTCGTGATCGGACATCGCTGATACCACCTCTTGCTTCAGCTACGAGACGATGGCCTCGACGATGGACAGCGATCCCGAGGTCGGGATGACCCGGTTGAGCTTCAGGTCGGCGGCGGCGAGCAGTTCGGCGAGCTCGTCCTCGGTGCGCTCCTTGCCGTCGAAGACGATCATCATGGCCAGGTCCGACAGCTTGCTCGGGTGCGGGTCGTTGCCCGGCGGGATGACGGTGTCGATGATCAGCACCCGGCCGTTGTCCGACATGGCCGCCCGGCAGGACCGCAGGATGCGCACGCTGTCGGCGTCGTTCCAGTCGTGCAGGATGCGCTTGAGCAGGTAGATGTCGCCGCCGGCCGGCACGGACGCGAAGAAGTCGCCGGGCATCGTCTCCCAGCGGCCGTCCAGGGCGGGGTCCGTCTGGTGGTCCCGCACGACCGACTCCTGGTCGAACAGGATGCCGTGCAGGCCGGGGTTGCGGGTAAGCACCGCGTGCAGCAGGCCGCCGAGGCCACCGGCCACGTCGACGACGGTGCCGGTCTCCGGGAAGTCGTATTTCGCCGCGACGCCGCCGTGTTCGGTGCTGGACAGGCTGTCCAGGCCGGTGTGGAACAGCTTGCCGCGTTCCTCGTCGTCGACGAGGTACTCGAACAGCGGCTTCCCGAAGATGTCGGGGAACGCCGTGGTGCCGTTGGCGACCGTGTCGTCCAGCTTGCCCGCGGGGCGCCAGTACACGTCGTCGGTGAGCAGCATGATGACCTGGCGCATGGAGATCGGCGAGTCCGACCGCAGCAGCGACGACGCCGTCGTCAGGTGGAAGGCGCCTGTCTCGTCCTCGCGGAAGACGTTCCTGGTGGCCAGGTAGCGCAGTACCCGGTGGAGGTGCTCTGCGTTCGCTCCGCTGTGTTCGGCAAGTTCCGCTGGGGTTTTGGGGCCGTCGCTGAGCTGGTCGGCCACGTCGAAGCGCACGGCGACGCGCAGCGCGGCGGCGTTGAGGTAGCCGAGGGAGTCACCGAGCACCTGTCGTACGGCCGCACCGATCGCGGCGGGGTCTGCCTGACTCAAGGGTTCCTCCGTCTGCCGTTTGGTGGTCCCGACCAGTGTCGCGGCACGGGCTGACCGAACGTTGACACGGCGTTGACCCGCTCGTCCGGGTCAACCCGCGGTCAGCGTTCGGTCAGTGCTGGCGACCAGGATGGCGGCATGACGGCCGCTCGACTCGACACCGGGTACTTGGACCGGCACGGTTTGCGCACGTGGTTCCGGGTCGTCGGCTCTGGCGGTGCCGGTGCGCCGGTGGTCGTGTGCCACGGCGGTCCCGGTCTCACGCATGACTATCTGGAGCCGGTGGGGGAGTGGGCCGGGTCCGGTCGGGCGTGCGTGTTCTACGACCAGTTCGGCAGTGGCCTTTCCGGCCATCTCCCTGATGCCCCCGCTGGGTTCTGGACGGTCGAGTTGTTCGTTCAGGAACTGGAGGCGCTCGTCGCGCACCTGGGCATCGCGGACGGCTACCACGTCCTCGGGCATTCGTGGGGCGGGATGCTGGCGCTGGAACTGGCGCTGCGCCGGCCGCCCTGGCTGCGGTCGATCGTGTGTGCCGACACGTTCGCCGCGAGCGCGCACTACGTCGAGGGGGTTGCCGGCCTGTTGCGTGGCCTGCCCGAGGACACCCGCGCCACGATCGAGCACCACGAGCGGGCGGGCACCACCGACGCGGCCGAGTACCAGGACGCGATGCGGGTCTTCTACGGCCGGCACGTCTGCCGGCGCCGGCCGGTGCCCGACGGGGTCGTGCGCACCATGACCGCGCTCGGCACCGATCCCACCGTCTACACGGCGATGATGGGACCGAGCGAGTTCAACATGACCGGCGTCCTGCGGGACTGGGACGTCACCGACCGGCTGGCCACGATCGAGGTGCCCGCGCTGCTCGTGTCCGGCCGCCACGATTCGGTGACACCGGACGCCGTTTCGCAGTTGCATCTCGGTCTGCCCGACTCGCGGTGGGAACTGTTCGAGGAGTCCAGCCACATGCCGCACCTGGAGGAGCCGGACCGGTTCTCGAGCGTGGTCGGGGCGTTCCTCGACGAGGTGGATCACTAGCATCATGGCATGGCGCTCACCGTCGGCCTGTATGCGCCGAACATGCACGCCGGTGCCTCGGCGCACGGCGCTGCCCTGATCGCCCGGTTGGCGGAGAGTCTCGGTTACGACTCGCTGTGGGTCGCCGACCACGTCGTGCTGCCGTCGCCCCGGATCGAATCGTCGCCGATGGCGCCGGACGATCCGCTGCTGGATCCGATCGTGGCGCTGTCGTACTTCGCGGCCCGCACGTCGCGGATCGGCCTGGCAACGGGTTGCGTCGTGCTGCCCCAGCGCAACCCGTTGGTGCTGGCCAAACAGCTGGCCAGCGTGGATGTGCTCAGTGACGGCCGGCTGATCTTCGGCGCGGCCGTCGGCTACCTGGAGCCGGAGCTGCGCGCGGTCGGTGTGCCCATGGCGGGTCGGGGGGCGCGCACGGACGAGTACCTGCGGGCGATCACGTCGTTGTGGTACGACGAATCGCCCGTGTTCCAGGGGGAGTACGTGTCGTTCGACGGCGTGGACGCCCATCCGCGGCCGGTCCAGCGGCCGGTGCCGATCGTGGTCGGCGGGCACAGTGCGGCCGCGTTCCGGCGTGCGTTGACGTATGCGGACGAGTGGTTCGGTTACCTGCTCGGCCTGCGGGCCACGGCGGAGCGGCTCGACGCGCTGCGGGCTGCGGCCGACGGGTTCGACCGGCCACCGTTGCGGATCTCGGTCTGCCCGGCGCGTCGGCTCAATCCCGAGATCGTTGCCTCCTACGCCGAACTCGGAGTTGACCGGCTGGTGATCGCGCCGCCGGTCGGCCTGCCGCTGGACGAACTCGAAGCCTTCGTCGAGCAGAACGCGCCGGAGCGGTTGGGCGCCACCGCACGCCGATGACACCGTGCTGGCATCTGGTCATGGGCGATGGTCCAGCGTTGGAGCGATGAATCTGGCGGCCTGTTCGCCGACGAGCAGGGCCGGTGCGTGTGTGTTTCCGGTCGTCACGGTGGGAAACACCGACGCGTCCGCGACCCGCAGGTTGTCGATGCCGTGCACCCGTAGGCGTGGGTCCACGACCGACTCGCTGGCCAGGCCCATCGCGCAGGTACCGACCTGGTGGTGGTATGTGGCCACGGTGTTGCGCACGTAGTCGCGCACATCCGAGTCGCCCGGGAACTGTTCTGTCGCCTCCCATTCGGTGCGCATCACGCTGGCGTTGCCCAGCTCGCGACACAGGTTGGTGGCGGCGATGAGCGCGGTCAGGTCGGCCTCGGCGGACAGGGTGCCGGGGTCGATGTGCGGCTCGTCGTCGGGGTCGGTGCCGGTGAGCCGGATTCGGCCTCGGCTCGCGGGTCGGACGAGACCGGCTTGCAGGGTGAAACCGCTTGGTGGGCCGGTCATGCCCGGTGGGTACATCGGCACCGGGAAGTGCAGTGGCTGGACGTCCGGCACCGGCAGGCCGGCCCTGCTGTGCCAGAACAGGTGCGTCTGCGCGGGCCCCAGCCCGGCCGAGGGCCGGCCGGGGTTGCGTTCGGTGCTGAACACGACCGGGACGAGCACGTGGTCGTGCAGGTTGCCGCCGACCCCGGGTAGGTGTACGACCGGTTCGATGCCCACCGAGCGCAGATGGGCCGCGTCGCCGATGCCGGACAGCATCAGCAGCCGTGGCGACTCGATGGTGCCGGCGCTGAGCACGACCTCGGTGCCCGCGCGAGCGGACTCGACCCGTCCGTCGCGCTGCCATTCGACGCCGACGCAGCGGGTCCCGGCGAGCAGTACCCGCCGAACTCGCGCACCGGTGACCACGGTGAGCCGGTCGGCGACGGGGGCCAGATAGGCGACGGCCGCGCTGCATCGCCGGCCGTCGACGATGGTGAACTGGACTCTGGACACGCCGTCGGGGGTGCCTGAGTTGTAGTCGGGGTTGTAGCCGATGCCGATCTCCTCGGCCGCTTTGATCAGTGACTCGTGGATCGGGTCGGCGGTGTACCGGCTCAGCACGGGCAGCGGGCCGCCGGTGCCGTGCAGCTCGTCGGCGCCCGCGTCGAAGTCCTCGATGGACCGGAAGATCGGCAGCACGTCGCGCCATGCCCAGCCGTCGTTGCCCAGGTAGGCCCAGTGGTCGTAGTCGGCGGCCGCGCCCCTGGTGTAGATCAGGGCGTTGAGGGAGCTCGATCCGCCGAGCACCTTGCCCCGTGGCCAATGCAGCCTGCGGTCGGCCGCGTGCTCCTGCGGCGCGGTCCGGTAGGCCCAGTCCTGTTCGCTGAACCAGAGTTCGCCGAACCTGCGTGGGTCGTGGATGGCCGGGTTGGTGTCCTGGCCACCGGCCTCCAGCAGGAGCACCGACGCGCCATGGTCGACGAGGCGCCGCGCCACGACGCAGCCGGCCGAGCCTGCGCCGACCACGATCACGTCGTACGACCGGGCATCGGGGACCGGCATGTTGGGTGAGGTCACGGCTGCTCCGCTTGTGTAGTGAGTTCACCGGGGGGCGTGTGTAGTGGGTTCACGCGACCGTGAAGACCAGGACCGCGTTCTGGCCGCCGAAGCCGAAGGAGTTGGACACCGCCACGTCGATCCGCTGGCTGCGCGGCGACTTGGCGACGATGTCGATGTCGATCGCGGGATCCTGGCTGTCCAGGTTCGCCGTTGGCGGCACGGTGTCGGACTCGACGGTCAGCACCGTGACCGCCGCTTCGATCGCCCCGGCCGCGCCCAGTGCGTGCCCGACGACACCCTTTGTGGACGTGACCGTGGTGTCGCCGTCGAACAGCTCGTGCAGCACGTTGGCCTCGGCCGCGTCGTTGAGCGGGGTGGACGTGCCGTGCGCGTTGACGTGGTCCACGTCGCCGGGTGCCACGTCGGCCATGGCCAGCGCCGCCCGCAACGCCTTGCGCACGCCGACGCCGTCGGGATCGGGCGCGGTCATGTGGTGGGCGTCGGCGGACGCGCCGTAGCCGGCCAGTTTGGCGCGCACCCGGGCACCCCGCGCCCGCGCGTCCGTCTCCCGTTCCAGCACCAGGATCCCGCTGCCCTCACCGATGACGAACCCGTCCCTGCGCACGTCGAACGGGCGGGACGCCGCGGCGGGCTCGTCGAGGCGCCGGGACAGCGCGCCCATCTGGGCGAACCCGGTGACGATCAGCGGGCTGACGCCTGCCTCGCCGCCACCGGTGAGCACGATGTCGCAGGTGCCGTCGCGCAGCAGTTGCAGCGCGCAGCCGATCGCGGTGGTGCCGGACGCGCACGCGGTGGCCGTGACGAAGTTCGGGCCAGTGGCGCCGAACTCCATCGCGAGATGGCCGGCGATCATGTTCGGCACCAGCATCGGAATCAGCAGCGCGGACACCGAATCCGGGCCGGTTGACAGCAGAGCCTTGTGCTGCTGCTCCCATGTGGACACGCCGCCCAGGCCGCAGCCGATGACGCAGCCGACCCGGGCGCCGTCCCACGTGCTCGGGTCGAGCCCGGCGTCGGCCACCGCCTCGCGGGCCGCCACGATGGCCAGCTGAACGAAGCGGTCGTGGATCAGCCTGCTGCGCCGCCCGACGTGCTTGGCCGGCTGGAAGTCCGGCACCGTGCAGGAGATGTCCACCGGCAGGCCGGCCAGCGTCGGGTCGGTCCGCGCGGTGGACACCCCGGCCAGGAGACCCCGCCACGTGGTGTCGACGCCGATCCCGGCCGGCGTGACGAGACCGAGGCCGGTGACCGCGATGGCGGGCGGCGTCATGACGACGTCGCCGCCGAGGCGACCTGTTCCTCGATCAGTTCGGCGGCCCGCTCGATGGTGTCCCGTGGCGACGCGGTGTCCTCGCTGATCTTGACACCCAGATCGGTCTGGATCACGACCAGCAACTCGACCAGGAACAGCGAGTCCATCTCAAGGTCCTCGAACGTGATGCCCGGCTTGATCTCCGCGCGGTCCACGTCGAACCGGCTGACCATCAGGTCGACCAGCTTGTCGTACATCGTCGTCATGGCGTGCTCCTCATGTCGTGTCGATGGAAGGTGGAGGGATGGGTGGGGGCGTCGGAGAAGAGACGGTGGTGTCGTGTCACGCCCGGTCGAGTTCCGGCCAGGTGAGCACGGTGGACCCCCAGGTGAGGCCACCGCCGAATGCGGTGAGCAGTAGTCGGTCGCCCTTGCGCAGCGCGCCGGTGGCGTGTGCCTGGTCCAGGGCCAGCGGGATCGAGGCGCCCGCGGTGTTGCCGACCAGTGCGATGTTGGTGATGCTGCGCTCGCGCGGGATGCCGAGGTCGTCGGCGAGCCGGTTGAGGATCCGGAGGTTCGCCTGGTGGCTGACCAGCCAGTCGACGTCGCCGCTGGTCCAGCCGGCGCGGTCGAGCACGGACCGGGTGGACGCCGCCATCCGTTGCACGGCGCGCCAGAAGACTTCCTTGCCGGCCATGGCGAAGTAGCGGTCGTCCTCGGTTGGTTCGCCGCCGGACAGTCGTTGCTCCGAACCGCCGGCCCGGACCGTGATGAGGTCGCGGCCCTCGCCGTCGCTGCCGAGGTCGAACGGGCCGATTGCGCCGGGCTCGTCCGCCGTGCCGGCCCGCAGCACGACGGCGCCCGCGCCGTCGCCGAAGATCACCGAGGTGGCGCGGTCGGCCGGATTCAGGATGCTGGAGAAGGTCTCCGCACCGATGACCAGCACGCGTTCGGCGGCACCGGTGGCGATCAGGCCGGCCGAGGTCGCGAGGGCGTAGACGAATCCGGTGCACACCGCACCGATGTCGTACGCAGCGGCACCGGTCAGGCCCAGCCTGGTGGCCACCGTCGGCGCGGTCCCGGGACACGGCCGGTCCGGCGTTGTCGTGGCGACGACAACGGTGTCGACGACCGCGGTGCCCGCGGACTTCAGCGCCTGTTCCCCCGCGCCGACGGCGAGGTCGGACGTTGCCGTGCCGGGCGCGGCGAAGTACCGCTGGGTGATGCCGGTCCGCGACCGGATCCACTCGTCGGAACTGCCCAGTGTTTCGGCCAGTTCGTCATTGGACACGGCTCTGGGCGGGAGGCAGCTGCCGATCCCGGCCAGTACGGCGGCGGGTGTCACCACCCGACCCCCTGGATCGGGTGGATACCAAGGCATGCGACCACGATCAGGCGCTCCTCACGTGCTGTTGTCCGTTCGCTGTCCAGTCTGGGTGAGTCTGCTGACCTCGGCTTGACCGGCCGCTGACCGGATCCGGTGGGTCAGTCGCCGGTCAGCGTTCGGTCAGCCGTCTGGGCGACGATGCTGCCCGAACGGGAAAACCGTTCGGCGACAAGCTGTTCGGAGGGGCGAGATGGTCCGAGTCTTCGCCGGCGTGGCCGCGCTGGCCGACGCCGTCGGCCAGGATCTCGGCCACGGTGCCTGGCACGCGATAGACCAGGCCGCCATCAGCCGGTTCGCCGAGGCGACCGGTGACCGGCAGTGGATCCACGTGGACACCGAACGCGCCGCGCGCGGTCCGTTCGGCCAGACGGTCGCGCACGGCTACTATCTGCTCGCGGCGATGCCCGTGCTGCTCGCCGAGATCTTCCGGGTCGACGGCACCGGCGCGGTGATCAACACCGGCGTGGACCGGTTGCGGTTCCACCGGCCTGTGCCGGTCGACACCAGAATGCGGGCCGCGGCACGGCTGGCGGACGTACGGGTGACCAGGCGCGGTGTGGCCGAACTGTCCGTCGAGGTCACCATCGAAGTCGAGGGCACGGCTGAACCGGCGTGCACCGCTGTGGTGCACAGCATGGTGCGGCCACCCGGGACCGCACCCACTGCTCAGCCCGTTGTCGTCGCTGGTTCTCGGTGAGTTGACCACGCCATGACGGGTGGGGCGAGTGTCGGGTCCTGGTTCAGGATCTCCGCGTGCCGCCGCTGGAGTGACTTGCCCGGCTGCAGGCCGAGCTCCTCGTCGAGGCGCTGCCGGGTCCGGTGGAACAGGGCCAGCGCCTCACCCTGCCGGCCGCACCGGTACAGCGCGATCATGAGCTGCTCGCAGAACCGTTCGCGCAGCGGATGCTGTGCGACCAACTGCCGCAGCTCGCCGACCGCGTGCCGGTCGTCGCCGATGGCGAGGCGGGCGCTGATCAGGTCCTCGAACACGGTCAGCCGGTACTCGTCGAACAGCGCGGTGGCCGCGCGGCAGCGCAGCCCGTTACCCGCGTCGAGCAGGGCAGGTCCACGCCACAGCAGCAGCGCCCGCTGCAGCAGTGCCATGGCTTGCGCGGGTTGGTCGGGCAGTGCGCCCGCGCCCGCCGCGGCCAGGTCGAGGAATCGGTTGCCGTCCACGGCTTCCCGTGGCACGTCCAGCAGGTATCCGTTGCGCACGGCCCGCACCACGGTGTCGCCGGAGGGCTGTCCCGGCAGGACGTCGAGGACCCGGCGCAGCCGGGTGGCGTGCGCCTGTAGTGCGTTGCGGGCGTTGCCCAGCGGAGGGTGGCCGGACCACAGTTCCTCGGCCAGCTCCACGTGGGAGATAGCCCGGCCCGCGTCGAGCGCGAGCGTGGCGAGCAGGGCCCGTACCTTGTTCGCCCGGATTTCGTAGCGGCGCCCGTTCGCGGACACGGAGACGGTGCCAAGGATGTCGATCTGCACGGCACTCCTAGGTCGGATCGACTCGTCTGATATTCACACTGTTATACACCGACAAGCACTGGATAATTGCGGGATCGCGGAAAATTGTCAAGGATGCCCGCAGGTAAAATGTAAGTGACTCGGGTAACTTTGAGTATGCGCCCGGCTACGGGTGTCCGTTGCCCCAAAGGGCGGCCAGATGGCCTTCTATCTGCCAAGACAGGGTGGCGTCCCAGGGGCCCCCTGGGGTCCGGTAGGGATTTCCCCAGTGCTTCGCCAGGGTGGCGCGCTGCCAAGATTTCGGGGTCGGGTTATCGATCCGGCGACTGTCCGGCAAATTCGAAGGACATTGTTCGGGCGATTCCGAAATGGTGATCGGAGAAGTGTGTGACCAGTGAGTCCACGGCGGTGGGCCTGCGGCCGGTGCCCCGTATCGACCACGTCATGGTGCTGCTGGACGCACCGGCCTACCAGGATCTGGCGGCCAGCGGCTTCCTCGGCGAGCGCTTCGCCCGGTTGAAACGCAAACAGGCCAACAGCTCGGTCGCCGGCCAGTACGCGACGATCGGTGTCGCGGGGGACAACACGCTGATCGAGCTGTTCGGCGCGGACATGCCCGGTTCGGCGCCGCTGTCCGGCGGTCTGGTCTTCTCGTTCGAGGAGCCCGGTTCCGCGACGGCGGCCCGGGCGCTGCTGGACGCGTCCGGGCAGGTCAAGTACTACCACGACCTGGTGAAGCGCGACGTCGCCGGCACGTCGGAAGCACAGCCGTGGTACCACCTGATCAGCGTCGACCTCGGTGCGGCGAGCCCGCTGCTGTTGTTCCTCAACGAGGTCACACCGGAGTACTTCGGCGCCATCGGCGCGCGGCCTGCGCCGGACGGCACGCTGCGCCGGAAGGACTACCTGGACGCCGCGCTCGGCGCGCCGTCGGACGGCTCCCGGCTGATGCGGGACATCGTCGGCGTGACCGTCGTCGTCAACGCGGACCGGGCCGAGCGCATCGCGCACGCGCTGGCCGCCTTTGGTTTCACGGTGACCGATCGGTCCGGCCAAGTCGAACTGTCCGGGCCCGAGTTGACGGTCCGGCTGGCGGTCGACGGGTCCGCGCGCGAGCGGATCGCGGACATCGAGGTCCGAATCGAGCCCGGGCAGCTCGCGACACTTGCCGCCACCGAATACCGGTTCGGCGAGACATCGCGGCTGGTGATCGAGAACGACGACACCGCCCGGTGGATCTTCGATCCGGTTGGCTAGCCGGCCCCCGTTCGGCCCGTCCGGTCGCCGGCTCTTCGTCGGGCCCGGGCGGTGGTTGAGCCGTGCCGGCCGCCGGTCGTGGCGCCGGCGCACCGTGTGGGTCCTGCCGCGGGACAGAGGTCGAGCGAAAGGGGCGAGACGCGCCGAGATGATGACCGACACGATTCCACTGTTCGACGAGGCCTTCGACCACAATGTGCTGTCGACACCGGACGCGGTGGCCATCGAGTACTGCGGCCGGCGACTGTCCTATCGGGAGCTCGCCGTCCGCGCGACCCGGCTGGCCTGCGAACTGGCCGGCCGGGGCGTCGGCCCGGACAGCATCGTTGGCGTCGCCGCGAGCCCGTCCCTGGAACTGCCGGTGGCGATCCTGGCCATCCTGCGGGCCGGCGGCGCCTGGCTGCCGCTTGACCCCGGCTACCCGGTCGACCGGCTGCGCCACATGCTCACCGACTCGGGCATCAGTCTGTTGGTGGCGGACCCGGAAACGGCGGCCCGTATCGCGCCGGGACCGATCGACGTGATCGATCCGGCCGCTGACGCCGATCGGGACTTCGAGCCCGTGCCGGCCCGCGCGCTGCCGGATCACCTGGCCTACGTCATCTACACCTCGGGTTCCACCGGACGGCCCAAGGGTGTCGCGCTCACCCACGGTGGACTGGCCAACCTGGCGCGGGCCCAGGTCGACGTGTTCGGGGTCCGCCGTGGCGACCGCGTGTTGCAGTTCGCGCCGACCAGTTTCGACGCGTCGGTGTTCGAGCTGGTGATGGCGCTGTACGTCGGCGCCACGCTGGTCCTCGCGCCGCGCGACGACATCCCGCCCGGCCCCGAGCTGGCGGATTTCTTGCGGGACAAGCACATCAGCCACGTCACGCTGCCGCCGTCGGTGCTGGCCACGCTGCCCGACGGGCAGTTGCCCGACCTCGCGGTGCTGGTGTGCGCGGGGGAGGCACTGCCCGAGCACCTCGTGCGGCGGTGGCTGCCCGGCCGTCGGATGTTCAACGCGTACGGCCCCACCGAGACCACCGTCTGGGCCACCGTGGCCGAACTGACCGCCGCCGACGGCAAGCCCACGATCGGCGTGGCCGTGTCCGGCGCCCGTGCTGTCGTGCTGGACGGGCGGCTGCGGCCGGTGCCGGCCGGCACACCGGGCGAACTTGCCATCGGCGGCCGGGGCGTGGCCCGTGGCTACCTCGGCCAGCCCGCGCTCACCGCCGCCCGGTTCGTGCCCGATCCCGACGAGCCGGGCGGGCGGCTGTACCGCACCGGCGATCTCGTCGTGCGGGGCGCGGACGGCAACCTGGAGTTCCTCGGCCGCATCGACCACCAGGTCAAGATCCGCGGCATCCGGATCGAGCCGGACGAGATCGCCCACCAGCTCACCGAACATCCCTTGATCACCGACGCCGTCGTCATCGCGCGTGACGACGGCGCCGGCACCGAACTGGTCGGCTACGTCGTCGGCTCCGCGGACCCGACGGAACTGGGCGAGTACCTCGCGGCACGGCTGCCCGCCCACCTGGTGCCGGCCACGATCATGCTGCTGGCGGACATGCCGCTGACACCGAGCGGCAAGATCGACCGCGCCGCGCTGCCCGCGCCGGTCCGTGGCGCCAGGAGCGACGACGATCCACCGGCGACGCCGACCGAGCGTGCGCTCGCGCGCATCCTGGCCGACCTGCTGTCCGTCGACCGGGTCGGCGTGCACGCCGACTTCTTCGCACTGGGCGGCCATTCCCTGCTCGCCGGCAGGCTGGCTGCCAGGGTCCGCGCGGAACTGGGCCGCGAGCTGCCGATGCGGCGGCTGTACGCGGCGCCGACCGTGGCCGAGATGGCGGCCTTGCTCGACACCGAGAACACGGCGAGCACCGTGCCGCCGATCCGGCCCGAGCCGCGGGACGCGGACGCAACGGTGCCGTTGTCCTTCCCGCAGGAGCGGATCTGGTTCCTGGAGAAGCTCGCGCCCGGCAACCTGGCCTACAACGCGCAGGCCACGATCCGGTTGCGCGGACCGCTGGACCACGCGGCGCTACGTGCCACGCTGACCGAGATCGTGCGCCGGCACGAGGTCTTCCGCACCGCGTTCGAGGCGGTCGACGGTCAGCCGGTGCAGCGCCCGCTGCCGCCGATGTCGGTCGACCTGCCACTGGTCGACCTGACGGGTTTTCCAGCCATGGAACAGGAAGGGCGTGCCGAGCAGCTCGTCGCGGACACCGTGCGGGATCCGTTCGACCTGGGCGCGCCGCCGCTGGCGCGGTGGGTGCTGATCCGGCACGACACCGACGACCACACGCTCGTGCACGTCGAGCACCACCTGGTGCACGACGGCTGGTCGTACGCGCTGTTCCTGCGCGAACTGCGCGAGCTGTACCCGGCGATCGCCGCCGGGTTGCCGTCGCCGCTGCCCGAGCCCGCGGTCCGGTACACGGATTTCGCCCTGTGGCAACGGAACTGGCTGCGCGGCGACGTGCTCGACGCCTACCTGAAGCACTGGACCGAGGAACTCGCCGGCGTCCCGGCCGCACTCGACCTGCCCACCGACCGGCCGCGACCGGTCAGCCAGAGCTTCGCAGGCGCGGCCCTACGGGTCGAGGTGCCCCCGGCGCTCTGCCGGCGGCTGCGGGCCTACGGCCGCGCGCACGCGACCACGCTCTACGCCACCATGCTCACCGGGTTCGCCGCGCTGATGTCCCGGTACAGCGGCCAGCGGGACGTGGTGATCGGCAGCGGTGTGGCCAACCGGCGCCTCGCCGAGATCGAGCAGATGATGGGCATGGTCGTCAATTCCGTGCCGCTGCGGGTTGATCTCTCCGGCCGGCCCTGCTTCGACGAGCTGGTCAGCCGGGTGCACGCCACCGCGGGACGGGCGTACGAGTGGCAGGACGTGCCGCTGGACCGGCTGGTGGACGCGCTCGCACTGCCAAGGGACGCCTCGCGCAACCCGCTGTTCCAGGTGATGTTCAGCTTCCACGACTCGCAGATCCCGGACCTGGAGTTCGCCGGCCTGCAAGGCACCGTGACCGAGCGGCACAACGGATCGGCGAAGACCGACCTGAACATCGTGGTGATCCCGCGCGCCGAACAGCTCGCCGGCCACGGCGTCGATGACGACGATGCGCCGATCACCCTGATCTGGGAGTACGCCACCGACCTGTTCGACCGCTCGACCATGCGGGCCATGGTGGCCCACTACTTTGCCCTGCTGGCCGCGGCACTGGCCGGTCCGACCGTCGACTTCGGACGGTTGCCACTGTTGACCGACGACGAGCGACGGCAGGTCGTCGCAGGCTCCCTCGGCCCGACCACGGTCTTTCCGTCCGCCAGCACGATTCCCGAGCTGTTCGCCGAGCAGCTCGTGGCCCGGCCGGACGCGGTCGCATTGGTCCACGGCGGCCGCACGCACACCTACGCCGAGCTGGACCGGGCGGCGAACCGGATCGCGCATGTCCTGCTGGCCCACGGCGTCGGCCGGGACGTGCCGGTCGGCGTGCTGCTCGAACGCGGCGACGACCTGGTCACCGCGCTGCTCGCGGTGGTCAAGGCCGGTGGCGCCTACGTGCCGCTCGATCCCGGCTATCCCGAGGAACGGCTCGGCTGGATGCTGGCCGACGTCGCGGCGCCCGTCGTGGTGACCCGGTCGGACCTGCGTGGCCTGGTCGGCCAGGGCCGGGTCATCGCGGTGGACGAGCTGACGGACGAGTTCCCGACGCCGGTGACGCCGCCGTCCCCGGCCCGGCCGGACAGCCTCGCCTACATCCTCTTCACGTCCGGCTCCACCGGGCGGCCCAAGGGTGTGCTGGTCGAGCACCGCTCTGTGCTGCGGCTCGTCCGTGACACCGACTACGTCGCGTTCGGTCCCGACGAGCGCTTCGCCCAGGTGGCCGACGCGTCCTTCGACGCGTTCACGTTCGAGCTGTGGGGGGCCCTGCTGCACGGCGGCACGCTGTGCGTCGTCGACACGGCCGACCTGCTCACCGCGGGCGGCCTGGGCAAGGCGTTGCGGGACAACAAGGTGACCAGCATGTTCCTTACCTCGGCGCTGTTCACCGAGGTGATGGCCGACCACCCCGACTCCTTCGCCGGCCTGACCAACCTGCTCGTCGGCGGCGACGCGCTCAACGTCGACCGCATCCGCAGGCTGCTCGACCGCGACGACCGGCCAACCCGGCTGCTCAACGGCTACGGCCCCACCGAGACGACCACCTTCGCGGTGTGCCACCACATCGAGGCGCTGTCGCACGACGCCATGTCGGTGCCGATCGGCCGCCCGATCGCGAACACGTCCGGCTACGTGCTGGACCAATACCGGCAGCCCGCGCCGGTCGGCGTGCCCGGCGAGCTGTACCTCGGCGGTCCCGGCGTGGCGCGCGGCTACGCGAACCGGCCCGCGCTGACCGCGGACCGGTTCCTGCCCGACCCGTTCGCGGCCGACGGCTCCCGGATGTACCGCACGGGTGACCTGGTGCGGTACCGGGCGGACGGTGTGCTGGAGTTCCTCGGCCGGGCCGACAACCAGGTGAAGATCAGGGGATTCCGGGTCGAGCCGGGGGAGGTCGAGGCCGCGCTCGCGGCGCACCCGGAGGTCCGGCAGGCCGCCGTGCTCGTCGACGACCACCCGTCCGGCCGCCGCCTGGTCGCCTACGTGGTGACTACGGCCGAGCCGGACGTACTGCGTGACTTCCTGGCCGGCACCCTGCCGCCCTACCTGCTGCCCGCCGCCTACGTCCCGCTGCCCGCGCTGCCGCTCACATCGAGCGGCAAGCTCGACCGGTCGGCCCTGCCACCGGTGGGCGACGAGCCGGTGGCTGACGGATTCACCGCACCGCGCACGGCGACCGAGCAGGCGGTGGCCGGCCTCCTTGCGGAGTTGCTCGGCGTGCCGACGGTCGACGTGACGCGGGACTTCTTCGCCATGGGCGGCAATTCGCTGCTGGCCATGCGACTCGTGGCGCGGGTCAACGAGCGGTGCACCGCCGAGGTGCCCCTGCAACGGTTCCTGCAAGCACCGACCGTGGCCCGCCTCGCGTCCGAAGTGGACAGTACGCGGGCCACCACGGCCGTGGCCGTGAACGCGGACGCGGACCAGGGCCTGCTGGACCGGATCGACGAACTGTCCGACGACGAGGTGGACGCCCTGTTGCGTGAGATGGCCGAAAAGGAGGTCGACCGATGACGGACGTCGACAGCAGTCGCGCGGACCGGCGGGCGTTGCTGGCGCAACGGCTGCAACAGCGGATCGCCGAGAAGGACCACCCGCTGTCCTACCCGCAGCAGCGACTGTGGTTCCTCGACCAGCTCGACCCGGCCAACGCGGTCTACGTGGTGCCGCTGGTCTACCGGATCAGCGGGCCGGTCGACGAGAGCGTCCTGTCGGCCGCACTGACCGATGTCGTGCGCCGACACCAAGTGCTGCGCACGGTGTTCCGGCCGGTGAACGGCGAGCCACGCCAGTTCGTCCAGCCGGCCACCGAGGTGCCGGTTCCCGTCAGTGACGTGTCCGGCGCGGAAGATCCGGCTGCGGCCGCCGAACTGCTCTGCCGGGAGGAGGCCCGCAGGCCGTTCGCATTGGACACCGATCTGATGGTCCGGCCGCTGCTGGTGCGGTTGGCGGCCGACGAGCACTGGTTCTGCCTCACCGTGCACCACATCACGTGCGACGGCTGGTCCCTCGGCGTGCTGGGCCGTGAGCTGACCGTGTTGTACCAGGGCGGCGACCTGGCGCCGCTTCCCTCGCAGTACGCGGACTTCGCGGCCCACCAGGTCGAACAGCTGACCGGCGAGCCGCTGCGCGAGATGCTCGGCTACTGGCAGGACAGGCTGGCCGGCGCGCCGGCACTGGCCAGCCTGCCGACCGACTTTCCGCGCCCGCCCACGCAGAGCCACGCAGGCGATCACGTCGACCTCGTCATCGACCAGGAGGTTGTCGAGCGGGTCGACGAGCTGGCGAAGGCGACCGGGGCGACGCCGTTCGCCGTCCTGTTGGCCGCGTTCGCCGCCCTCGTGCACGCCCACACGGGCGGCGCCGAGGTGATCGTCGGCTCGCCCGTCGCCGGCCGGCCGATGGAGAACCTGCACGGCCTGATCGGGTTCTTCGCCAACACCGTCGTGCAGCGCGTGGACGTGTCCGGCCGGCCGACCTTCACCGAACTGGTGGCGAGGGCCCGCGACGAGAGCAGGGCCGCGATCGCGAACCAGGAACTGCCGTTCGAGAAGCTCGTCGAGGAACTGCGCCCGAGCCGGGATCCGGCGCACAACCCGCTGTTCCAACTCATGCTCAGCTACCACGACGGGGACGACGACGGCCTGGAGTTGCCGGGCTGCCAGGTGAAACTCGTCCCCGGCGACACGGCGACCGCGAAGTTCGACCTGACGCTGAGCCTCACCCGCGCCGCAGGCCGGCTCACCGCCCGCCTCGAGTACAGCACCGACCTGTTCCGCGACGAGACCGCACGCGCCATCGGCGAGCGGTTCTGCCGCCTGCTCGCCGCCGCCGTCGCCGAGCCGGAACTGACCATCGGCCAGCTGCCGGTGCTGTCCGGCGCGGAGGTCCGCCAGGTCCTCGTCGACTGGAACCCGAAGGCGGAGCCGATCGGCGGCACGCTGGTGCACGACCTGATCGCCGGCTGGGCCCGGCGGACCCCGGACGCACCGGCACTGCTCGGCGCCGACGAGCCGACCGAATGGGCGATCAGCTACCGGGAACTCAACCAGCGCGCGGACGAACTGGCCGCTCGGCTGCGTGCGCACGACCTGCCGCCGGACACCCCGATCGGCGTCTACCTCACTCGGTCGACCGACCTGGTGATCACGCTGCTGGCCATCCTCAAGGCCGGCTGCGCCTACCTGCCGCTGGATCCGAGCTACCCGCCGGACCGCATCGCGTTCATGGTCGAGGACTCCCGCACCCCGGTGATCGTCACCAGGGGTGGCCTCGGTCGCCGGATCGCCGCCCTGCCGGTGACACTGGTGCGCCTGGACGCCCCGACCGAGCCGGTGCCGAGTGTGCCGGCCCGCGAACTCCGGCCGGACAACCTCGCCTACGTCATCTACACGTCCGGTTCGACCGGGCGGCCCAAGGGTGTGCAGATCTCGCACCGCAACGTGCTGAACTTCTTCGCGGGCGCGGACGCGATCCTCGGCGGTGACACGCCGGACACCTGGCTTGCGGTGACCAGCATGTCGTTCGACATCTCGGTGCTCGAACTGCTGTGGACGCTGGCCAGCGGCTACCGCGTCGTGCTGCGCGGCGACGAGCCGACTGCCGCCGCCACGCTCGGCGGCGCGCCGGTGCCCGCCGCCGTGCAGGCGCGGCCGATGGACTTCAGCCTGTTCTACTTCGGCGGTGACCGGGGCGGTGCTCCCGCCGATCTGTATCGGCTGCTGATGGAAGGCGCGAAGTTCGCCGACCGCAACGGTTTCAAGGCGGTGTGGACGCCGGAACGGCACTTCCACGAGTTCGGCGGCCTGTACCCGAACCCGTCGGTGGCCGCCGCGGCGATCGCCGCGATCACCCAGCATGTCGATGTGCGGGCCGGCAGCGTGGTCATCCCGTTGCACGACCCGCTGCGGGTGGCCGAGGAGTGGTCCGTCGTGGACAACATCTCACACGGCCGGGTCGGCCTTTCGGTGGCGTCGGGCTGGCAGCCCAACGACTTCGTGCTCGCGCCGGACAACTACGCCGACCGCAAGAAGATCATGACCACCGCCGTTGCCGAGCTGCGGGAGCTGTGGCGCGGCGGCAGTGTGCGGCGGCGCAACGGTGTCGACACCGAGGTGGACGTGAAGGTCTTCCCCGCGCCGGTCCAGCCCGAACTGCCGGTCTGGGTGACCAGCGCCCGCAGCCCCGAGACGTTCCAACTCGCCGGAGAGATCGGCGCCGGCCTGCTCACCCACCTGCTCGGCCACTCCGTCGAGCAGCTCGCACACAAGATCGAGCTGTACCGGCAGGCGTGGCGGGGGAGCGGCCACGCCGGCAACGGCCACGTCACGTTGATGCTGCACACGTTCGTCGGCCCCGACGTGGACGCGGCCCGCGAAACCGCGCGCGAACCGCTGTGCGCCTACATCAAGTCCTCATTGGACCTGCTGGCCGGCCTGAGCGAGGCGATGGGCCGCGAGGTGAACCTGCGCAGCCTGCCGGAGGAGGAGCTCGACGAGCTGGTCGCGCAGGCGTTCGACCGGTTCTTCGACACGTCGGGCCTGCTGGGCACGCCGGAACACTGCGCCGACCTGATCGACGCGGTCAAGGTGATCGGTGTGGACGAGGTGGCCTGCCTGATCGACTTCGGCGTCGCGCACGAGCAGGTGCTCGGCGCGTTGGAACACCTCGCGGTGGCACGGGAACTGAGCGAGGAGCGGCGCCGTACGGCCATGGCCGACGAGCCGATCACGGCCCAGCTCCGCCGGCACGCCGTGACGCATCTGCAGTGCACGCCGTCGATGGCCGGCACGCTGGCCGACGACGACGAGTCCGGCGCCGAGATCGCCCGGCTGCGGCGGCTGCTGGTCGGCGGCGAGGCGCTGCCCGGTCCGCTGGCCACCCGGTTGGCCGGCCTGCTGCCCGGTGCCGTGCACAACATGTACGGCCCGACGGAGGCGACCGTCTGGGCCACGACAGCCGTGGTGGACGAGACGGGACCGGTGACCATCGGCAGGCCGATGACGAACGTCCGCGCCTACGTCGTGGACCAGTACCTGCGGCCGACACCGCCGAACGTGCCGGGGGAGCTGCTGCTCGGCGGTCCCGGTGTCGCCCGTGGCTACTTCGAGCGGCCCGCACTCACGGCGGAACGGTTCGTCCCGGACCCGTTCTCCGGCGAGCCGGGTGCCCGGCTCTACCGCACCGGTGACCTGGTGCACTGGCGGCCGGACGGCCGGCTCGCGTTTCTCGGCCGGCTCGATCACCAGGTCAAGATCCGGGGCCACCGAATCGAGCTCGGCGAGATCGAGAACGCCCTGCGCGCGCATCCCGACCTACGGGCCGTGATCGCGTCGGTGCGCGGCGACGACGAGCACCGGCAGCTCGTGGCCTACTGCGTGCCGGCCCGGCCGGGGCTCGCCCTGACCGGCGCCGCCATCACCGCGTTCGGCGCCAAGACGCTGCCGGACTACATGGTGCCGGCCACGGTCGTGTTCCTGGACGAACTGCCCATGACACCCAACGGCAAGGTGGACCGCGGCCGGCTGCCCGACCCGGGCGCCCGGCCGATCGCCGAGTACCGGCCGCCGGGCAACGAGACCGAACGGCTGGCCGCCGAGGCGGTGGCCGAGGTCCTGGCCGTCGAGCGGGTCGGCGTCGAGGACAACTTCTTCCAGATCGGTGGCAACTCGCTGCTGGCCGTCCGGGCGCGCACCCGGTTGCGCACCGTCCTGGGCGATCGACTGTCCCTTGTGGACATCTTCCGCTACCCGACGGTACGCGGCCTGGTCAACGCACTGGCCGAGGACGCGGCGGACCCGGACACCGAACTGGCCAAGGTCCGGGTGGCCGCCGGCCGCAGGGCCGGCGCGTTCGCCCGCCGGGCGGCGCTGCGTCGGGGTCGACCCGCATGACGGACTGGGAACAGAGTGACGCGGTCGAGCCGATCGCGATCATCGGCATGGCCTGCCGCGTGCCCGGCGCGCGGACCGTGCCGGATTTCTGGCGCAACATGCGCGACGGCGTCGAGTCGATCACCCGGTTCGGCCGGGCCGAACTGCTGGCCGCGGGCGTGGACGAGGACACCATCGCGGACCCGGACTACGTGCCCGCGTCCGGCTACGTCGATGGCGCCGACCGGTTCGACGCGTCCTTCTTCGGCTTCAACGCAGGCGAAGCCGAGACCATGGACCCGCAACACCGGATGTTCTGCGAGACCGCGTGGCACGCCATGGAGGACAGCGGCCACGACCTGACCCGCATCGGCGCCCCCGTCGGCGTGTTCGCCGGCACGTTCATGAACAAGTACCTGACCGCGAACCTCGCCACCAGCGCGCGGTTCCAGCGCTCGCCGATGGCCCCGCTGGCGCGGATGTTCAACGACAAGGACTTCCTGGCCACCCGGGTGTCCTACCTGCTCGACCTGACCGGCCCCGCCTACACCGTCCAGACCGCGTGCTCGACATCCCTGGTCGCCACGCATCTGGGCTGCCAGTCCCTGCTCGGCTACGAGTGCGATGTCGCGCTGGTCGGCGGGGTGACGGTGAACGTGCCGCTGAAGACCGGTTATCCGGTTGCGGACACCGGCCTGTTCAGCGCGGACGGCCACTGCCGGCCCTTCGACGCTCGCGCGGGTGGGACCGTGCCCGGCAACGGTTGCGTGGTGTTGGTGCTGCGCAGGCTGTCCGACGCGCTGGCCGACCGCGACCACGTGTACGCCGTGATCAGGGGCTCTGCGGTCAACAACGACGGCTCGATGAAGGCCGGTTACGCCGCGCCGAGTGTCGACGGACAGGCCAGGGTGATCACGTCCGCGTTGGCGCTGGCCGGTGTCGACCCGGCCACCATCGGCTACGTCGAGGCACACGGCACGGCAACCCAGGTCGGCGACCCGATCGAGGTGGCCGCGCTGGAACAGGCATTCAAGGGCGTCACCGGCCCATGCGCGCTCGGCTCGGTGAAGGCCAACATCGGCCATCTGGACGCGGCTGCCGGCGCCGCCGGCCTGATGCGGGCCGCGCTGGCCGTCCACCATGGACAGATACCGCCGAATGCCAACTTCACCGCGCCCAACCCGGAACTCGAGCTCGCCGGCCGGCCGTTCCACGTGCCGGGTGTGGTGGCGGACTGGCCGGGGCCACGACGGGCCGGGGTCAGTTCGTTCGGTGTCGGCGGCACCAACGCGCATCTGGTCCTGGCACAGGCACCGGACCCGGCGCCGACCGGGCCGGCGCGGGCGTGGCAGTTGCTACCGATCTCCGGGCGCAGCCGGGCGGCCGTGGACACGGCGACCGAACGGCTCGCCGTCCACCTGGACTCGACGGACGACGCACTGTCCGATGTGGCCTTCACACTTCAGGAAGGCAGGCGCGCGTTCGGGGTCCGACGGTTCGCGGTCTGTGCTGACCGCGAGGACGCGGTGCGGGCGCTGCGCGAAGCACGGCGGCTGGTCACCAGGACCGCGTCCGGCGGTGATCACGACGTGGTGTTCGCGTTTCCGGGCGCCGGCATGCAGCACCCGGACATGGGCCTGGACATCTACCGGTCCGAGCCGGTGTTCCGGGCCGAGGTCGACCGGTGCGCGGAACTGTTGCTGCCACGGCTGGAGTTCGACCTGCGCCGGCTGTTGTTCCCGGCCGCGTTCACCCCGCTGCCCGGTCGCGGCCTGACCGGCGGCGCGGCGACCATGGGCCGCGATCAAGGTGCCGGGGTCGTGTCCGCGCTGTTCGTCATCGAGTACGCGCTGGCCAAACAGCTGATGGCGTGGGGCATCCGGCCGGTCTCGATGATCGGGCACAGCCTCGGCGAGTACGTCGCGGCCTGCCTCGCCGGCGTGTTCACCCTGGCCGGCGCCCTGGACATCACCCTGGCCCGTGGTGAGCTGTTCGCGGCCATGCCGCCGGGCCGGATGCTGGTCGTGCGGCTGCCGGAGGCGCGGCTGGCCCCGATGCTGTCCGACCGGGTGTCGGTGTCCGCAGTGAACGCACCGGACCTTACCGTGGTGGCCGGGCCGGACGCGGACATCGCTTTGCTGTTGACGACTCTGCGGGCGCAGGACATCGACTGCCGAAAGGTGAGCGTGCCCGTCGCCAGCCACTCGTGGCTGGTCGAGCCCCACCTGGACGACTTCACCGTGAAGATCAAGGGGCTGCACCTGTCCGCGCCCCGGATCCCGTTCGTCTCCGGCGTGACCGGCACCTGGATCACCCCCGCCGAGGCCACCGATCCCGGCTACTGGGCGCGGCACCTGCGCCAGCCCGTCCGGTTCGCCGACGGTGTGCGCACGGTGCTCGACCGGCCGGCGCGGGTGCTGCTGGAGGTCGGTCCAGGCCGGGCGTTGACGTCGCTGGCCGCGACCCAGGGTCTCGCGCCGACACCGATCACCGTGTCCACCATGGGTTTGCCGCGCGATTCGCTGCCCGACCTGGCGCACCTGGTCACCGGGGTCGGTCGGCTCTGGCAGGCAGGTGTCCCGGTGGACTGGACGGCGTTCCACGATTCCGCTCGCCGGGTGCCGTTGCCCGGGTATCCGTTCGAGGGCAAGCGTTTCTGGGTCGATGCCGGCCGGGTGGGTGCGGCGCCGGAGGTCGAGCCGGTCGCTGTCGAACCTGTCGATGACTTCGCGGCGCCGCGTACCGAGCGGGAGCGGCAGATCGCTCGGATCTGGTGCGATCTGCTCGGGCGCGACCGGGTCGGCATCGATGAGGACTTCTTCGATCTGGGCGCGCATTCGCTGATGGTCACCCAGGTGACGCGGGACCTGCGCCGGATGGGCGCCACCCAGCTGACCGCGCGCGACGTGCTGCAGGCGTCCACGGTCGCCGACATGGCCACGCTGGTCGACCGCGCACTCGGCCTGACCACGGCGTCATCGGGTCCGGCCGGACCGGTGTTCGAGGACGAAGTGGTTCTGCCGGCGGAGATCACGGCTGCTGGGCTGCCTCTGTCGGACGACTCACCGCCGAGCACGGTGTTGCTCACCGGTGCGACCGGCTTCGTGGGCGCGTTCCTGTGCGCCGAGCTGCTGGCCAAGACGTCGGCCACGGTGTTGTGCCTGGTGCGGGCCGCTGCCGAGGCAGAGGCATTGGAACGGGTGCGCGGCAAGCTGGATTCCTATGGCCTGACCGGCACCGACCGTCTCGGCGTTGTGGTCGGCGACCTGTCCAAACCGTTGCTGGGGCTGTCTTCGCCGGGGTTCGACGAGCTGGCCGGCCGGGTCGACGCGATCTACCACTGCGGCGCGTGGGTCAACTTCGTGCGGCCCTACCGCGCACTGAAGGCCACCAACGTGCTCGGCACCCAGGAAGTACTGCGGCTGGCCACCCGCACGCGGCTCAAGCCGGTGCACCACATCTCCACGCTGGCTGTGCTGGCCGGCGCGATGATCGACGGCGGCGACGTGATCAGGGAGAACGATCCGCTGCCGCCGCCGATCGGCCACGACACCGCGTACAGCCAGAGCAAGTGGGTCGCCGAGGGCCTGGTCGGCCTCGCGCGGGAGCGGGGCGTGCCGGTGTCCGTCTACCGGGCCGGTGGCGTGCTGTCGGACAGCCGCAACGGCGCCACCAACAGCGAGGACTACGTCACCAAGGTCATCCAGGGCTGCGTGCAGCTCGGCCTGGCGCCGCTGCGCTCGTATGAGCTGTCCGTCGGCACGGTTGATCACTTCGCCCGGCTCGTGGTCGCGTTGGCCGCGCAGCCGGCCGCGTTGGGTGGCACGTACCACGCGATCGACCCGAAACCGTTGGCGTGGAACGAGATCTTCGAGCAGATCAGGCGGTTCGGCTACCCGGTGCGCAGCGTGCCGTTCGACGAGTGGCGTTCGACGTTGGTCGAGCAGGTGGACCGCGAAGGCGACGACAACGCGCTGGCGCCTTTGATGGCGATGCTCGGTGACACGGCGGACCGGGATATGCCGGCCATGTCCTGTGCGAACGTGACCGCCCGGCTCGCGCCGGACATCGCTGCGGCGCCTTCTCTTGATCAGGTGTTCTTCGGTCGCATGCTCGGCTTCTTCGTCCGTGGCGGCCTGCTGCCGCCTGCAGGGGAGTGACCATGTCCATACTGTTCACCGGAGCGACGCTCATCGACGGGCTCGGTGCCGACCCGGTTGCCATGGGTTCCGTGCTTGTCGACGGCGACCGGATCACCGCGCTCGGCGGCCGAACCTCCCCACCCGATGCCGACGTCGTGGACCTCAGCGGCCTGACGTTGCTGCCCGGTCTCATCGACGCGCACGTTCATATCGGACACTCCAGCGAGATGCGCGCCGTGCTGCACAACGAGCTGTCCGTCGCGGAGCGGGCCGCGGACATCTTCCGCACGCTGCGCCAGACGCTGGACGCCGGCTTCACCGCGGTCCGCGACTGCGGCGGCATCGACCACGGCGTGCTGCGCACTGTCGGCCGTGGCCTCGTCCCCGGCCCGCGGATCTGGGCGTCCGCGTCGCCGCTGGTGCAGTGCGGCGGCCACGGCCACCTCGGCTCGCCGTTCGCGCCGCCCGACGAGACGTTCCACTTCCGGGTGCGCGGTCTGACCGCGGTCGGCCGGATCTCCGACGGCTGCGACGAGGTCCGCAAGGCCGCGCGGGAGTGCTTCCGCCAGGGCGCCACGTTCCTGAAAATGGCGGTCACCGGTGGCGTCGTGTCCATCGCGGACTCGTTGGACGACACCCAGTTCACCGTCGATGAGATCGCCGCCGCCGTGGCCGAGGCGCACGCCCGGCACACCTACGTCACGGTGCACGCGCACAACGTGGCCGGCATCCACAACGCCATCCGGGGCGGTGTCGAGTGTGTGGAGCACGGCACCGGCATCGACGAGGAAACCGCCGCGATGATGGCCGAACGGCACGTCAGCATGGTGCCGACGCTGGCGATCGCGCAGCTCATGGTGGACAACTTCGACCAACTCGGCCTGCCGGAAGCGGTCCGCGACCGGGTGGGCGACACGATGCGGGGGATGGTCGACGGCCTACTGGCCGCCCGGGCCGCCGGCGTGCCGGTCGGTTCCGGCTCGGACCTTGTCGGCCCCAACCAGAACCGGCGCGGCCTCGAGATCGCCCTGAAGGCGAAGGTGATCGGCGCGATGGCGGCGATCAGGTCGGCCACATCGGTGAACGCCCGGATCATGCGGGTCGCCGACCGGATCGGCTCGATCGAGATCGGCAAGTGCGCGGATCTGATTGCGGTCGACTTCGACCCGCTGGCGCGGCCGGAACTGTTCGACAACCCCGATCGTGTGGTGCTCGTCGTCAAGGGCGGCGAGATCGTCAAGGACACCCGCAAGTGAGAGGTATCGGACATGACTGATCCGACAGACGCGGAACCCGGCATCGGCTACCTGGTCGTCGTGAACCACGAGGAACAGTTCTCCATCTGGGAGGACGAGATTCCGCTACCGGCCGGCTGGCGGCACGAGGGTTTCGCCGGCACCAAAGCGGATTGCCTGGACCACATCGCTCGGACGTGGACGGACATGCGACCACTGAGCCTGCGCACGGCCGACTGACGTGGAACGACCTTTGGTGGTCGGCGTCGGCGGCACGGGACGGTCGGGCTCGACGACGGAGCGGGCACTGGCCGCGACCATGCTGGCCGCTTCATCGGCCGGCGCGTCGACCCAGGTGTTCGATGGTGCGTTTCTCAGCCGGCTGCCCCTGTTCCAGCCCCACGTCGCCGCGCGTTGCGCTGCCGCGGTGGAGTTGTTGGATGCCATCGTGCGGGCCGATGGGGTGGTCGTGGCCAGCCCCAGCTATCACGGTGGGGTGTCGGCTCTGGTCAAGAACGCGTTGGACTATCTGGAGGATCTGCGGTCTGATCGGCGGCCCTATCTGGATGGGCGGGCTGTTGGCTGCATTGTGACGTCGGCCGGTGCTCAGTCCGGTGGGACGACTTTGTGTGGGCTGCGGTCTATCGTGCATGCGTTGCGTGGTTGGCCTACTCCGCTTGGTGTTACTCTCGTTACTTCTGCTCCTTCCGCCCAGTATGCCGATCAGTTGTCCATTATGGGGCGTCAGGTGACCTCGTTCGCTCGGCTGTATTCGTCTCAGGTTGTGTCTCGGTGAGCGCGGAGCTCGTTCCGACGCCTGATGACAGTACGGCCGGGCGGCTTGCCGAGTTTCGTCGTCGTCGGGCGGAATCTCGGTTGCCCGGCTCGCCGCGGGCCGCTCGTCGTCAGCATGTGCTGGGTAAGTTCACTGCTCGTGAACGTATCGATCTGCTGTTGGATGCCGGTTCGTTTGTGGAGATCGATCCGTTGGTGCGGCATCGGTCGGCCAACTTTGGTATCGATGCTCAGCGGCCGGCCGGTGATGGTGTGGTGACTGGGTTCGGTACGGTTGATGGCCGTCAGGTGTGTGTCTATGCCCAGGACGTCACTTCGTTCACTGGTAGTGTCGGCGAGGTGTTCGGGATGAAGGTTGGAAAGATCCTGGATATCGCCATGCGTACTGGTTGTCCGGTGATCAGTATGAACGACTCCAGTGGGGCGCGGATTCAGGAAGGTGTGTTGGCACTGGCTGCTTATGGCCAGGTCGCTCGGCGTGTCGTGACAGCTTCTGGCGTGATTCCTCAGATCTCTATGATCATGGGAGTGTGTGCTGGTGGGGCTGTCTATACGCCGGCCGCCACGGATTTTGTCGTCATGGTGGACCGTACTTCGCATATGTTCGTAACTGGGCCGGATGTTATTCGAGCTGTTACTGGTGAGTCGGTCGGGATTGAGGAGCTTGGTGGGGCTCGGGTGCATGCCACTCGTACTGGCAGTGCTCATTACATGGGCTCCGATGAGCAGGAAGCCATTTATTATGTGAAGGATTTGTTGTCCTACTTGCCCAGCAATAATCTGGACGAGCCGCCGCGTTATCCGGTTGATGTGGACATGTCGGTTACTTCGCGGGATCGCGAATTGGATGTTTTGATTCCGGATGCGCCTGAGCATGGGTACGACATGCGCGAGGTGATCTCGCGGCTGGTTGATGACGGTGAGATGTTGGAGGTTCATTCAGCGTTCGCTCGGAATATCCTGTGTGCGTTTGCTCGGATCGATGGCGGTACTGTTGGTGTCGTCGCCAATCAGCCGTTGCATCTGGCTGGGTCGTTGGATATCGATGCGGCTGAGAAGGCGGCTCGGTTCGTTCGGTTCTGTGATGCGTTTGGGTTGCCTATCTTGACTCTTGTTGATGTGCCTGGGTTTCTGCCGGGGACGGTGCAGGAGCATGGTGGGATCATTCGGCGTGGCGCTAAGCTTGGGTTTGCTTATATTGAGTCCACTGTGCCCATGGTCACTGTGATCACGCGTAAGGCGTTTGGCGGTGGTTACGCTGTGATGGGATCCAAGGAGTTGGGGTCGGATATCTGTTTTGCTTGGCCCACCGCGGAGATCGGGGTGATGGGGGCTCGGGGTGGAGTGGACATGTTGTTTCATAGGGAGTTGTCGTTGGCCGATGATCGGGTCGCTTTGGGGCGGGAATTGACTTCGCGGTATCAGCAGGTGTTGACCAGTCCTTATGCTGCTGCTGAACGTGGGTGTGTGGATGATGTGATTGAGCCCGCGGAGACTCGGGTCGCTGTGGTGAAGGCGTTTCGTGCTTTGCGGAACAAGCGGGTTGTGCCTCCTGCCAAGAAGCACAGCAATATTCCGTTATGACGTTGTTAGGTGTGAACATTCACCTGTCGGGGTGATGTGACACCCGCCGCTTTTCGCCCTGCTTTCCCCGATGCCCCATTGTTACCCACAACGCGGCATCGGGGTGATGCAGACCGCTAGAGAGGCCCGTGGCCGACAGGCGCCGAATGCTCCTGCGTGACATACGTCGCAACAGCAGCCCGACTCGATACACCAAGCTTCGCAAAGACCTTGGACAGATGCATCTCCACAGTCTTCTCAGCAATGTTCAGCCGTCTGGCGATCTGCCGATTCGTCAACCCTTCCTGTACCAGATTGGCGACCTGTCGTTCCCGGCCGGTCAAACACGTTGTCTTGTCGCGCGGGGCCCGGGCCGCCAACCGACGACGGTCGGTCCGAGCCATCCTCGCCAATGTCGTGGCACCTAGTTGCTCGAACGCCTGCTGCGCCAGCTTGAGCTGCCGCGCGGAATCGTCCAACCGGTTCTGGTGCCACAGCGCAACGCCCAGCACCACACGAGCGCGCAGTGCGTCCATCGCCATGCCGGCGTTCTCCAAGCCGGTCACCGCCCACTGCGCTGAACTCAACGCCTCCTCGGGATCCTGGGCCAGCAACACCTGTGCCTCGGCCAGATGGGCCAGCGCGGTCCGCCCGGGTTGGCCCAGAAGTACAGCCGCCACGGTCGCCGACTCTGCCCATTTGGCCGCCTCGTCGACCCTTCCCGCGGCCAACTCCGCTCTGGTAAGCAGCTCGTACCAGGCGACCCTGGAGCACACGTCTGCCGCTTCCAGGTTGGGGCCGCCTATCGTGGCGGCCAGTGCCATACAACCCTCCTGGTCGCCCACCAGCAGTCTTGCCTCGGCAAGCATGCGCAGGGCCATCGTTTCGCACCAGCCGTGAGCCGAGTCCCTTGCGTGGCAGGTAGCGATCGCGTCCTTCTCCAACGCATCGTCGAAGCGGCCCATCATGGTGTCGGTCCATGCCTGCATGGAGTACGCCGTGACCACGTGGTCCGGGCTGCCGGACTCCTGAGCCAGGTAGATCGCGTGCTCGGTGGCGGTGTGCGTCTCCGCCAGCAGGCCTCGGTTGCGTAGCGTGAACATCTGGCCTACCAGCAGGTGTGGCAACGCCAGGCGGTGGCCGCTGCGGGTGGCGAAGTCGACCGCCTTTTCGAAGTGTCGCTGGGCGTCGTCCCACCTTTCGAGCAGGACCTCGCTCCAGCCGGTCCACACCACCGCATCCGTGGACAGCGCGAACTGGGCGTCGAGCATGCCATCCAGGAGCGTGGCGGACTGATCCAAGTGGCGCGCCGCTGTCGTCGTGTCGCCTGAGGTGGCGTATGCCATGGCCATCAGGCCGTGGCAGGCTGCTTGTAGCGAACGCAAATTGTGCGCTACCGCGATCGTCAGTGCCTGTCGGGCCCAGTCGCAGCAGCCGGTTGGGTCGTCGTTGGACAGTTCGCCGGCGGCGATCTCGAACTTCAGCAGGGCGCAGGACTGGGAGTCGTCGTCACCCAACGCCGTCACCTCGGCGCGGAGCATCGCGTCGGTTTCCGCGTAGGTACCCAGCATGCGCTGCACCATGGCGGTGAACGCGACTACCTTCGCGTGGATCGTTGTCGGCTGCTTGGGCAGGATGCGCAACGCCTCGTGCGCCAGGTCACGGCATTCCCGCAGGTGACCTGACGCGCCACGGGCCTTGGCCAGCCGCACCAGCAGCCGACCGCGTTTTTCCCGATGGTCGGGGTGGCGGGGGAGTACCCGCAACGCCGTCTTCAGCCACGCCGCCGCCGTGTTCGGTTCGGTCAACGTGATTGTCTGGCCTGCCGTGCCGAGGACCTCCACAGCCTCCAGGTCGCCGTACTTGGCCCACTGCTCGACGTGCGGGGCACGTTCGATCGCGGACACACCACGGTCGCGCAGCACGCCGTCGGCGCTGATGTGCAACTGGACCCGCCTGCTCAGCTCGGTGCCGCTGTAGATCGCCCTGCGCAGCACCGGATGCCGGAACGCGAAGTACTGGCCGCGCACCACCGGATACACCAGATCCCGGCTGATCAGCTCGCCGATCGCGCCGAGCACCACCGACGCCGGCCGGTCCAGCATCCGCGCGACCAACTCGGCCTCGAAGTCGTTGCCCACCACGGCAGCCGCGTGTGCCACGTCGCGCACCAGCGGACTCGTCCCTTCCAGCTCCGCCAGGAACACCGCGTAGTCGCCGGCGCGGGCGCCCTCGTCCGCGCCGGCCGGGTCCAGGTACGGGGAGAACGCGGGGCGCTCCGCGATCAGGCCGTGCAGGTAGGCAGGGTTGCCGCCGCTGTCCCGATAGATCCGTCGCCGCCAGCTCGCGGTGTGCTGGCCGGCGAGTAGCTCATCGACATCAGTCTCGGTCAGTGGTGCCAGCCGGATGCGGGCCGCGGCCACCTGCTGGTCGCGGTTGGCGACGGCCGGGCGGAGCCCGCTGCACGCCTGGCGGTCGCGGTAGCCGAGCACGAACAGCACGTTCGCCCGCAACGGCCGCCGCAGCATGCCGGCCAGCAGGCTCGTCGAGGCGTTGTCGCCGGCGTGTAGGTCGTCCAGGACCACCACGAGCCTGGTGCCCGCGAGCTGTTCCATCGCCTGCCGGATCGCGGCCCCGTCGTCGTCGAGTTGGCGGGCGGCCAGCACGGCCTGCCGCAGGTCGTCGTGGTCATGGAAGCAGTCGGCGAACAGGCTGAACGGTGTCGACTGGGCGCCGCGCTCCGCCCGGCCGGACAGCACGAGCGCGTCGGTGGCCCGTGCGGTCATGGTGAATTCGCTTAGTACGGCCGTTTTGCCTATTCCGGCGTCGCCGGTAACCTCAACGACTTGGGTCAGCAATTTACCGGATCGGGTCCGGCCCAGGAAATCGATTAACTCGGCGAGTTCGGTTCTCCGTCCGACCAGACCGTTTCGGCGATCGCCGAGCGACGGCTGGCCCAACCGGAAGCCCCGATACGACGTCGTGGCCGCTAACTCGGCCGAGTGGACAGGTCCTACCACGTGTTGCCCCCTCGAAATGTTCACGCGATCGTCAGCACCAGTCTGCCGGCGCACGTCCCCATTGCCGTGCGTAACCAATAAGCACATGACACCCATTTGGGTGTATCGGTCGGCACTGACCTCGTCCAGTCCCAGCCAGGTACTACTGCCCGTCAGGCTGCCGGTTCGTTCGGTGGACGCTGGGTCCGCCAGGGTTGTGGCCCAGGGTTATCCCCACTGCCTTGCCCTCACCGGCTGTTCCAAAATTGTGCCACGCTCCCGCCGCTCAGTGTGGTGGTTGGCCTCGAAGTGTGTGGCGTCCGGCCCCGTGGTGTGCCGGTCGCCGATGCAGCCATCCAACCGCGCCCAACCGTACGCGTCCAGGCCGGATCTGCCGGGATCCTCAGGCCACGAGTTGTGGAGGAACTTTGTGAGCACACGTATGTATGCGCTGCCGGTGGAGCAGACACAGTGGCACGTTCCCGGCGGTGCCACCACGGTGTTCGACTGGGAGTACGACGAGGGCCGTGATCGACTGCTGGGTCTCTACGAGAAGGGCAAGCAGCGGCAGTGGGACGCGGCCGAGCGTCTCGACTGGTCCATCGACGTTGACGTCAACGACCCGATGGGCGTACCGGAACAGACCATCGCCATCTACGGCTCCCGGGTGTGGGACTCGCTCGGCCCGAAGGACCGCGGCATGGTCCGCCATCACCTCACCTCGTGGCAGTTCTCGCAGTTCCTGCACGGTGAGCAGGGCGCGTTGATCTGCGCGTCCAAGATCGTGCACACCGTGCCGGAGCTGGACGCGAAGTTCTACGCGGCGACTCAGGTGATGGACGAGGCCCGGCACGTCGAGGTCTACTCGCGCTACCTGAGGGAGAAGCTGGACCTGGCGTACCCGATCAATCCCGGGCTCAAGGCACTCCTCAACGACGTCATCACCGACTCCCGGTGGGACATGACCTACCTGGGCATGCAGGTGCTGATCGAGGGGCTCGCGCTGGCCGCCTTCGGCCTGATCAGGGACAACGCCACCGAGCCGCTCGCCAAGGCAGTCAACACCTACGTCATGCAGGACGAGGCGCGGCACGTGGCCTTCGGCCGGCTCACGTTGCGCGAGTACTACCCCCAGCTCACCCAAGCGGAACGGGACGAGCGGCAGGAGTTCTGCATCGAGGCATGTCACCTCATGCAGGAAAGATTTGTCGGTGAGGAAGTGTGGCGCAATCTCGACATCGACGCCGTCGAGTGCATCGAGTTCATGCGGAACTCGGAACACTTCCGAGCGTTCCGCAGCCACCTGTTCTCCCGGATCGTGCCGACACTCCACGATATCGGCCTGTTCGGTGACCGCATGAAACACGCCTTCGCCGAGATGGGCATCCTCGGCTACGAGGAATACGACGTCGAAGCGATGATGAACGCGGACGAGAAGATCGCCGGCGACCTCGACAAGGCCCGGATCGAGCAGGTCGAGGAAGCGATCACCCTCGGCGCGGCAGACGAATGAAGAGACTGAGCCCGATCAGAGCCATATCAGGAGTAACCGATGTCTGAGCCAACCAGGTCCCGCGCGTACCTGGCGACGATGCTGACAGCGTCCGGCGGCACGTTCCTCGCCATGCTGGACTCGACCGTCACGAACCTCGCGGTGCCCAACCTGCACCAGCAGTTCCCGACCGCGTCCGTGCCGGGACTGTCGTGGGTGATCAGCGGTTACGCCGTGATGTTCGCGGCGCTGCTGGCCCCGGCCGGCCGTTTGGCGGACGCCCTTGGCCGGCGCAGGCTGTTCGTGCTCGGCGTCGGGCTGTTCACCGTGGCCTCGCTCCTGTGTGCGCTCGCGCCCAACCTCGAAGTGCTGATCGCGACCCGGGTCCTGCAGGGTGCCGGGGCGGCCGCGATGATCCCGGCGTCGTTGGCGATCCTGCTGCTGGACGGCCCGGCCGACAAGCGGGCCAGTTCCATCGGGCTGTGGAGCGCGTCGTCGGCGGTCGCCGCCGCGATCGGTCCGAGCGTCGGAGGTGTGCTGGTCGAGTGGTTCGACTGGCGAGCCGTGTTCGTGATCAACCTGCCCTTCGGTGTGCTGCTCATCGTGTCGGCGCTGCGGCGACTGGCGCCGTCGGCCGCCGTTTCTCGGGATCGCGTGCCGGACCTGCTTGGCACGGTCCTCATCGCGTTGGGTGTCGGTGGCCTGACCCTCGGAGTGACCGAGGGCGGCACGTGGGGCTGGTCCAACATCAGGACGTTGGCCTGCATCGTGCTGGGCGTGGCGTCCGTGCTGGTCGCGCTGCTGCGGTCGCGGACGAGCAAGGTGCCGGCCGTGGACATCTCTCTGTGGGGCAACCGGGCCTTCAGCGCCACCAACGTGGTGTCCTTGTTCTACGGCATGGCGCAATACCCGTTCATGCTGGTGGGCGTCCTGTACGTGACGGACATCTGGCGCTACTCCGAACTGCAGGCCGGCCTGTCCAACACACCTGGTGCGTTCGCCGCTTCCGTTGCGGCGCTGGGCCTTGCTCGGCTCGCGCCACGGTTCGGCGGCCCCAGGTTCGCCGCGCTGTTCGGCTTGTCGGCGTTCCTGGCGTGCAATGTCTGGCTGATGTTCGGCCTGACCGTCCAGCCGGCGTTTGTCAGCCTGTGGTTGCCCGCTGCGCTGCTGGCCGGCACCGGCATGGGCGCCGCGACGATGGGCACGTCGGCGGCGGCCGCGATGTCCGCGCCGCCGATCAAGTTCGCCACTTCCAGCGGACTGAACACGACGGCCCGACAACTCGGCGGCGCGCTGGGCATCGCGGCGATGGCCGTGATCCTGCAGAACGGCACCACGGCGACCGGCACCAGAGGCATCGGCGCGTACGAGCAAGTCTACTTTTTCTGTTCGATCCTGCTCGCCGTCGCACTGGTCGTCGCGGCGCTCTGGGTGCGGCTGAAGGTGCCGGCCCCGGCGCCCAAGCCGGTACCGGCGCCGGCCAGTGCGGCTGAGGCTGCCGCCTGACCTTGATTTTAAGGTCTTTGCCGTACGCAGGCGTGCAGTTACTCACGGTTACTAGACTGGGTCTCGGGCGCGGCGCGAGCGCCGTGCCCGAGCGCGAGCGGAATACGATGACGGCTCGTGGAGACGCTGAAGTTCGTCACCGGGGACGCGACCATCCCGGACGCCGCCGGCAACAAGATTATCGCCCACATCTGTAACGACATCGGCGGCTGGGGCAAGGGATTCGTGGTCGCGATATCGCGCCGCTGGCCGGAACCCGAACATGACTACCGTCGCTGGTACGCCGACGACGCCGGATTCGCCCTCGGCGCGGTGCGGCTGGTTCAGGTCGAACCGGCGACCTGGGTGGCGAACATGATCGGCCAGCACGGACTGCGGACCGGCGCCGATGGGCCGCCGATCCGCTACGGGGCCGTCGAACAGTGCCTGGACACGCTGGCCGGGCACGCGGCGGCCCGGCACGCGTCCGTGCACATGCCCCGCATCGGGTGCGGGTTGGCAGGCGGCCACTGGGTGGAGATCGAGCCGATCATCGTGCGGACCCTGTGTACCAGGGACATCCCGACCACCGTCTACGACTTGGGCTGATCGCCACCCCAGGACATCGCCAGGTTCCACATGTGCTCGAAGGTCGGCTCGTCGATGGCGATCGTGGTCAACACGGCGCTGTCCGGTGCCTCCTGCGGCGTCGGCGACCGCACCTCACCGAGATCCGTGGCGCCGGTGGAGTCGGTTCCGTCCGAGTACTGAATCCGGCCGTCCGCGAACACTTCGACCTTGCGGGTCTCCCAGCGGTCGTCGTCCAGTTCGGTGTAGATGTCGGTCGGCTGATGCGGCAGGTCGTGGCGCCACTTGACGTGTTGGTATTTCATGGGGACCCCACGGCGGGTGCCGGCGCCGGTGCCGGGGACGCTGGCACCGGAGGTGGCGGCGGGGGCGGCGGCGGTGGGTTGTACGGCGGGTTCGGGCCGTGGTCCGTGATCGCCGTGCCCGGCTCGCCCGGCTTGCCGACCGGCATGTTCGGCTCGCCCGGCTGGTCGAGCGGTCCGTGGTGCGCGACCCACACGTCGGGGCGATCGGGGGACTGCGAGATGGTGTAACCCTGTTGCTGGAGTTTCTGCGGATCAAGCTCGATGTAGTGGGTGAACCTGTGGCCCGTGTTCGGGTTCAGCACCAACTGCTGGGACAGTTCCTCCTGGGACACGCTGCCCGGCTTGATCTGGGTGAGGTAGACGCCGGACCCGAACCGCGCGTGCGCGTTGTTGGGGTTTCCCTGCTCCCACTGGGACGGCCAGATCTCCCCGCTGGTCGTGATGCCCTGATGGCCCGCCGCTTCCGTGTAGTGGTAGAGCGGAACCTGTGGGTCGACGACGTTGGTCGGGTTGGGTTGTTGCAGGAACTTCGGTGGCTTCCGCTGCCGGCCGCCGCCCCGCCGGTTGTTCCCGCCCGCGGGCGGCTGGTTGGCGCCGCCCTGCCCGCCGCCGCTGCCCGATGGGCTGGTCTTGCACGGTGTCAGGCCGAGCGGGTCGATCCAGGCGGTCGGGTTGGGGACGTAGGACTGCGGATTGGGGCCACCCAGCAGGCCGAGCGGGTCCGGGCTGGTGAAACGGCCGGCCGCCGGGTCGAAATAGCGGTGGACGTTGTAGTGCAGCCCGGTTTCCGTGTCGTAGTACTGGCCGGGGAACCGCAGCGGAGTCGGCGCGGCCGGGGTCGCCGTACGACCCCACAATGTGTGCCACGGCTGTTGGCTGACCGCCCCGTCCGGCCCGACCAACTCCGCCGGGCTGCCGACCAGGTCCGTCACGATCGCGTAGAACCGTTGGTCCACAACGGATTGCGGGCCGTCGCCGAGGAACCGTTCACTCTGGGTCAGTGGCAGGTCGGTACCCGGCTCCAGTTCCCAACTGGTCAGCCGCCGCTGTCCGGTCGGCGCCCGGTGGTGTTCCTCTGCCAGGTGCTGGCCGTCCCAGGTGAAGTCCACCTGCTCGGCGACCGCGTCGCCCGGACCGAGCCGCTGCTTCGCGATCCGCCTGCCCAGCGCGTCGTACCGGTAGCGCCAGCGCTGGCCGTCCGGGGTGGTCACCGAGACCATCCTGTCCTCGGCGGTCCAGCCGAACTCCCAGTTGCGCGGTCGGCCGTCCGGGCCGGGACCGGTACGCCGGACCACCCTGCCCTGCGCGTCGTGCGCATAGCTGGTCGTGCCCGCTGTGGTCAGCTTCGTGCCGGCGTACTGGCGCCGACCGGTCAGCGGGTCGCCACCGGGCCACCGCGCGTCGGTGATGTTGCCGGTCGCGTCGTAGCCGTAGTGCTCGGTCCAGCTCTGGCCGCCCGCGTTGCCGGTGACCGTGGTGACCCGGCCCATCCGGTCGAGTTCGAACGCCCGCGAACCGGCCAGCGTGTCCCGTACCCCGGTGGGCAGGCCGTCGGCGCGGTAGGAGTACTCGCGCTGTTGCACCACACCCGATGCCGCGGTGACGGTCTGCGCGGCCAGCCGCCCGACCGGGTCCCAGTCCTGGCTGATGGTGGTCGAACCCCAGGTGCGACCGATGTCACGGCCCGCGGCGTCGCGGCGCATCGCCAGGGCGTGACCGCCGACGCGCAGCTGGGTGGGGGCGCCGGCCGCGTCGTAGGTCCAGTCGCTGCGCGCGCCCGATGGCAGGGTGCGGGTGATCCGCCTGCCCATCGCGTCGTACTCGGAGCGCACCGTGCGGCCGTTGCAGGTCTCGGCGACCACCAGGCCGCGCGGGTCGTAACCGAAGCGCAGGTCCGCGTCCGCGTTGACGGCGCTGAGCACCCGGTCGGCCGGGTCGTAGGTCAGCCGGGTCACGTCGTTCCCGGCCCGCCGTTCGACCATCCGGCCGACCGGGTCCAGGGTGAACTCGACGGTCTGGCCGGCGCCGTTCGTGCGCCGCACCATCCGGTGCGCCGCGTCGTAGCCGTACCGCAGCACGCGGCCGTCGAAGTCGGTCTCCCGCACCAGGTTCCCGGCCGCGTCGTACTCGTAGCGCCAGTGGTCGCCCCGCTCGTTGCGTACCCAGGTGAGCCGCAACTCGGTGTCGTAGCCGAACTCCTGGCGGCTGCCGTCGGCCGCGATCCGGGCTGTCGGCAGGTCGAAGCCGCCGACCCGCAGGACAGTGGTGTTCCCGATGGCGTCGCGCTGTTCGCGCAGATTGCCCTCGCCGTCGTGGGTCCAGTGTTCCGTCGCGCCATCGGGCTGGGTTGCGGTGGCCGGCAGTCCCTCCACGGTCCAGCCGTACCGGGTGGTCCGACCGGTCGGGTCGGTGATCGAGGCGACCCTGCCCATCTCGTCGTAGCCGTATTCGGTCGTGGCGCCGTTCGGGTCGGTGACGGCCGCGATGAGGCCGCGCCGGTCCCTGGTCATCGTGGTGGTGTTGCCCAGCGCGTCGATGGTGGCCGCGAGATGCCCTGCCTGGTCGTAGCGGTAGGCGGTGCGGGCACCGGCAGGGTCGACCGTGGCGAGCAGTTCGCCGATCGGCCCGTATTCCCGCCGCCACACCGCGCCATCGGGGTCCACGATGATCACCGGGCGGTGCCGATCGTCGTACTCGGTGACCTGCTTCGTGCCGTCCGGCCGGATCAGCTCCCGCAGGTTGCCCACGTCGTCGTACCGGTAACTCGTGGTGTTGCCGAGCGCGTCCGTCTCACGCAGCGGCTTGTGGTGCCGGTCCCACTCGAACGACGTCTCGTTGCCGAGCGGGTCGACCTCACGCACCAACTGGAGCGCGTCGTTGAAGTGGAAGGCGGTGGTGTTGCCGAGCGAGTTCGTGGCCAGCGTGACGCGGTGGTCGTAGGCATAGGTGTAGGTGAGATAGCCGCCGTCACCTTCGGTCCGCACGCACCGATCGTCGCCGTCGAAGACGTACCGGTACCCGAAGCCGTTGCGGTCCCGCCAGGCGACGATCCGGCCCGACGGGTCGTAGTCGTAGCGCAGCGGCAGCCCGGAGGAGTTCGTCACCTCGACGAGCCTGCGTGCGTCGTCGTACCGGTAACGCACCAACACGAGGTCGGCGGGCATGTCGCCGTTGACCGCGGGTCGCGGCAGCCGCAGCTCGGTGATCAGGCCGTCGTCGGTGCGCACCACGATCCGGTAGCCGGACGAATGGGTGATCGCGGTCGGCGTGCCGTCGGCGTTCCGCTCGATGTCGATGCGTCCGCCGACGTTGTGCACGATCGCGGTGATCAGCCCCGCCGAGGAGAACACCAGGGTCTGCGCCCGATCCGGGACCGCGATGGTGAATCCGCCGTCCCCGGTCCGGCCCAACGGCCAGCGCGGGCCGAACTCGGGCAACACGGTCCCCGCGTCGCCCGGCAGCGGATAGCTCAGCAGGGAACCGTCCTCCGCGGCGAACGAGACCCCGGCCGCGTCGACCTCCACCCGCTGGTCCACTGTGGACGCCCAGGTCGGGCCGAACCATCGGCCGCTGACGAAGGTCGACAGGTGGGTCCGTGACACCACGAGTGGCAGCACCGCCCGCAGTTCGACGTCCAGCTGGGTGAGGAACATCCGGCCGGTCGCGACGTCCACCGGATCACCGCAGCCGGGCAGGCCCTCGGTGGGCGTCGAGTTGTGCGCGGGCTGGTTGTTGTTCGGCCTGATGTTGCCGGTGCCGTCGTTCCTGACGCTGGAACCGCCCGAACCGGATGTGCCGGACGACGACGGGCGGGTGTTCCCGGGGCTGGTGTCCTTCGGATGGGTGCCGCTGCCCCCGTTGCTGTTCGGGTGCAGGTCGCGGAACGACTTCTCAGTGTTGTGCTCGTTGCTCTCGTGCGCGTTCGCGTTGCCGTGCAAGCGGTCCGAGGAACCCTTGCTGATCCGGGACGCCTGGGAGAACACGTCACCGGTGGTGGTCAGCGCCTTGCCGAACGCCTTGGCGATGACACTGCCGACCCCGGACTTGTCGCCGCTGGCATGCGCCACCAGCGACTCGCCCGCGGTTTTCATCCGCTGGCCGCCCGTGCCGATCTGGCCGGCCAGATTCTCCAGTGTGCCCGCCGAATTCCGCAGATCATTCGGCCGGATCGTGAAACCGCTCACCATGCCCCCGATTACGCCTGTTGGCCCGCGGCCGGGGCAGCCGCCTGGCCGCCGTTGCCCGTATTCCCGCCGGATGACCCTGCCGGGCCGCTGATGCCGACCATGCTGCCGAGTTGCTGTTCGGAGTCCTGTATGCCTTGACCGAAACCGGACGACGCGGCCGAACCGACCGCATTGAGGTCGAGGCCGCTGTGCGTGCCGAGCGCGTCACCGAGCAACTGGCCGGCCATTTCCCCGGCCGCGCTGTCCAGTGCGTTGAAGATCGGCCCCTCCACCGCCTGGATGAGTTGCTGCTCGACCTGGTTCACGGCCTGTTTGATGATCTGGTCGACGATCTGCGAGGTCGCCTCGGTCTCGACGGGAATCGCGGCCTCGGACGCGCCGAACGTGAACGGGGCGGCGGCCTGGTCGGCGATGATCTCGGCCGCCAGGATGCCGAGCTGGACGATCGCGGCGACCTTCATCCCCGTGACGACGACCGCGGAGACGTCGAGTCCGTCGGCGAGCAGGTTCATGCCCTGGCCCAACTGCGGCAGATGTCCCTTCGCGACCTTGCTCCACAGCGCCTCGAAGTTGGCCAGCGACTGCGACTTGTTCAGGTTGAGCATCTGCTCGATCTGGGACTGCGCGTCACCGGTGTTGCTGGTCAGCTCCGAGGAGATCTGGCGCAGCTCGGTCGCGCTCGACCGCAACTGGTCCTCGTCGATGTTGGGCCAGTTGATCCCGATCAACTGGAGTACCCAGTCAAGGGCGCTCGGCAGTACGACACCCATACGTCAGTCACCAGGGCCTTTCCACGTTGACCCAGCCCTGCGCGGGTGCATCGTCGGCTTCTTCCTGAACTGCCGGTGCCGGGCCGCGTCGCGACCCCGGTGCCGGCGCAGGAGTGGGCTCGGCATCGGGAGTCACGCCGGCCCACGGATCCGGTGCGCCGCTCCGGTCCACCGCGGTGTGCGGGACCTCGGGCACGTCGAACCGCAGAGCGCTCAGCTCGGGGACACCCGCGGCCGCCTTGCGGGCGGCGTCACCGCCGGCGCGCAGCGGTGCCATCGCCGCCGCCATGTCCGTCCGCGCCCTGGTCGCCGCCTGCTGGATGACTGCCACCAAGGTCGAGGCCAGCTTCTCCGGCGTCGTGCGGTCGAACACGGTCGGCGCAAGCGTGAGCGACGTGACGACACCGGTCGAGTCCACGACCACGGTAACCGAGCCGTCCTGTGAACTCGCCTTGCCGGACACCGACATCGCGCGCTCGCGCACCTGCGCGGCAGCCGTGATCCGGTCCGCCAACGCGGCCATCGTGCCGTCGGCCTCCCGCTGAAGCTCGGCCACCCGCGCTGCGGTGAACCCTGGTTCGGTCACCGGTGCCTCCCCAATCGTCGGAACGTCACAGTCAAGTTATCGCGATCGCTGGGACGCCGCGCGAGGGCGGATGGTTCCGTGTCGCGGTGACCGATCGGCCGGCGGTGACCGAAGTCAGCGGCCCGGCGGCGTATGGGCGCAGCGGGACTCCGGCCGGCGAGTCCTCACCCGCCGGTTGGCGCGCCGCGGCGAGTGCGCCTCACGTCAAGAAACTTGCCGACAAGATCCTGTCGCGCTGATGTCGCTGGCAAGCGCTCCGCGCAGCCGGCCAACGCAGGGGGCTGTCAGTCGAGGTCGATGTCGATGTCCCAGCCGGTTTTCGCGTCGTCGTCCGTATCGTCGTGGCCGACGAAGACCAGCGCGCCTGCCTGGATGGCGTAGTTGGTCGGCGCGTACGAACCGTCTTTCCTACGGACCATGAGCGCGTTCCGACACATGTCGTTCAGGAGTTGCTCGACCGGCACGCCACGCGCCTGTGCAACATCTCCGATCGTGATTACGTCTATGCGAGGTCGCGATTTGTCCACGTACCGATGGTGGCACGTGATCATTGGTTGCCGTATCGGCAAGACGGCTACGTCTCCGGCGGCGGTCGACGTCGCGAATCTGATGGGCAGCCTGGGTCAACTGCATGAGGTCGCCGAGGAAGACCGCAGTGAATACGGGCGGCGTTTTCGTTGGTATTCGAGATAGAACGAGTCAGGGTCCTGGGGATCGTTCCTCCGGATCAGCGAGCTCACGGTGACGTAGCCACAGGCTAGGCTTGCGGGGAAAGTACTGCTGAGTGCGGAGGTCGTCGTGATCGGCGAAGGTACGCTGATTGCCGGCCGGTACCGACTGCTGGGCGAGGTCGGTCGCGGCGCGATGGGTGTGGTCTGGCAGGCACGGGACGAGCGGCTGGATCGTGTCGTCGCGGTAAAGCAGCTCGCCGCGTCGGATGGGCAACGTGCGGCTCGCGAGGCCCGGCTCGCCGCCAGGTTGCGGCATCCGCACGCGGTCACGGTCCACGACATCGTCGACCAGGACGACGCGCGGTACCTGGTCATGGAGTACCTGCCATCACGCAGCCTCGCGGACATCCTGCGCGACCGTTCGCTGTTGCCCCCGCAGCAGGTGGCGACCATCGGCGGCGAGTTGGCGTCCGCGCTGATGGCCGCGCACGGCGAAGGGATCGTGCACCGCGACGTCACACCGGCCAACGTGCTGATCACGTCGTCGGGCGTGGCGAAGCTCGCCGACTTCGGCATCGCCCGCGCCCACGGCGAAAGCACGATCACCGGCGGCGGGATCATCGCCGGCACCCCCGCCTACCTGGCCCCGGAGGTCGCCAACGGGGGAGAGGCCGGTTACCCCGCGGACGTGTTCTCCCTCGGCGCCACGCTGTACCACGCACTGGAGGGCAGGCCACCGTTCGGCACCGACGACAACCCGATCACCGTCCTCATCCGAGCCGCCAACGACGAGGTCCCGCCACCCGCGCATCCCGGGCCGCTCGGCGACGTACTCGTCCGGTTGCTGCACCGCGACCCGGCGGGCCGGCCGACCATGGCCGAGGCCCGGAGCTTGTTCGACGCCGTTCTGGACAACCGCCCGCTGCCACCACCCCGGCCGCACCCCGCGACCCGCCTGCTCCGTGTCCGGCGTTCCCGCAGGCGTTTGGCCACGGCCGGGGTCGTCGGCATCGCGTTGCTGGCACTGGGTGTGCTGATCGGCACGTCCCTGAGCCCTGGCACCACGCCGATTGCGAGCCCAGCGCAGCCCAGGATCGCGCACCCGACGCCGACCGGGTGCGCCGCCCAGTACGAGGTGACCAATGTGTGGCCCGGCGGCTACCAGGTCCAGGTGACCGTGCGGAACACCAGCGCCACCAGCGTCTTCGGTTGGCAGGTCGACTGGACACTTCCGGGCGGCCACCACATCGAAGGGCTCTGGAACGGGGTATGGACCGTGCACGGTTCCGCGGTGACGGTGGACAGCGCGACCTGGAACGCTCACCTGGACGCCGCGTCAACAACCACATTCGGTCTGATCGCCGCGACGCCGCCAACGGCGACCCCAACGCAGCCCACGCTGATTTGCCATACCCTGTAACGATTTCGCCGCCCGCATTGTCGATGGCCAAACGTAGCGGCATGCACACGCGACGCCGCCGAACCGCGGGGCAGGCTGCCGCCCAACCACCCCAGGCCAGTGACCTGACCACCGAAATGGCCTTTGACATGCGGAATCGGCTTCGCCACGGGCCTGGCAAACCGACCAACAAACCGCCCGAAGCAGTAGACTCGAGCGACGACGCCCACAAAGGACAGTCCCCCGCCCAACCACCGGGGGCTTCGGCCCTTTCTCAAGGTACTCTTGTCAAGCCCCGAATGGGTTAGGTACTGGCCAGTTGTGGATAACTCGGCGGAAGTTTGACCAGTCGAGTGAGCCAGTGTTGATCAGCCGCCGGCGAGTGACTGTAGGTGTGTCTCGAACCCGGCGCCGTACGCGGTCGGACTGCCGGTGTAGTCGTTGATCAGCACGTTCCCCTGAGCGCAGCCCCATGCGTTCCACGTCCACGCCAGATACCCGATGTGCTGGGTGTCCAACCAGTTCATCAGCGGGGTGATGTACGTGTCGGAGCACTCGTTCTCGCCGATTTCGCCGGTGATGACCGGGACCGCGGCGGCGACCGGCGCGATCTGACCGGTCCAGCAGGACAGGGTGACGCAGGCGTTGAAATTGTAGGAATGCCAGGAGGCGACCAGGTCGTTGTCCGGGTCGGTCGGCTCGTGACTCAGCCACTGGGTCATGTCGTTTGACCAGGTCAGGCCGCCCAGCATCAGGACGTTGTCGGCGCCGGTCGACCGGACCGCGTTGATCATGGACTGCATGCCGGCCACCGGGAAGCCGAGTCCGGGGGAGCAGGCGGCGCCACCGTCGCGCCAGCACTGCCAACCCTGGGCTTCGTTGCCCAGCGCGATGTCCGGATGGGGCTCGTTGAACAGATCCAGGATCACCGCGTCGTTGCCCTTGAACGTGCTGGCCACACTGGTCCAGAACGGCACGGCCTGCGCCAGGTCCGGCATCGGCTTCTGGCAGAGGGCCTGCGCCGACGCGCACGCGGACGCCCTGCCGGTGTACGCCCCGTCGGTCCAGTGCAGGTCCAGGATCGCCACGATGCCGTTGTCGTTGAGCAGGCTGACGTACGACTTGACGGCGGCCTGATAGACGGCTCCTGAAGCCGTTGCGGGAACATAGGATTCAGCGTTCCAGCAGGCCTCGTTCAGTGGGACGCGTACCGACGTGATGCCCCATTCCTTCATCGCGGTGACGGACGCCTGGTCCATCGGGCCGTTGAAGATCCCGGTGTTCTGCACGCACGCGAACTCGGCCCCGGAGCGGTTCACCCCGTGCAGCACAACGGTTTTGCCGCTCGCGTCCACCACCTGGTGCCCGCTGACGTGCAGTTGCGGCGCGGTGGAAGTCGCGGACACCACGTTGATCAGGATCGGCGGTGAGGTCGCGGTGACGCCCGCGCTGTCGGTGGCCACGGCGGTCAGGTCGTAGTAACCGGCCGGCACACTCGGCCAGGTGGCCGTGTACGGGCTGGCAGTGGCGGTGCCGATGACCACCGGGGTCTTCGACGTGCCGGGGATCACCGACGTGGCGAGGAACTGGACCTTGGTGATCGTCGCGTTGGGCTCGCTGGCGGTGGCCGCGACGGTGACGCCGGCCGCGGGTGCGTAGCCCTGGCCGGCCGCCGGGCTGGTGAGTGCCACGAACGGGACCTGGGCGGCGCCGTTGCACGCCAAGCCGTTCACCGTGAAGTAGGTGGGAATCCCGTTCGTGGCGCCGACGGATCCGGTGAACCCGATGGTGGCACTCGCGCCCGTGGCCAGCGCGCCGTTGTAGCTCTGGCTCGCGACCTGGAGTACCTGGCCGTTCTGGGTGAAGACGCCGTTCCAGCCGTTGGTGACCTGCTGGTCGTTCGGGAACGCGAAGGCCAGCGTCCAGTTCGAGATCGCCGGTCCGTTGTTGGTGATCGTGACACCGGCCTGGAAGCCACCCACCCAGTTGTTGCCGACGCTGTAGGCGACCGCGCAGGTCGAGGTGGCCGCCGTGGCGCCCGGTGCGGTCACCGCCGCGCCACCCAGACCCAGGATGACAACGGCGCCCACTACCACCAGCGACTTGATCCTCATTGCCAATCCTCTCGCCGGTGAGTCCCTGCCGGGACCGTAGAAACGTTTCGTTGTCACGGCAAGGTCTGCCGGAAAGGCGCTGGCGTACGCGGAAACTTTCATCCGGATACAAGTGTTGATCAGCGGAAACGGTGGGCGCGTTGACACGACACCGCCCGCCGCCGTGTCGTGGCAGCCATGACATCGCGTCGTGCCGCACTGGTCGGAGTGTCGCTGTCCGCTCTGGTGGCCGGGCTGGTGGTGCCCCTGGCGGCCACCGCCCATGCGGCGCCGTCGCCCACCGGGGAGTTCAACTACGCCGAGGCGTTGCAGGACTCGATGTTGTTCTACGAGTCGCAGCGCTCCGGGCCGTTGCCCGCGGACAACCGTGTCCTCTGGCGTGGGCCTTCGGACCTGACCGACGGCACCGACCACGGTGTCGACCTGACCGGCGGCTATCACGACGCGGGCGACGAGATCAAGTTCGGCTTCCCCGAGGCGTACTCGATGACCACGCTGGCCTGGGGTGGCCTCGCGGACAAGGCCGGCTACGTGGCGTCGGGCCAGTGGCAGTTCCTGGAACGCAACCTGCGCTGGGGTGATGACTACATCATCAAGGCACACCCGTCGCCGCACGTGTTCTACGGTCAGGTCGGCGACGCCACCGACCACAACTTCTGGGGACCGGCCGAGGTCAACCCGTCCGCGCGGCCGTCGTTCGCGGTCACCGAGTCCTGCCCCGGCTCGGACCTCACCGGTGAGGCGGCCGCCGCGCTGGCCTCGTCGTCGATCGTGTTCCAGGCCGACGACCCGACCTACTCGGCCACGCTGCTGAGCCAGGCCAAGTCGCTGTACGAGTTCGCGGACGACTTCCGCGGCACGTACGACTCCTGCATCACCGCGGCGTCCAGCTTCTACCACTCGTTCAGCGGCTACTGGGACGAACTGGTGTGGGGCGCGATCTGGCTCTACAAGGCCACCGGCGACACCACCTACCTGACCAAGGCGGAGAACTACTACCAGCACCTGCCCTTCGCCCAGCAAACCACGAACCACGAGTTCGCGTGGACCATCAACTGGGACGACAAGTCCTACGGGGACTACGTGCTGCTCGCCGAGATCACCGGCCAGCAGCAGTACGTCACCGACGCCGAACGCAACCTGGACTGGTTCACCACCGGCAGCGTCAACGGCGCCCACGTGAACGTCTCGCCGGGCGGCGAGGCACAGGTGGACGTCTGGGGCACGGCCAGGTACGCGGCCAACGCGGCGTTCCTCGCGCTGGAGTTCTCCCACTACCTCAAGGCCCAGGGCACCGACCCGACCCGACAGCAGGCCTACCACGACTTCGCCGTCCGGCAGATCAACTACATCCTGGGCGACAACCCCAACCACGAGAGCTACCTGGTCGGTTTCACCAACGGCGGCACGAACACGGCCTGGCCGCAGTTCATCCACAACCGCCCCGCGCACGACTCGTGGGACCAGAGCATGAGCGACCCGACCAACACCAGGCACCTGGACTACGGCCTCCTGGTCGGCGGGCCCACGTCCGGCGACACGTTCGCCGACCAGCGGACCAACTTCCAGCAGACCGAGGGCGCGCTGGACTACAACGCGCTGTTCTCCGGTGACCTGGCCGAACTGACGAGCGAGTTCGGCGGCACGCCGCGGGCGAACTTCCCGCCCACCGAGCAGCCGACCGGCGCCGAGATGTTCATGCAGGCCGCGCCGAACACGACGAGCGCCAACTTCGTGGAGATCAAGGCCGAGGTGGTCAACGAGTCCGGCTGGCCGGCGCGGGCGCTCACGCACGGCTCGTTCCGCTACTACTTCACGCTCGACCCCGGTGAAACCCCGAGCCAACTCACCCTGACGTCGCCGTTCAACCAGTGCGCCAATCCCACCGGCGTCACGCAGTTCGCCGGCAGCACCTACTACGTGACGGTCGACTGCACCGGGCAGAACATCGCGCCCGCCGGCCAGTCCGCGTTCCACCGCGAGGTGCAGTTCCGGATCACGTTCCCGGCCGCGCACGATTTCACCAAGGACTGGTCCTACCAGGACCTGGTCGGCCTGAGCAACGGCGCGACCCCGGTCACCACCAGCCACATCGAACTGTATGACGGCACGACGAAGGTGTGGGGGACCGGGCCGGGCCCGAGCCAGACCGGCATGCCGCCGTCCGCGCCGACCGGCGTCACCGCGAGCGGTGTCACGCAGAACGCGGCCACCCTGTCGTGGACCGCGGCCACCGCCGGCAGCAACGCCGTTGCCGGCTACGACGTGTTCTCGGTGGCCGGCGGCGTCAGTACGAAGCTCGCGTCCACCACGACGACCACGGTCACCGTGACGGGCCTGTCCGCGGGCACCGGCTACACGTTCGACGTGGTGGCGAGGGACGCGTTGGGCAACACGTCACCGCCATCGGCCACCGTTGCCGTGACGACGACGGGCTCGCCGCCACCCCCGCCACCGCCCGGCGGGGTGCGGGCCCAGTACAAGAACAACGACACCACGGTGAACGACATCCAGATCAAGCCGGGACTGAACCTGGTGAACACCGGCACCGCGGCCGTACCACTGAACACCGTGACCGTGCGCTACTGGTTCACCGCCGAGAGCGGCGCGAGCACCTTCACCGTGAACTGCGACTACGCCGCGGTCGGCTGCGGTAACGTCACCCAACGGGTCGTGTCGCTGGCCACGCCGGTGACCGGTGCCGATCACTACCTCGAAGTGGGCTTCACCGCCGGCTCCCTGGCCGCGGGCGCGAGCACCGGCGACATCCAGAGCCGGTTCAACAAGACCGACTGGTCAACCTTCAACCAGGCCAACGACTACAGCTACAGCACCGCGACCGCGTATGCGGACTCGACCACGGTCACCGTCTACGTCAACGGCACCCTCGTGTGGGGCACCGAACCGCATTGAACCGTCACCTGAGTTGGGCGCGGATCTGCCAGACCGGCAGCAGCACCCGGCCCTGCTCGTCCACCCCGTCCGCGGAATCACCATCCGGGACCAGCGCCCGCCACCGCGGCCGGGACATC
>DASXXM010000113.1:0-14708 GCA_036503065.1 Pseudonocardiaceae bacterium | reverse complement strand
GGGCACCTGCTGGTCGACAGTGGGCCGTGGGCGTTGGGTCGGTTGTCCGCAGTGGCACGGGATGTGGCCAACGGGCTGCTCATGGCAGGCGCGGATCCCCGGTCCATGCAGGGTTACGCGGTCGGCCGCTGAATCAGAAGTGGTACGGGCCGAACCGGCCCCAGACCACCACGGCGGAGAGAACCAGCAGCACCGCGGACGGCACCAGCTGGCTGATCGGGTCGCGCAGCCGCACGTGCGTGATGACCGCGCCGATCATCGTGGCGGCAAGCCCGGCCGCGGCGATCGGCGTGAGGATCGGCGCGATGTGCGTGGCCGCCGGCAGGATCAGGCCGAGCGCGCCGAGCGCTTCCGCGGTGCCGATCAGGCGCACGGCCGACGGCTTGAAGTGCTGCACCCAGGCCAGCCTCTTGGCGGCTTTCTCGTACGGCTGCGTGAGCTTCACACCGCCGGAGCCCAGAAAGACGGCCGCCAGCAGACCCTGCAGAACCCACAGCACGACGTTCACGGGTGCACTCCTCGAAACGTAGGATATCCTCCACTTGAAGCGTAACACTATCCGGAGGGAATCATCCAGATACCTGGACCTGGCTATCCTGGACCGATGGGAGGGCTGACGAGACAGGGCAGGCGCCTGCGCGCGGACGCGGAACGCAACCGCGCCGCACTGGCCGCCGCGGCACGAGAAGTCTTCGCCGAGCAGGGCCTCGCCGCGCCACTGGAACACATCGCCAAGCGCGCCGGCGTTGGCATAGCCACGCTGTACCGCAACTTCCCGACCCGCGCGACCCTGCTGGACGCGGTACTGGCGGACACGATCGCGGCACACCACGAGATCGTCCAGCGCGCGCTGGCCGTCGATGACCCGTGGACCGGCCTGACCGGCTACCTCACCGAGATCTGCCAACTCGCCTCGACCGCGGACCGCAGCGCGGGTCAGACCATGGCCATCGCCGGCATCAAGGTGTATCCCCAACTGGCCCAACTCGTGGCCAGGGCACAGGCGGCCGGGCAGCTGCGGGCGGACCTGGCACCGACCGACCTGCTGTGCCTGACGGTCGGCATCGGCCGGATCATCGAGGTCACCGAGCCGTTCGACCAGGGCGCCTGGCGCCGCCAACTGGCCCTCGCGCTCGACGGCCTGCGTCCGGCCGCGGCCCACGCCCTGCCACGCCCGCCCTGCGAGGAGTTCGGCGCACAGGAATGCGGAGTCGACCTGTAGCTGTCCGGGCGGCACAACCGTGGCTCAGTCGCAACAAGCTGTCCACAGCTTGGCAGGTTGTCCACAGGGGATCCGCCGGACCACCCATTTGGGGCTTGACAGGCATAGGGTTGAAAAGGGCCGTAAGCCCCCAGGGTTTGGGCGGGGGTGTGTCCGTGGGCTGGCGAAGTCGCATTTGTCGAGGTCAGCGAGTTGTGTGCCACTCGAGCAACGGGACAATTCGCGGCGGGGACGGGTCTGCGACCGGGTCAGGCCAGGGTTTCGGCGAGTACCGCTCGGTGCGTGATCATTGCCTTCGCGTGTCGGGTTTGGCCCTCGTCGGTCAGCCGTACGTAGATGCCTCGCCGGTCGTGGCCACACATCGCGCGGGTTACCAGGCCGTCGTCTTCCAGCCGGCCGACTACTCGGGACAGGGCGCTCTGGCTCAGTTGCACGCTTGCGCCGAGGTCCTGCATGCGTAGTGACGCCTGCTCCTGGTCGGGCGCGCAGACCGCTTCGGTCAGGGCGTCCAGTACCTCGAACTCGCTGGCGCCGAGCTGGTGGCCGTCCCGTAGTGCGCGGTCCAGCGCGCACCACGTGGCGTGGTAGCTCCGCAACAGGTCGCGCCACGTGCTCACGAGTTCGTTCTCGGTCACCCCGGCACCTTATCATGCATGTGCACTAGTGTCCACCACATTAAATGTCCTTGCACTAGATGCAGATGCATGTAGATTGTGCCCCGTGACGACAAGCGCACCGACCACCGAAACCGACCGAATCCGGCACGCCGACGTGTCGACGACGAACTGGTCCCCGCGCCTCTGGGGGGCGCTGATCCTGCTCTGCGGTGTGCTGTTCCTCGACGGCCTCGACGTCTCCATGGTGGGCGTCGCCCTGCCCTCCATCCGCGTTCAGCTCGGGATGTCCACCGAGGGCCTCCAGTGGGTGGTCAGCGGCTACGTCCTGGGCTACGGCGGCTTCCTGCTGCTCGGTGGGCGTACCGCGGATCTGCTCGGCCGCCGCCGGGTGCTCCTCATCGCGTTGGGCGTGTTCGCGATCGCCTCCCTGTTCGGCGGACTGGTCGACAACGCGGCGCTCCTCATCGCCGCGCGATTCGTGAAGGGTGTCGCCGCGGCGTTCACCGCACCTGCCGGACTGTCCATCATCACCACGACGTTTCCGGAGGGGCCGGCCCGCAACCGTGCGCTGAGCATCTACACCGCCTGCGGGGCCAGTGGGTTCTCGTCCGGCCTCATTCTCGGTGGGCTGATGACGGAGGTCGGGTGGCGCTGGAACTTCCTGCTACCGGTGCCGATCGCGCTGGCCGTACTGCTCGTCGGTGTCCGGCTGATTCCGGACGGCGGGCGGCACGAGGGCGCGGGCCACTACGACATCGTCGGCGCGGTGATCAGCACGGCAGCACTACTCCTGCTGGTCTTCACGGTCGTCTCCGCGTCGCAGGCCGGCTGGGGTTCCGTGCGCACGCTCGGCTCGTTCGGCCTGGTCGCCGTGCTGGTGGTCGCGTTCGTGCTGATCGAGCAACGGGTGGCGCACCCGCTGCTGCGGCTGGGCATCCTGCGCAACCGCTCGGTGATCGCGGCCAATGTGGCGGCCATGGTGATGTTCGGCTCCTACATCGGGTTTCAGTTCATCGGCACGATGTACCTCCAGTCGCTGCTGGGCTGGAGTCCGCTGGGTATGGCGCTGGCGTTCCTGCCGGCCGGCCTGATCGTGGCGTTCGGCGGGCCGAGGGCGGGTGCGCTGGTCAACCGGTTCGGCGCGGCGCCGGTGGTGACCGTGGGCCTCACGTCACTGTCCGTCGGCTATGCGCTGTTCCTGCGGATCAGCGCCCAACCGAGCTATCCGGCGACGATCCTGCCCAGCATGTTGCTGCTCGGCCTCGGCTTCGCACTGGCCTTTCCCGCCCTGAACATCCAGGCCACCACCGGTGTCGCCGACGAGGAGCAGGGGCTGGCGTCGGGTCTCGTGCAGACGGCGTTCCAGGTCGGCGGCGCGATCACGCTGGCCGTGGTGACCGTGGTGATCAACGCGAACACCCACGGCACCAGCACCGCGCAGGTGCTGGCCGGCTATCACCCGGCACTACTGCTGGTGCTCAGCGTGGCACTGGCCGGCGTGGTGGCGACGGCCGCACTCGGTGGCCTTCGCGCTCGGCGCGACCGGTAGGAGGGGGAGCCGTGGAACGTAGTGGGATAGGGCACCCTAACTCACTACGTTCCACGGGAAACAACCGAGGTCTTCAGTCCCATTCCCACCGCATGCCGTACAACCCGGGCTCCAACTCCACCCGGGCCACGTGCGCCACCAGCTCCTGGTTGATCCAGGCATCCTGGACGTCCTCGTGTAACGCCTCAGGACCGGGCCGGCGGTAGGACATACATCGGGTCGGTATCGCCGTCGGATCGAACTGCGCCTGGAGGACGTACTGGTGCCCGCCGGTGCGGAAGCTCCGTTCGAAGTGCGCGTCCGCGCAGTGCGCCGCGTCCAGTTCGTACTCCACGATCGTCGTGTCGCCCGGCGTGAGCACCCGGTCCAGGATCAGCTCCGCGCCGAGGAACCGGCTCTCGTGATCGGTGCGCACCCGGCCGACCCGGCAGTATCTGGTGGATATCAAACTCGGCGCGCGCACCGAGTTCTCGCCGTAGTGCAGCAGGAAACTGCGGGTCACCCGGTCGCTGACGGCGCGCAGCACCTGCCGCACCAGGATCCGCTGGACCGTCCGGTCCGGCCCGATCCGCAGGTGGTCGACGGAACTGAGCCGGTCCAACTCCATCACCTGCGGTATTTCCAGCTCACGGGCCAGTCGGGCGACCACGTTCGCCATCGGCAGCAGTTGTTCCACCCGGACCACACCCGGCTCCGGTCGCACCCAGCGGCCGCGCGGCCTGCGTGGGCCCAACAGAATGGCAAGGCGACCCGGTGGCAGGCCGAGCACCCGCTCCAGCACCTGGACGCCGCGCAGCGAGTCCGGTCGTTCCGGCCTGCTGCGACCGGTCCGCCAGTAGCTCAGTGTCGTGGTGCTCAGATGCACGCCGACCTCGGCCAACCTGGCCTGCAGGCGTTGCAGGCTCAGGCCGCTGACCTCGATGGCCAGGGCGAGTGCCCGGTGGAACGGGCCGTCCCGCAGCGCGTCGGCGAGCTGTTCGGGCAGCGGTGGTGTGTTGGGTGTGCGGTATTCCGGTTCGCGGTGCGGGGCGCGCACAGTCGCGACCACTGGGGTCACCTCACTCGACACTTGGCCCCCTCGAGGCAGTGTCGACCCTGGTCGCGGGCCCTCACAAGGTCCGTTAGTCGGGCGAGGTCGGGCATAACAGTTTTACAGTTCAACTCGCTGGAAATAACACACTGGACGTTTTGCACGCGTTTCCTGGCCGAACGCGGTTACCGGCTCGTACCGTTCGTAGCAGCCAACTCAAGCCCGCACCACCACCGATCGGGTTGGCTGGTCGGCCCCCGGTGACCAAATCTCCCCTGCGACCGGGGCCAGTTCGCGATCGCCGGCCCACCAGGGGGAGCGCCCCCGCCGCCGCACACCCCGGCGCGGGGGCGCCCCCGACTCCGTACTCCCAAGATGCGCTCCGTGCCGTACGCGGCGACCTGCCCGTTGTCGTACCGTCACGGTGTGAGGTCAGGACTACGCACCGCCGCCGTGGCGCTCCGGCCGCCCCTTCGCGACGTGCTCCTGGCCTGCGGCCTCACCGTGTTCGTCACCGGCAGCACGACCGGGTTGGCGGCGCACTGGCAGCACCCGGGCCCGCACCTCGGCCTGCCCGCCACCCTGTGGGTGATCGCCGGTGGAGTGCCGCTGCTGTGGCGGCGCCGGGCACCGCTCACCGCGTTCCTCGTGTCGGCGGCACTGGTGCTCAGCTACTACCGCTCCGGCTATCCGGCCGGGCCGAGCGCCATCCTGCCGACCGTCGTGCTGATCACGTTGGCGTTCCTGCGTGGCCCACTGGTCGCCGGCATCGCCGGTGGGGCGGTGGTGCTGGTGGTGGCCGTCCTCGTCCTTGTCTCGGGTGACCAGAACGGCGCCCTGGACGCCCGGTTGGTGGGGTTGCTGCTGTGGGCCGCGGTCGCGGTCGTCATCGGCACGATCGGCCAGGTGCGCCGCACCGCGATCCGGTCCGCGGCCGAACGCGCCGCGGAGGCCGACCGTCGGCGCGCCGAGGAACAGCGTCTCGGCATCGCCCGCGAGGTGCACGACGTCGTCGCGCACAGCCTCGCCATGATCAACGTGCAGGCCGGCGTTGCCGCGCACGTGGCCGACCGGCGGCCAGACGAGGCCAAGGCCGCGCTGCTGGCGATCAAGGAGGCCAGCCGGTCGGCACTGGCGGACCTGCGGGCGACCCTGGGCGTGCTGCGCTCCGGCGACGACCGCGCGCCAACACCGGGCCTTGGCCGGCTGCCCGACCTGATCAGCATCGCGTCGGCCGCCGGTATCACGGTCGAGGCCGACGGCGACGCCGGCAGCCTGCCCGCGCCGGTGGACGTCGCGGCCTACCGCATCCTGCAGGAATGCCTGACCAACGTGGTCCGGCACGGCAGGGGCGCGGACACGGTCACGATCCGCCTGGTCCGGACCGGGGACCAGTTGGAGATCACGGTCCGGGACAACGGTCACGGCACCAAGCCGACGGCGGCGGCAGGCGGAAACGGACTGCGTGGCATGGCAGAACGGGCCACCGCGCTCGGCGGCGAGACAACGGCAGGACCGGCACCCGGTGGCGGTTACCAGGTGTACGCACGGCTGCCACTGATCGGGGAGATCGCATGACGGTACGAGTGGTGCTGGCCGACGATCAGGCCCTGGTCCGGGCCGGATTCCGCGTCCTGCTGGACACCGAGGACGGCTTCGAGGTCGTCGGCGAGGCCGCCGATGGTGCGGCGGCCGTGGCACAGGCCCGCGCCAGCCACCCGGACGTGGTGGTGATGGACATCCGGATGCCCGGCGTGGACGGGCTCGCCGCGACCAAACAGATCACCGCCGATCCCGACCTGGCCGACGTGAAGGTCCTCGTCCTGACAACGTTCGACCTGGACGAGTACGTGTTCGACGCGCTGCGCTCCGGCGCGTCCGGCTTCCTGCTCAAGGACACCGAACCGGTGGAACTGCTGCGCGCCCTTCGGGTCATCGCCGGCGGCGAGGCCCTGCTCGCGCCGACCGTGACGAAGCGCCTGATCAGCGAGTTCATCGCCCGCCCCGAACACCGCAGGCCGGCCCCGGAGGCACTCGGCGAGCTGACCGAACGCGAACGCGAGGTACTGGCCCTGGTCGCAGGCGGGATGTCCAACGACGAGATCGCCGCACACCTGGTGATCAGCCCGGCCACGTCGCGCACCCACGTCAGCCGGATCATCACCAAGCTGCACGCCCGCGACCGCGCCCAACTGGTCGTCCTGGCCTACGAGTCCGGCCTGGTCCGCCCCACCAGGCGTTGACCGACTGCCTACCGACAGGCGCGCCGCGCCAGCGACAGTCCCAGCCGGACCAGGAAGAAGATCCCGACGGCGACCAACAGCAGCACCTGCACCCACATGGGAGTCCTTCCGGCGTGTCGCATCAGGGTGCGCCCCGACCGCACCGGCCACGGGTAGCGACACACCCGCGGTCCTCACCCAGTAGGACGCCCGCACGACCAGCCGGGTTGCCACACATCCCCAACCGCCGTACCCGCTGCCGCGGGTTGGCTACCCTGACCTCTGTGACCAGGTCGGAACACGACACCAAGCCGGCAGCGCCTGCCGGTGAGCTGCCCCCGATCCACGAGTCACTGCTGCCGCGCGAACACGCCCTGCACCGGCCCCGCCACGGCCGCCGGCAACGCGTCTCGCTGACCTGTGCCGTCGTCTTCTTCCTGGTACCCGCGCTGGCCTTCGTGTTCGGCGTGCGGCCGCAGGAGTTCGAGAACCACCGGCTGGCCGCCTTTCCCAGCACCGGTGCCGGGTGGGGCTTCTTCACCGGCCTGAGCAACTGGGCGACCGACAACCTGCCGTTGCGCCAGTTCGGCGTCCGGGCCGAGAACGGCATCAGCGGCTCGCTGTTCGGTGAGGCGCCGGTGTACTCCGGGACCGGTCGCCAGGCCGCCGGTGCTCCGGTGGGACCGGTCGGCCAGTCGACCCCGCAACAGCAGTCGCCCGCCGTCGACTACTCCCAGGTCATCGTCGGCAGCAACGGATGGCTGTACTACGCCCAGGACCTGATCGCGAAGTGCGCGCCGGACCAGCCGGTGGCCACCACGGTCGGCGAGTTGGCGCAACTGCGCACCGCGGTCGAGGCGTCCGGGCGGTCCATGGTGCTGGTCGTCGTGCCGGACAAGACCACCGAGGTGCCGCAGTACCTGCCGGCCGACTACCCGAACAAGGACTGCGCCACCCAGGTCACGAACCAGTTCTGGAGCGCGGTCACCAGCACCGCGGGCGCGATCGACCTGCGTGCCGGGCTGAACACGCTGGCCAGCATGAACCACCAGCTGGCCTACTACCCGGCCGACACCCACTGGTCCGACGAGGGTGCGCTCTACCTGGTGCGCGCGGTCGCCGAAACCATCACCCCCGGCATCACGCGCACCTGGCGGTCCAGCCCGGCGGCCGTCCTGTCCGGCCCTGGCGACCTGTCCAGGATGGTCGGTGGCACCGTGGCCAACCACGACCAGACGTATCACCTCAGCCCGGACGGCACCGCCGACCGCACCGGGCGTGCCTACACCGAGCTGAACCAGCCCACGCACTTCGGTTCGGCGCCCACCACCGGCGTGATCACCGGGTCGGTCGCGGTGCTCGGGGACTCCTTCCTGCTGCCGGCCACGCGCTATCTGCCGGCGGTGTTCGGCGACGCCACCGCGATCGACTACGGCGGCGTGGCGAGCGCGCCCGGCCCGGTGATCGCGACGATGGTGAACGCACGCACGATCGTGATCGAGGTGGTGGAGCGGAACCTCACCGCGGGTACCGCGCCCTTCCTGCAACCGCAGGTCATTGGCAGTATCCGGGCTGCTTTGGCAAGTCACCCGATGCGCTAGGGTTTCGTCCGAAGGCATCAACTTGGTGTAGTTGCGCCCGGCCGCCTGCCGTGCTGTGCACAATGGCGTCCTCCCACACACTTCATGTCATGTGACTGTGGTCAGTTCTCGCAAGAAGGGGGTGCCGGCTTGAGCTGGCAGGACGAGCTTCGTCAGCTTGATGAGGACCTCGCCGCGGGCAAGGTGTCCGCGCAGGAGTACCGCAAACGGCGGGACTCCCTGCTCGCGCAGACCGCAGCGGGTGCCGTCCCGTCGACGCCGGCACCGCACCCTCCGCAGCAGCCTCAGGCCGGCCAGTGGACACCGGGACCGCAGCCGCAGTTTCCGCCCTACCCGCAACAGGTCCAGCCGCAACAGGTCCAATCGCCGCAGGGCCAGTCCGAGCGCACCCACTCGATCAGCCAGCCAGCGCCGGGGCAGCCGTCCGACGGCGGGCCAGGTGACCGGACGCAGGTCGTGCGCGGCGGCCAGACGCCGCCCAACGACAGCGCGGAGGCCACGCAGATCGTGCGGCCGGTGGAACAGCCGGGCCAGTCGCCGGACAACGCGGACCGCACCCAGATCGTCACCGGATTCGGTGGCCGGCCCGCCGGTCCGGGTGGCCAGAACGCCGGCTGGTCGACCCAGCCGCCAGGCAGTCCGGACGCGCCGCCCTGGGCGGGCGCGGAGTTCCCGCCGCTGGGCAGCCTGCGACAGAACGAGCCGTGGTATTCGCAGGGCCCCGAGGTGTTCGACCGGCGCGGCGGTGGCCGGGGCCGGCTCTTCGCCGTGCTCGGCGTCGTCGTACTGGTCGTGGTGGTCGTCGGCGCGATCCTGGTCTTCAAACCGTTCTCCGGCAACAGTTCCGCCCAACAGAGCCCGCCCGCCCAGACCACTCGACCCGCGCCGACGACCACTCCCACGCCGACCGGCCCGATCGCGCACATCCCCGGCTCGACGTCGCCGAACACGGTCCGCACGTTCGCGGACGTCACGTCGCTCGGTTTCCTGTCGCCGGACGAGATCACCGCGATCCAGGCCGGCCAGCCGACCACCACCTATTTCAGTGACACCAGGACCGGGTCGAACCGGGTCCTGATCCTCATCGTCAAGACCAGCGGTGCGCAGGCCGCGGACAACATCGCGACCCAGTTGTCCACGCTCCAGATCAGGTACCAGATGCAGGCCCGCGCGGGCGGTCCGGTCGGCGTGCTCATCCAGGTACTCGACACCGCGCAGGGCGGTCCGCTGCGGCGGGCAGAGTACGCCAGCGGGACGTACGTGCTGCGCATCCAGGTGCAGGGACCGGATCCGACCGGTGTGGACCAGGAGTTGACATCGGTGCTCAACGACCAGCTCACGAAGCTGCCGTCGAATGGCTGACCACGCTGCCGCGCGGGTGGCGGCGGGCACCGTGGTGTCCCGCGGCTACCTGCCCGCCGCCCGGGTGCTTGCCGAGTCCTTCCTGCGCCACCATCCCGACGCGGTGTTGCGGGTGCTCGTGCTGGACGCCACCGACGACGACGTAGTCGCACAGCGGCCGTGGCCGGCGGGCGCACTGCTGGTGACGCCGGACCGACTGTCCATTCCGGCCGATGACTACCACCGGATGGCGGCCGCGTACTCGGTGACCGAACTCGCCACCGCGGTGAAGCCGTCGCTGTTGCGGCTGCTGCTGACAGAGGCCGACGTCGCGATCTACCTCGACCCGGACATCGAGGTGTTCGCGCCGTTCCCGGAACTCGCCGATCTCGTGCTGGCCAACGACATCGTGCTGACACCGCACGTCACCGAGCCGATGCCGCGCGACGGCCTGCGGCCCACCGAAGCGGACATCATGGCTTCTGGTGTGTTCAATCTCGGTTTCGTGGCGGTGTCTTCCGCCGCCATGCCGTTCCTGGACTTCTGGGCCGAACGGCTGCGTCACGACGCGCTCGTCGCGCCGACCGAGCAGATGTTCACCGACCAGCGGTGGGTCGACAACGTGCCGGCGTTGTTCCGGCACACGGTGCTGGCCGATCCCGGTTTCAACGTCGCGTACTGGAACGTCTACCAGCGCGAGCTGGCCACTGTGGACGGAGAACTGCGCGCGGGCGGGCAACCGTTGCGGTTCTACCACTTCAGCGGTTTCCGGCCGGAGCGGCCCTGGCTGCTGTCCATGCACTTCGCCGACCAGCCACGGGTCCTGCTGTCCGAACAGCCGGTGCTCGCCAGGCTGTGCGCGGACTACCGCGCCAAGCTCATCGCCGCGGGCTACGGCGACAAGCTGGAGTCCGTGCCCTACGGCTGGGCCGCGTTGCCGGACGGCACCCGTCTGTCCGCGTCCGTGCGCCGGATGTTCCGCGACGCCTGGGTGGCGGCGGAACGCGCCGGCACCCAGGCGCCGCCCAGCCCGTTCGGGGACGGCGGCGTTGCGTCGTTCCTCGCGTGGGCCGCTGCGCCCGCGGACGAGGAGCAGCGCGTCGCCGGCAGCACCCGCTGGGCCATGGCGCTGTGGCGCTCCCGCGCCGACCTGCGCCAGGTGTTCGCGGAACCGTTGGGCGCCGACCTGGACGCATACCGGGAGTGGTGCGCGACATCGGGTGTCGCGGAAGGCGAACTGCACCCGGCGGCCGTGCCCGTGCTGCCGCCCGCGAAGTCGGTGCCCGTGCGGGACGAGCCGGGCGTGAACCTGCTCGGCTACTTCAGCGCGGAACTCGGCGTCGGCGAGATGGGCCGACTACTGCTGCACGCCGTCCGCGACGCAGGCCTGCCGGCCGCCATGGCCGTCGAGGAGGCCATGGTCGCGAACCGTACCGGGCATCCGCTGCCGGCGGGGCTGACCGGCGAGCCGCACTACCCGGTGAGCGTGCTGTGCGTGAACGCGGACATGACGAAACCGGCCGTGCGCCTGCACCGCGAACTCGTCGCCGACCGCCACGTCATCGGCCTGTGGTCGTGGGAACTGGCCGAGTTCCCTGACTGGATGGCCACCTCGTTCGCGGACGTGGACGAGGTGTGGACGATCAGCGAGTTCTGCCGCGCGGCCATCGCGGCGAACGCGCCGGTGCCGGTCCGGGTGTTCCCGGTCCCGGTACGCGATCCGTTGCGGGGCACCACATTGCCGGTGCGGCCGGCATCGTCGACCACGACGTTCCTGTTCGTCTTCGACTACAACAGCATCTTCGAGCGCAAGAACCCGCTGGCTGCCGTCCGTGCCTTCCAGTCCGCGTTCGGTGCCGCCGACGACGTACGCCTGATCATCAAGTCGATCAACGGCGAGCAGCACCAGGGCGACCGGGAGAAGCTGCGGCTGGCGGTGGCCGAAGAGCCGCGGATCACGCTGCTGGAGCAGTATCTCGACGCCGACGAGGTCGGCGCCCTGTTCACGCGGGCGGACTGCTACCTGTCGCTGCACCGCAGCGAGGGCTTCGGCCTGACCGTCGCCGAGGCCATGATCCGCGGCCTGCCGGTGATCGCCACCGACTACGGCGGCAGCGCCGAGGTGCTCACCCCGGACACCGGCTGGCCGGTCGGCTACGACCTGGTGCCGGTCGGGCCGGGCTGCTACCCGTACCCGCCGGACGCGGTATGGGCGCAGCCGAACCTCGACGCCGCCGTTGCCGCGCTGCGTGCCGTTGTGGCCGACCCGGAGGACGCCCGCAAACGCGGCGCGCTGGCCCGTGAACACCTGCTGGCCACCCGGTCGCCCGCGGCCGCGTCGGCATGGGTCGCGGCGCGGGTCGCGGACGCCCGCCGCCAGTGGCAGCAGCGCGGCTCGACGGAAACGCCGATCGGTCCGGCCGACGGCCCGGCCAGGACGTTGGACACCGCGCGGGAGGCGCTGCGCTGGCGGGCGGACATCGGCGCGCCCAGCCGGGTGCCGTTGGCGCCCGCCATGCGCAAGGTCGTGCTCAGGGCGATCGACCACTACGACCACCATCAACGCAACGTGCTGGGCGTGATCGTCGACGGCGTCGAGACCACCGTCCGTCAACTCGACGGCCGCGTCACCGGTGTCGAGACGCACGGCGCGAACCAGCACGCGGCACTGCGCGACTCGGTGTCCCGCCTGGCCGACGAGGTCGCCGCCCACCGGCGGGCGGCCGACGGCGCGCTCGCCGAGCAGGCCACCCGGCACGCCGAGCAGGTCGCCGAACTCACCGGTCGCATCGACAGCGTCGTGCGGGGACTCGCGGAGGCGCGGGACACGCAGGACACGCTCGACACCAAGGTCATGTCGCTGTTCGCCGAGCGGGACGTCCGGATCGACGAGGTCACCCGCACGGCCACCGAAGCCGCGACGGCGGGTGCCGAACTGGCCGGCCGGGTGCATGCCGTCGACGTGTCGGTCCGCAACCACAACGCGCTGCTGGCCGACACCGGCGACCTGCCGCCGACCGCGACCGTGGCCACCGACGTCGGCGTGCTGCGGCTGCCCGCCGACGACACCGTGATGCTGCCCTGGCTGCGGCACTACGCGTCGTGGGAGCCGGCCGAGTCACGCATCATCGACCACCTGCTGCGGCCGGGCGACACGTTCGTGGACATCGGCGCCCACGTCGGCTACTTCACCGTGCGTGCGCTGCACCAGGTCGGCCGTGCCGGCGCGGTGTTCGCCGTCGAACCCCAGGCGACCGCACGCACGCTGCTCGACCACAACGTGCGGGCGAACATCCCGGCCGCCGACGCCGCCGGACTCGTCGTGCTCCCGGTGGCCGCATGGGACGCCGACGAGGACGTGACCGTGTTCGCGGGCGAGCCGGGCAACAGCGGCGACCACCGGGTCGGGGCCGCGGGCGAGTCCGGCGAGCGGGTCAGGGGCGTCCGGCTGGCCGGGGTGCCCGAGTTGGCCCAGCGGCAGGTGCGCGTGGTCAAGTGCGATGCGCAGGGCCGCGACCACCGGGCGCTGGCCGGCCTGCTCGACGTCCTGCGCCGCGACCGGCCCGACGTGCTGTGCGAGTTCTGGCCCGCCGAGATCAGCATCGGTGGCGCCGACCCGGCAACGGTGGTCCAGACGTTCCAGGGCTGGGACTACGACGTCCTGCCGGTCACCGACGGCATCGCGGACGACCTGGTCGCCGGCCGGACGATCGGCCGCTCCCGTTGGTCGGCACGCGGCCTGGTGCGGCTGGCCGAGGCGTCGTCGGCCGGATTCGTCACGCTGTGGCTGCGCGGGCGGCACTGAGCCCACACCGCGCGGTCGGGCCGAACGGGAGGGGTGGGCAGTGGGCGTCGACGTCAGCGATGCGGTCACCGACGTGATCCCGGCCGTGGACAGCGCGGTCGAGCCCGCCCCTGCCGCGCCACGACGGGCCAGGTTCGTGTTCCTCGACCTGTTGCGGGCCGTTGCGGCACCGCTGGTGTTCTACAGCCACGTGGTGCGCTACTGGCAGGGCGCGGGTCACTCGTCGTCCGTCGTCAACGTGATCGACGAGTACGTCCAGACGCCACTGCACCTGCGGCAGGACTTCGGCTACTTCGGCGTGGCACTGTTCTTCCTGGTCAGCGGCTTCGTCGTGACCTACCGGGCGAGCCAGGAACGTGCGGGCGAGTTCGCCGTGAAGCGCGTCCTGCGGATCTACCCGGTGCTGATCGCCGTGGTGCTGTTCGTGGCCCTGCTCGGTGGCCCGTTCCACATCCTGTCCGCCGACCAGGTGCCGCAGATCAGCCCGTTCACCGTGCTGACGAACGGGCTGTTGGTGAACTATGTCCTGCTGCCCCAGGTGGTGCTGGTCGGCGTGGCGTGGACGCTGATCATCGAGGTGCTGTTCTACCTGGTGCTGCTGGTCCTGCTGCCGCTGGTCAAGCGGATGCTGTGGCTGGCCATCGTGATCGAGCTGGCGGTGTGCTGGGCCGACGTCGCGTTCGCCCGGGATTTCGGCGCGCATTTCTTCCTGTTGGCGATATCGCTGTCGTACCTGCCGGTGCTGTTGCTCGGCCAGATCTGCTGGGCGGTCTGGAGCAAGCACGTCCCGTTGCGACTCGGTGTGGTATTCGGCCTTGCCGCCTGGCTGACCTTTGTGTGGGCGGGCAACCGGGACATGGGCCGAATCGACGACGGCTACGGCACCGGCGCGCTCATCGGCCTGCTGTTGTTCGTTCTCCTGCTGCTGTTGGAGGACAAACTCCGACCGAGTCGCGTCGTGAGCTATCTTGCCGATCGCAGCTATTCGATCTACCTGTGGCACGGCGTCATCGCGCTGCCGCTGATGGGTTTCCTCTATCCGAAACTCCCGATCCCGCTCGGCATCGCGTGCGGCGTCATCGCCACCATGGCCGCAGTGGAACTGAGTTTCCGCGGCATAGAGCGACCGTCCCAACGACTGGCCCGCAGACTGACCCGCCGCAGAACCACCTGACGAGCAGGATCTGAGCTGTCGCGGCCGCACAGGCGTGCCATGCTGGTCGGGTGACCAAGCTGTGTCTCACCCAGAACCCGGAAGCGGACGCGCTGCTGGACCGGGACCCACTGGCCCTGCTGATCGGCATGCTGCTCGACCAGCAGG
>DASXXM010000112.1:0-3283 GCA_036503065.1 Pseudonocardiaceae bacterium | reverse complement strand
GTGCGGATTGGTGCTGCGTCGCTCTGATGAGCGTGTGTTGCGTTCGACCTGAAGTTAGCCTAACCTAACCGTGCCGGCTTCGTGGTGGGAGCGGCAGGTTGTTCGGGGTCGTCGGGCCCGTCCGCTCGGACGGGCCCGACGCACATCAGCGGATCGGCCAGGTGTGCACCGGCGAACCGTCGTGCATCAGCTCCATGTAGCCGTGCAGCATGCCCTTCAGCGCGGCGTCCCGCTCGGCGCCGCACTGCTCCAGCAGCGCCACCATGCCGCGCTGCCAACTGGCCCCGGTCTGCCGGGCGAGGCAGCGGTGCTCGATGACGCCCAGGTACCGCTCCCGTGCGGTGTCCGACATCCCGAGATCGCGCAAGCCCTCGTGGGCCAGCGGCAACAACTTCCGCAACACCAGCTCGGCAGGCGAGATCCAGCCGACGGCCGGCCAGTACAACTGCGCGCTCATCCCGTCCCGTGCCCCCGCCCGCAGGTTCTCCTCGGCCGCCTGGAACGACATCTGACTCCACAACGGACGTTCGGTCGTGGCAAGGGCCCGTTGCGCGCCATAGAAGAACGCCGCGTTCGCGACCAGATCCAGCACGGTCGGCCCGGCCGGCAGCACCCTGTTCTCCACGCGCAGATGCGGCACGCCGTCCACCAGGTCGTAGACCGGACGGTTCCAGCGCCACACGGTTCCGTTGTGTAACCGTAGTTCGGTCAGTTTCGGCGCCCGGCCGTCGGCCAGCGCCGCCAACGGGTCCTCGTCGTCGGTTTCCGGCAGCAGGCTGGGGAAGTAGCGGGCGTTCTCCTCGAACAGGTCGAAGATCGACGTGATCCAGCGTTCCCCGAACCACACGCGCGGCCGCACGCCCTGATTGCGCAGTTCCTCCGGCCGGGTGTCCGTCGCCTGCTGGAAAAGCGGGATCCTGGTCTCCTGCCAGAGCGCGTGCCCCAGCAGGAACGGGGAATTGGCGGCAAGCGCGACCTGCACGCCTGCCAGGCACTGCGCCGCGTTCCAATAGGCGGCGAAATCCTCCGGCGCCACCTGCAGATGCAGTTGCACCGACGTGCAGGCGGATTCGGCCACGATGGAGGAGCACCGCGTGTGCAATCGTTCCACGGCCCGACCCGGCATCGCGGTGCCCTCGATGTCCAGCAACATGTCCTCGCCCCGCGCGGCGAAGATCTCCTCGTTCAGCACCGCGTAGCGCGGACCCTCGGACAGCCAACGCGAGTCGAAGTGTTCGGCCCGAAGTGTCGGCAGCATGCCGATCATCACCAGTGCCGCGCCCGCGTCGTTGGCCCTGGCGTCGGCGAGCGCGAGGGACATGCGCAGATCCTGTTCCAGCGCAACCGCCTCGTTGCCGGACAGCGGCCGGGGCGGCACGTTGATCTCCAGGTTCTGCTTGCCCAGTTCGGTGGTGAAGCACGGATCGTCGATCTTCTCCAGTACCACCGTGTTCGCCATCGCGGGCCGCATTTCCGCGTCCACCAGATTCAGTTCGAGCTCCAATCCCATGTGGCGCTGGGGAAAGGAGAACACGTCGTCACGCAGCATGGCGGCCAGCGCGTCGAGGCAACGACGTACCTTCTGTCGGTATTGCCCCCGGTCAGCGGTCGTGAATGGTCGACTCGTCACGTCATGCTGCCCCATGGTCGCCTTCCTCGCATGTGCATCGTGGCCATCCAAGCCCGGCGCCGGAAACCCACCGTTACATGTGGGTTCACCATGTGCTAGCGGCCAAACCGGTGCCGTCGCCCAAGTTGACGTGGGCGGATCGATTGCCGAGTCCACATCGTGGACGATTCGGATGGCGTGGCACACTGCCGCGGTGCCACAGGTGATCGATGTCGACGACCGGGCCGATCCACGGCTGGACGACTTCCGCGATCTCACCACCGCCGACCGCAGGCCCGATCGGCCCGGCGGCCGCGGCCTGGTGATCGCCGAGGGCGAAGTGGTGGTCCGGCGCCTACTTCACTCGCCCTACCCGATCCGGTCCCTGCTCGGGGTACCCAGAAGGATCGAGGCGCTACACGACGACCTGGCCGGCGTGGACGTGCCCTGCTACCGCACGTCGGCAGGCGTGATGGCCGACGTCGTCGGCTTCCACCTCAACCGGGGCGTGCTCGCGGTCGCCGACCGGGCCGCCCAGCCCTCGCCCGCCGACCTCGTCGCAGGCGCCCGGCTGCTTGCCGTGCTGGAGGGTGTCAACGACCACGAGAACCTGGGCTCGATCTTCCGCAACGCGGCCGGCCTGGCCGTGGACGGCATCCTGCTCGGCCCCGGCTGTGCCGACCCGCTGTACCGGCGCAGTGTCCGGGTGTCGATGGGAAACGTGCTCCGCGTGCCCTTCGGACCGCTCGCCGACTGGCCTGCTGGCCTACACTGGTTGCGGGACAACGGTTTCCGCGTGCTCGCGCTGACGCCGTCCGATGGCGCCGTGCCGCTGCACTCGGCTGCCGCGCCCGGCCGCCGCACCGCGATACTGCTGGGCGCGGAGGGCCCCGGCCTGACCGACGCGGCCCTGGCCGCGGCCGACGAACGGGTCCGGATCCCGATGGCGAATGATGTGGATTCGCTGAACGTCGCCACGGCCGCGGCGATCGCGTTTCACACCCTGATGAGTTCTCGGTAATTTCATAGGTGCGGCCGGCCGGCCGCGGCGGGAGAGGGGACCGACGTGCAGCTACGCGCCCGGGACGGTCGAGCCCTGCTGTCCGGCCCGACCGACGTCGACGACGAGGACGACCAGGAGGTCGACCCGCGCAGCCTCGCCCTGGGCGCCGACCTGGCCGAGGCCCTGCACGAGTGGGCACGGGTGGCCGACGCCGTACACCGCAACGGCCAGCCCGACGAGAGCGCCGCTGCCCGGCTGATCTCCCGCAGGGGCCAGCAGTTGGCCGGCCGAGTGGCCGCCGTGATGGGCAGCCCCGTCAGCTACGCCGACCCACTGACCGGCGAGATCACCGAGATCGCCGTCCCGTCCGTCCCGGACCACGAGGCGCCCGCCCAGCCCGAGGCAGCGGAGCCGTCGATCCGCAAGAACGACGCCGAACCGACCCCGTGGGCGACCGGCCTCACCGTAACCGGCTTCAGCGCGGCGGTGGTGTTGATCGTCGTGGTCGCGCTGTCGCTGGCACTGGGCGCGGCCAGCGACTGGCTGGCCCTGATCGCCAACGTGGTCATCGCGCTGGGCTTGGCCCCGTCGGTGTGGCTGGCCAGAAGGACCCCGATATGGCGCTGGGTGGCGTACGGCGTGGTCGGCGGCATCGTGGTCGCCTGGATCGC
>DASXXM010000111.1:0-2919 GCA_036503065.1 Pseudonocardiaceae bacterium | reverse complement strand
CGGCCCACGACGCAGCGCGATCCGCTGTTGGAGCATCACGGTGAGTAGGCACAGCACCGGCACGCCGACCAACGTGACGAGGTACACAGCAATGCCGAACCCGCCGCCCGAGGGCCGCACCAGGGCCTCGTAGACCGTGTGACCGAGACCGAGATAGCTGCCCTGTGTGCCGAACTGCGGCAACACACAGGTCTGCCGGCCGAGGCCCGCGACGTCGGCCTGGGTGAGCCCGGGCGCACTGCCGGTCCTGGCGGCCAGGTTGACCACGTTGGACACGAACGTCGCGACCAGCCACGGCACCACGAAGCCGAACAGCAGGCCGATCGAACCGAACACGATCATGACCGAGGTGTCGTAGATGTTGCCGGTACCCTTGCGGACCAGCGCGATCAGCAGCGCACCGGCGATCGGGGACAGCGCGAGCAGCGCGCCGGCCAGCGTGATCGTCCACGACCACGCGCCGGGGCACAGGTTGACCGGATACCGATGTAACCAGGACAGCATCGAGCCGATCACCTGAGCGAGTCCGCCCACGGTTGTGCTCCTCTGCCGTCGGTGCCCTCACCATCAGTCGGCCGCACCGGGCCGTCTCCCCCATTCAACCCTAGGACGCGTGGTGTCAAGGGCCGGTTGATCCGGTGTGTCGATTCACCCGGCCACCGGCCGCCCGTCATCGTGCTCGGATCGACCGACCGGAGGGCCGGCGGTTCGGCCGTCGCCTATACTGTGTGTTACGGCCCGCACCGTTCTGCCTCGGGCCGTGCTCTAGTCGACCACCACGCGCCGCGACCGAACGGTCTGCGCCGGGCAGGACGACCCTTCCACGTACGGAGAATCAATGGCGGCCCGCCGCCCTCACAACGCAACAACCCCACGCGCCACGGCAACAGCCATACCGCGCACCACCACCCGCCCGGCCGTGTCCAAAGCCCGGCCAACAGCCGTGTCAACGACGGTGCCGACGGCCCTGCCGACGGCCGAGCCCGTGTTCGGGCGCACCTTCGTCGAACTCGGCGTGCCCAAGGTCCTGGCCGACGTACTGGCCGCGCGCGGCATCGACGCGCCCTTCCCCATCCAGGCCGCCACCCTGCCCGACTCGCTGGCCGGCCGTGACGTGCTCGGCCGTGGCCGGACCGGCTCCGGCAAGACGTACGCCTTCCTGCTGCCCCTGCTCGCCCGGCTCGCCGCGGGCGACACCGAACGACGGCCGGGCCGGCCGCGCGCGCTGATCCTGGCGCCGACCCGCGAACTGGTCACCCAGATCCAGGCCGCGATGAAACCGCTGGCCGACGCCCTGTCCCTGCGCACCCTCACGGTGTTCGGCGGGGTACGGCCCGGCCCGCAGATCACCGGGCTGAAGGCGGGCGTCGACGTACTCGTCGCCTGCCCCGGCCGGCTTGCCGACCACGTCGCCACCGGCCACGCGAAGCTGGACGCCGTCCAGGTCACCGTGCTGGACGAGGCCGACCACATGGCCGACCTGGGCTTCCTGCCGGTCGTGCGCCGACTGCTGGACCAGACACCCCGCGGCGGGCAGCGGCTGCTGTTCTCCGCGACGCTGGACGCCGGCGTCGACGTGCTCGTCAACCGCTACCTCACCAACCCGGTCACGCACAGTGTCGACTCGGCCCAGTCGCCGGTCACCGCGATGTCGCACCACGTGCTCCAACTGCGGCCCGACCACCGGCTTCCGGTGCTCACCGACCTGACCTCGGCACCGGGACGCACCCTGGTCTTCACCCGCACCAAGCGGGGCGCCGCACGGCTGACCCGCCAGCTCATCGCGTCCGGCGTGCCCGCGGTCGAACTGCACGGCAACCTGGCCCAGAACGCGCGGGACCGCAACCTGCGGGCTTTCTCCGACGGCAGCGCCAATACCCTGGTGGCCACCGACATCGCGGCGCGCGGCATTCACGTCGACGACGTCCGGCTGGTGATTCATGCCGATCCGCCGGTCGAGCACAAGGCCTACCTGCACCGTTCCGGCCGCACGGCCAGGGCGGGCGCCGAGGGCACCGTGGTGACGCTGATGACCGACGAGCAGGTCGGCGACGTCCGCGACCTGACCCGCAAGGCCGGCATCACGCCGACCACCACGAAACTCGGGCCGGGGCATCCGCTGCTGGCCGAACTGGCCCCGGGCCGGCGTTCCCTCGTCCGTCCCGCCGTCGAACCGCAGCCGCCCAAGCGCGGGCGCCGGCGCGGCCGCTGACACACCGACGGTCCGCCCCCGACCTGGGAGCGGACCGTCGGCAATGCTCAGCGCAGTTTCTCGGGCACCGTGTCCAGGACCTGAAGGATATGGACCGCGATCTCGCCCGCGGCTTTTTCGCTCAGTTTCGAGTGCGATTTCACGATGTCACGAACTATCGTGACCCGTTGCTCGTATTGAGACATGATCATGGGCTGGGTTGCCATCTTGTTTCCTGCTCTCGGTGTCCGGTTGCTTGCGTTTTCCGTGCTGGTCGACGCAGACGCAGCCGCGGTCCAGACCGAGGCTCGCGGTGGCGGCGCAGTACCTGAGGCCGATCGGGCCGTGATCGTCCCGGTCGTGCGGACACATGTCGCAGGTGAGGACGGTGATCAAGATGCACCTGAGTTCTTGTGGACTGGCAGGGAACGCGGATGGCAAATCCGTCGTACGTCGTCGCCGAAGTCCGGAGCGATACCCGTAGGCTACTCCGAAGCACCCCGCCTGGGTTGCCGTCTTGCCGGCGTGGCCACCCCGATCAGGTCCAGGCCGGCGGCCCGGTTTTCGATCACCGAGCGGGCCACATCGCTCAGTTTCAGGTTGTGACTGCGCGCATAGCCGCGCAGGGCCGCGAACGCGCCGTCCATGTCCAGCCCGTAACGCTCCGACACGAGGCCCTTCGCCTGCTCGATGATCACCCGGCTGTTCAGCGCGGTCTGCAGCTGTTC
>DASXXM010000110.1:0-2338 GCA_036503065.1 Pseudonocardiaceae bacterium | reverse complement strand
GGCGAGCTTGCGGTAGCGGGTCACGGCCTGCGGTGACGCGCCGGCCAGGCCGTCGCCGCGCAGGACGTGCACGACCATCAGCTCGGCGCCGGCCCGGTTGGCGATCCGCCGAGCCCGCCGGATCAAGGTCTCGCTCTCCGGACCCGCGGTGATGGACACCACGACCCGTTCGCGGGTTTCCCAGGTGTCGGTGATCTGTTGTTCCGCGCGGTAGCGCTGGAGCGCGACGTCGACCTGGTCGGCGACCCACAACAGGGCCAGTTCGCGCAGCGCGGTGAGGTTGCCCACACGGAAGTAGTTGCCCAGCGCCGCGTCGATCCGGTTGGCCGGGTAGACGTTGCCGTGGGCGAGGCGGCGGCGCAAAGCCTCCGGGGTGATGTCGACCAGTTCGATCTGTTCGGCCTTGCGGACGACCTCGTCGGGCACGGTTTCCTGTTGCGGCACACCGGTGATCCGCTGCACGACGTCGTTGAGGCTCTCCAGGTGCTGCACGTTCACCGTGGACAGCACGTCGATGCCGGCGGCCAACAGTTCTTCGACGTCCTGCCAGCGTTTCTCGTTGCGGGAGCCGGGGACGTTGGTGTGCGCGAGCTCGTCGACGACGGCGATCTCGGGCTTGCGGGCCAGGACGGCGGCCACGTCCATCTCGGTGAACTCCTGGCCCCGGTGGGTCATCCGGCGCCGCGCGATGACCTCGAGGCCGGTGAGCAGCTCGGCGGTCCTGTCCCGGCCGTACGTCTCGACGAGACCGACGACGACGTCCGCACCCCGCTCGCCGCGGCGCCGGGCCTCGCCGAGCATGGCGAAGGTCTTGCCGACACCCGGCGCGGCACCGAGGTAGATGCGCAACTCACCGCGCCGGGGCCGGCGCGTCTCACCGTTCACCTGCCCAGTTTGCGCCTGTCGCCACCGGACCACCGGGGCGGCGACCCGCGTTGACGCCGACTTGACGCGGACGGTCGGCTTGACCCGGATAGTTCCATTCGCTATGAATGTATTTAACGTCCGAGTAACGAGACCGACACACAGGAGCGTGTGCGATGTGCGGAATCACCGGCTGGGTCGCATTCGACCGGGACCTCACCCACGAGATGGCCGCGCTGGACGCGATGACCGAGACCATGGCCTGCCGCGGCCCGGACGACCGGGGCACCTGGTCGGCCCGACACGCCGCGCTCGGCCACCGGCGGCTCGCCGTGATCGACATCGAGGGCGGCACCCAGCCGATGAGCCTCGACACGCCGAACGGCACGCTGGCCATGGTCTACAGCGGCGAGGCCTACAACTACCCCGAACTACGCGACGAACTGCGCAGGCGCGGCCACCGGTTCCGGACCGAGAGCGACACCGAGGTCGTGCTGCACGGCTACCTGGAGTGGGGCGCGGGCGTCGCCGAGCGGCTCAACGGCATGTACGCCTTCGCCATCTGGGACCAACGCACCGAGAAACTCGTGATGATCCGGGACCGTATGGGCATCAAGCCGTTCTACTACTACCGCACGGCCGACGGCGTGCTGTTCGGCTCGGAGCCCAAGGCGATCCTGGCCAACCCGCTGGCCAGCAAGGTGATCGACGCCGACGGCCTGCGGGAGCTGTTCGCCTTCAGCAAGAAGCCGGGCGCCGCGGTCTGGGCCGGCATGCGCGAGGTCGTGCCGGGCACCGTGGTCACCGTCGACGCCAACGGCCTGCGCGAGGCCGTCTACTGGCGGCTGACCAGCCACGAGCACACCGACGACACCGATACCAGCGTGGCCAGGGTCCGCGAACTGCTCGACGACATCGTCCGCCGGCAACTGGTGGCCGACGTGCCCAGGTGCGTGCTGCTGTCCGGTGGGCTGGACTCCAGCGCGCTGACGGCGCTGGCCGCCCAGCAACTGTCCCCGCAGGGCGAGACCGTGCGCAGCTTCGCCGTCGACTTCGTCGGCCAGCAGGAGAACTTCGTCGCCGACGACATGCGGCCGACGCCGGACGCACCGTACGTGCACGACGTGGCCGAGCACGTGCGGTCCAAGCACGAGGACATCGTGCTGGACCACAGCGCACTGGCCGATCCGGCGGTGCGCCGGGCCGTGGTCACCGCGCGCGACATGCCCACCGGTCTCGGTGACATGGACGCGTCGCTCTACCTGCTGTTCAAGGCGATCCGGCAGCACTCCACGGTGGCGCTGTCCGGCGAGAGCGCGGACGAGGTGTTCGGCGGCTACCGGTGGTTCCACCAGCCCGAGGTGCAGCGGGCCAGGATGTTCCCGTGGTTGGCCGCGTTCCAGGCGTCCGCGCCGACCAACCGGCCGCGCAACATGCTCGATCCCGGCCTCCTGTCCACATTGGACATCGGTGG
>DASXXM010000109.1:0-10252 GCA_036503065.1 Pseudonocardiaceae bacterium | reverse complement strand
GGTGCCGGCACTTGCGCGCGTGCCGGCACCACGGTGTTAGAACTCGCTGTCATGACACTGGCTCGCTCCGCTCGCTGGTCCGGCCGCTGTTACGCGGTGTCTTCCCTACGCTGCACTCCGCGCCGCCGGCGCGTCGCTCCACTACGCTCCGGGAAGACACCGCGGCAGCCGGACCATGAATCGGACTCGCTGCGCTCGCTGTCTTGCCTATGGATACGTCAGCTACCCGACTGCAGGATCTTGTTCAGGGCGGTGTCCGCATCCTGTGCCGCCTGGCTGGTGCTCTTGGTGCCGGAGAGCACCGCGGTGAGCATCGTCTTCAGCGGGTTGTTGCCGGCCTCGACCGCGGCCCAGTTGGGCGTGATCGGGGTGACCTTGCCGACCTTGGACGCGGTGCCCATGGCGGTGCCGATCGCGTTGGTCTCCAGGCCGCTGACGTCCGTCGAGGTACCGGGGACGGCGCCGTTGGTGGCGAGCATGCCCTGGTACTTCGCGCCGGACTCCAGCGCCAGGTACGCCTGCGCGGCCGCCTGGTTCGGGCTGCTGGCCGCGATGGCCAGGTCAGACCCACCCAGGAAGACCGGAGCGGTCTTGCCGGCGGTCTTCGACGGGATCGGGAACGCGCCGAACTGGTCGGTCAGCTGCGGGTCGTTCTTGATGACGCCGGCTTCCTCCCACGGCAGCCCGATGAACTGGGCGACGTGCCCGCCGTCCTTGGACACCACGTCACTCTGCTGCGGCGTGGCCTCGTCGGTGTCCTTCGGCGCGGTCGTGCCGGAGGCCGCGTAGAGCTGCTTGTAGAAGTTGATGCCGGCCTGCGCCTGCGGGGAGTTCAGGGTCGCGGCGAACGTGCCGTTGGACTGCTGCTTGGCGACGTCACCACCCTGGTCCCAGATGAACGACAGCGCCACGTACCACTCCTGGCCGGGCAGGTACAGCGCCTGGAACTGGGAGTCGCTCGAGTACGCGGTCTTCAGCTTCGCCATGTCGGCCAGCCACTCGGAGTTCGTTGCCGGCGGGTTGGTGATGCCGGCCTTGGCGAACATGTCCTTGCGGTAGATGACCGTACGGTTCGCGCCGTAGAACGGAACCGCGTACTGCTTCTTCTGGAAGGCGCCGGAGTCCTTGAGCGCCTGGTTCCACTGCGAGCAGTTGAACTGGTTGGTGGCGCTGGTCAGGTCCTGGAGCTCGCCCGCCTGGGCGTAGGAGACCGCCTGGGTGTTGCCGACCTCGATGATGTCGGGGGTCGAGCTGCTGGTCAGGGCCTTGTTCAGCTTGGCGACGATGCCGTTCCACTGCTGAATCTGGTAGTTGACCTTCCAGCCGGGGTACTTCTGGGCGAACTCGGCGTTGAGTGCTTCCGCCCAACCCTTGGGCGCCGAGCCGTCCATCAGCCAGACGGTGAGGGTGCCGCCCGACGCGCTCGGCGTGGCCGGGCTGGTGCTGCCGGCGCATGCGGGAGACGCCGACGCGGGAGTGGCAGGAGTGCCACCACCGGAGTTACCACTGCTCTGGCTCGAACTGCCGCTGCTGCCGCAGCCGGCAGCGGCCAGCGCCACCGTAGCGGCGCAGACCGCCAACAGGGTCACGCGCTTCACTGTTGCCGTCCTTCCGTGTCCGGTCCTTGTCCTAACCGGACTGGTTTAGACCAATGCGGACCAGGGTGGTCCACACCACAGGTGATGTCAAGGACGATGCGAAGTCGTTGCACAACGGGCGCCGAGGCCGGTATCCGGTATGTCAGATACGGCCTGTCGCGGTCGACGGATTGCGACACGCGCTTCTTACCAGGGGGTGACATCGCGCGAACATGGCTGGGCAGGGCATCCTGTCTGCAGGGCAAGCGCGAGGAGGGTGTCATGCTCGAGATGTCGACGGCCGGTACCGAGGCCGCGGCCAGGGCGCGCGTACAACGTGAACCGAAGTACTGGGGGCTCAAGCGGCACCTCCTTGACCTGCTTCGTTCCATGCCACCCGGGTCACCCATCCCGACGGAGCGCTCGCTCGCCGCCGAGTTCGACGTCTCGCGGACCACGGTTCGACAGGCGCTCGCCGAACTCACCGTGGAAGGCAGGCTACTGCGCGTACAGGGCAAGGGCACGTTCGCCGCGGAACCGAAGGTGGCACAGCGGCTGCAGCTCTCGTCGTACACGGAGGACATGCGGGCCCAGGGCCGCCAGCCCGGTTCCCGCCTGCTGGAGATGTTCGAGGAACCGGCCGACGCCGACCTGTCGCGCCTGCTCAACATCAGGGCCAGCGCCAAGGTGCTGCGGCTGCACCGGCTGCGCCTCGCCGACGGCGAGCCGATGGCGATCGAGACCACCCACCTGCCGCTGGCCCGCTTCCGCGGCCTGCGCCGGTACATCACCTCGGGTGGCTCGCTCTACCAGGTGCTGCGAGAGCGGTTCGGCGTCGAGATGGCCTACGCGGAGGAGACCATCGAGACCGCGCTGGCCAGCCCCGCCGAGGCGGAACTGCTCGGCGCCGACGTCGGCCTGCCGATGCTGCTGCTGTCGCGGCACTCGTTCGACGACGAGGGCAAGCCGGTCGAGTGGGTCCGTTCGGTCTATCGGGGTGACCGGTACAAGTTCGTGGCAACGCTGAACCGACCGTGAGCATTGCCTGGGGCACTCGGCAGGCCAGGGGTGTGCTGGCCACGACGATCGTCGGGTCCGGCATGGCGATGCTGGACGGGACGATCGTCAACGTCGCGCTGCCCAGGATCGGCACCGAGCTGCACGCCTCGGTCGCGGGGCTGCAGTGGATCGTGGATGGTTACCTGTTGTCCTTGGCGGGCCTCGTTCTGGTTGCCGGATCACTGGGCGACCGCTACGGCAGGCGCCGGATCTACCTGATCGGGGTCGTCTGGTTCGGCGCCGCGTCGCTGCTGTGCGGCCTCGCGCCGACGATCGGCCTGCTGGTCGCCGCGCGCATCCTGCAGGGCGTCGGCGGCGCGCTGCTCACCCCCGGCGCGCTGGCCATCCTGGAGTCGTCGTTCGCCCGGACGGACCGGTCCAGGGCGATCGGCGCCTGGTCCGGCCTGTCCGGCGTGGCCACCGCGGTCGGGCCGCTGGTCGGCGGCCTGCTGATCCAGGCGTGGTCGTGGCGGCTGGCGTTCCTGATCAACCCGCCGGTCGCGGTGCTGTGCGTCGTGCTCGCACTCAGGTTCGTGCCCGAGTCGGCCGACACGTCCCGCACCGGGAGACCCGACTTCGCCGGCGCCGCCATCGGCGCGCTCGGCCTCGCCGGGCTCACGGCCCTGCTGGTCGAGGTGCCCAGCCTGGGCATCGGCAACCCGATCGTGCTGACCGCCGGGATCGTCGGCGTGGTCGGCCTCACCGTGTTCGTCGTGCTGCAGCGCCGGTCCGCCGACCCGCTGGTGCCGCCGTCGCTGTTCGGCGATCGGACGTTCACCCTGGCCAACCTGCTGACCTTCGTGGTCTACGCGGCACTGGGCAGCGTGATGGTGCTGCTGGTGGTCCAGTTGCAGGTCTCGCTGCGCTACCCGCCGACCCTCGCTGGCCTGGCCGGCCTGCCGATCACCCTGCTGACGCTGCTGCTGTCGGCCCGGTCCGGCCGGCTGGCGCAGCGGATCGGGCCGCGCACCCAACTCGTCGTCGGGCCGCTGCTGGTCGCGGCCGGGATGCTGCTGCTGCGCATGGTCGAGCCCGGTGCGGCGTACGTGACCGGGGTGCTGCCGGGGGTGCTGGTGTTCGGGCTCGGCCTGGCCGTGATGGTCGCCCCGGTCACCGCGACGGTCCTGGCCGCGGCGCCCGACCGGTTCGCCGGGGTCGCCTCCGGCGTGAACAACGCCGTGGCGCGGACCGGCAGCCTGCTGGCCGTGGCCGTGCTGCCGGCCGTGGTCGGGCTGACCGGCGCGGCCTACACCAAACCGGCCGAGCTGACCAGGAGCTGGCAGCTGGCGCTGCTGATCTGTGCCGGGCTGGCCGTCGTCGGCGGGGTGTGCGCGCTGGGCATCCGCAACAACGTCCTGGGTGGCGAGCCCGGCACGGATCAGCCGGCCGAGCCGCACCCGCCGGAGTGCCTGTACTGCGGCATCAACAACCCGCCGACGGACACGCAGGCGGCGGTCGACGCGATCAGTCGCCGGGTTCGGTGAGGATCCGGGCAAGCAGCCCGGGATCGATGTTGCCACCGGACACCACGGCCACCGTCCGACCACCGGGCAACTCGTCGGCCCGGTACACCGCGGCCGCGGTCGCCACCGCGCCTGCCGGTTCCGCGACCAGCCGGGCGCCACGGGCGATCAGCCCGACGGTGGCGCGGATCTCCTGCTCGCTGACCGTGAGGATGCCGTCCAGTACCGCGGTGAGGTGGGCGAAGGTCAGCTCGGACGGTTCGGCGCGCAGCCCGTCCGCGATCGTCTTGACCCGGTCGGCGACCGGCCAGTGCACCAGGTGCCCGGCGGCCAGGCTCGCGGCGGCATCCCCGGCGAGTGCCGGCTCGACGCCGTAGACAGCCGTGCGCGGCCGCTGCGCCTTGATCGCGACGCCGACACCGGCGGCCAGGCCGCCACCGCTGACCGGCACCAGCACGACGTCCGCGTCCGGCAGGTCGGCCAGGATCTCCAGGCCGATCGTGCCCTGCCCGGCGATCACCCCGGGGTGGTCGAAGGGTGGCACCAGCGTCGCGCCGCGCTCCGTCGCGATGTCGTGCGCCACGGCGGCCCGCTTGTCCAGCGGGACGGTCACCACCTCGGCGCCCAGCGCCAGCGTCGCGGCGATCTTGATCTCGGGTGCCGTGTCGTCGATCACGATCAGCGCCGGCACGCCCAGCGCCCTTGCCGCATACGCAACGGCCTGCGCGTGGTTGCCGCTGGAGTAGGCGACGACACCGCGGGCCCGGTCCGACTCGGACAGCCCGGCCAGCACGTTGGTCGCGCCGCGCACCTTGAACGCGCCGGTCGCCTGGAGGTTCTCCGGTTTCAGCCACAGCTGCCGACCACGCAACGTGGTCGGCACCAGCGGGGTGCGCAGCACGGTGCCGTTGATCCGATTGGCCGCGCCGACGATGTCGTCCTTGGTCACCAGTCGCATGTCCCCGATCCTATGTTGTCCATTGTGGACTTTTTAGGGTGTCGCCGATCACGATGAGTGAACCCTGGGCATGGACCGTGCGTCGTCCTGGTTGGGGGAGATGTGCACCCGAGCCGCGACTGTTGAAGGATCATGACTGAGGAGACCGCCGCACGTAAGCCGGACATCAGACTGTCGCAACTGATCGCCACCGCGTTGGCCGCGATCACCGCCGCGTTCCTCGGGTCCCGACTGGGCACCGCCGGCACGGTGATCGGCGCCGGGGTGGCCAGCATCGTCTCCACGGTGGCCGGGGCCCTGTATCAGCATTCGTTGGACCGGACGAGCCGCTCGGTTCGGTCGCGGGTCGGGCCGGCCAGGACGGACGATCCGGCTGCGCCCGACGCCACCGACGACACCGTGTCGGTGCCGGGTCGTCCGGCTGCTCGGCGGCCGCGCTGGATCGTGGCGGTCGCGTTGACCGCGTTGGCCTTCGTCATCGGTATGGGCGCGGTGACGGGCGTCGAACTGCTCAGGAACGGCCCCATCTCCGGCGGCGACAACGGCACCACCGTCGGCAGCCTGTTCGGCCAGCCCACCCGACGCGCCCCGTCGACGTCGACACCACCGTCGACAACCACTTCGTCGACGACCACTCCGTCGACCACGACCACCACCGCGCCGCCGACCACCGTGCCGACGACGACGCCGACCACGACCACCGCGCCGCCCACCAGCACCACGGCCCCGACGACTACCGCGCCGACAACGACAACGCAGCCTTGAGTTCGGCCGCGGCAGCGGCCGGATCGGGTGCTTCGGTGATCGCCCTGACCACCACGATTCGCGTCGCGCCCGCCGCGAGCACGGCCGGCAGCCGGGCCTTGTCGATGCCGCCGATCGCGAACCACGGCCGGTCGGTGCCCAGTCCCGCGGCGTGTTCGACCAAGGAGAGTCCAGGTGCCGGGCGGCCGGGTTTGGTGGGTGTCGGCCAGCACGGGCCGGTGCAGAAGTAGTCGACGCCCGGTTCGATGCCGGCCGCGTCCGCTTCCGCGGGTGCGTGGGTCGACCTGCCGATCAGCATGTCGTCGCCGACGATCTCGCGGGCCAGTGGGACCGGGAGGTCGTCCTGGCCCAGGTGCAGCACGTGGGCGCCGATCGCCACGGCGATGTCGGCCCGGTCGTTCACGGCCAGCAGCGCGCCGTGCCGGGCGCAGGCGTCGGCGATGATCTCCAGCGCGGCCAGTTCGTGCCGGGCCTCCAGCGGTTCCGGCGTCTTGTCGCGCAACTGGACGATGTCCACGCCGCCGGCCAGCGCGGCGTCCACGAACTCGGCCAGGTCACCCCGGTCCCGGCGGGCGTCCGTGCACAGGTACAGCCGTGCGGCCGCCAACCGCCCTCTGACATCCGCTGCTGGCACGTCGGCCAAGTTACCCGGCGTCGGGCTGGGCTACCGTTGGCGGGAGTGGTCCGCACGGGAGTCCGGAGGAGCCGGGCTGAGAGGGGGCTGGTCAGGCCCCGACCGTCGAACCTGATCCGGGTCATGCCGGCGCAGGGAGCGTGCTGATGCGAACGACAACGACAGTGGCGGTGGTGGGTGCCGGCGTGGTCGGCGCCGCGATCGCCGGCCGGCTGGCCGAGGACGGCGCGACCGTCACGCTGCTCGATCCGCACCCGCGTGCCGGCGCGTCGTGGGTGGCGGGCGGCATGCTGGCCCCGGTCACCGAGGCATGGCCGGGCGAGGAGGCCCTGCTCGCGCTGGGCACGTCGTCGTTACGCCGCTGGCCGGCGTTCGCGGCCGCGTTGGCCGACGCCGGGCACGATCCCGGCCTGCGCACCGAGGGCACGCTGGTGGTGGCCGTCGACAGTGCGGACCGGGCCGAGCTGGCCAACCTGGCCGACTATCTGGCCACCCTGGATCGCAAGGTCGAGCCGCTCAGCGGCCGTGAACTGCGTGCCATGGAGCCGAGTCTGGGCGCCGCCGTGCGCGCCGGGCTGTCGGTACCGGGTGATCTGGCCGTCGACAACAGGCGACTCGTGGACGCCCTGCTCGCCGTGGCTCTGGCCAGGGGCGTCGAGTTGGTCGCCGACCGCGCTGTCGCCGTTCGGGCCGGGTTGGTCGAGCTCGCCGACGGCGACCCGGTGGCCGCCGATGTCGTCGTGGTCGCCGCCGGGGCGTGGAGTGGTGCGTTGCATCCGGCGCTGGCAGGCCTGATCCGGCCGGTCAAGGGGGAGATCCTGCGGTTGCGGGCCAGGGCCGGGTCGCTGCCGCCGCCGGGGCGGACCGTGCGGGGGCTGGTCGAGGGGCGGCACGTCTACCTGGTGCCGCGCGACGGCGACGGGCTCGTGGTCGGCGCCACGCAGTACGAGGCCGGGTTCGAGCCGGGGCCACGGGTGGGCGGCGTGCGTGACCTGCTCGCCGACGCGGAACGGCTGGTGCCCGGCCTCGCCGACTACGTGCTGGCGGAGGCGGGGGCCGGCTTCCGGCCGGGCACCGCGGACAACCTGCCGGTGGTGCGCTGGCTGGAGCCGGGCGTGCTGGCCGCGACCGGGCACGGCCGCAACGGCATCCTGCTGCTACCCGGCACCGTCGCCGAGGTGGCCGAGCTGATCATGGAGGCACGATGAAGGCCGTGGTGAACGGCGAGGTCTGGGAGCTGGCCGACGGGGCCACCGTGGCCGACGTGCTGCGGCGGCTCGGCGCGCCGGCCACCGGTGTCGCCGTGGCGCGCCGGGGCGAGGTCGTGCCGAGGGCGTCCTGGCCGGCGACCCCGGTGCACGACGGCGACGACATCGAGGTACTGACCGCTGTCCAGGGAGGTTGACGTGACACAGGTCGAAACACGCACCGATCCGCTGGTGATCGCCGGTCGTCAGTTCGGTTCCCGGCTGGTGATGGGCACCGGCGGCGCCACCAGCCTTGCCGTGCTGGAACGGGCGCTGGTCGAGTCGGGCACCGAGCTGACCACGGTCGCCATGCGCCGCCTCGACGCGGCAGGTGGGCCCGGTGTGCTGGATCTGTTGCGCCGCTTGGACATCGCGATCCTGCCCAACACGGCAGGCTGCCGCAGCGCGGCCGATGCCGTGCTCACCGCGCGGCTGGCCAGGGAGGCGCTGGGCACCGACTGGGTGAAACTGGAGGTCGTCGCCGACGACCGGACCCTGCTGCCCGACCCGGTCGAACTGCTCGACGCGGCGGAACAACTCGTGAACGACGGCTGCACCGTGCTGCCCTACACCAACGACGACCCGGTGACCGCGCTGCGCCTGGAAGAAATCGGCTGCGCCGCCGTGATGCCGCTCGGTTCGCCGATCGGCACCGGGCTGGGCATCCGCAACCCGCACAACATCGAGCTGATCGTGGCGCGGGCCGGCGTGCCGGTGATCCTGGACGCCGGCATCGGCACCGCGTCGGATGCCTGTCTCGCGATGGAGCTCGGTTGCGCGGCCGTGCTGTTGGCCACGGCCGTGACCAGGGCGAACGATCCAGCCCTGATGGCCGCCGCGATGCGCGACGGTGTCCGGGCCGGCCGCGCCGCCCGGCTGGCGGGCCGAGTGCCGCAGCGGTTCTGGGCGCAGGCGTCCAGCCCGCCGAGGTAACCGTCATCATGGACAGGTGAGGGCGGACATGGCGACGGCGGAGACCGGCGCGATCGAACACGAGAACACCGCACGGCTGTACCTGGCCGTCGGCAGGCTGACCAGATCGCTGCGACGGATCGGGTCCGGCTCGTCGGAACTCGGCCACGGCGCGGTCTCGGCGCTGTTCACACTGGTCAACCACGGCTCGATGCGGCTGGGCGACCTGGCGGCCAAGGAGGGCGTCGCACCGCCGACCCTGTCCCGAATCGTGGCCAGCCTGGTGGAGGGCGGTTTCGTCCGCCGCGAGCCGGACCCCAACGACGGCCGCGCGTCCCTGGTCACCGCGACCGACGCCGGCCGGCAGGTCGCGTCGGGTCTCTACTCGATCAGACTGCGCGAACTACAACGACGCCTCGACCGCCTGACCGCCGACCAGATCAGCCTGCTGGTGGCCGCACTGCCGGCCCTGGAGCTCGTCGCGGAAGAGGACGCCCCCGACGACTGAAACCGTCGGCACGAGTTGATCGGCCGGCCCATCGAGATCTCGGCAGCCTTGTCGAGTATCCGCCGATGCGCGTCGCGGATGGCCGCAGGTGTGGCCTCCGGCACCGGGACCGGCGATTCGGCGAACGGGTTGCCAGCTTCCGCGGTCATATCGTGACGATAGCGGCCAAGGGCGACAGGCTAGATCGGGTCTGCGCCGGCCAGGCGCCAGAACGGGGATACCGGGCCGACGCCGGCACCCAGCGGGTAGGCGTCACGGACCGAGTTGGTGACGAAGCGTTTGCCGAAGCGGACCGCGTCCGGGACCGTGGCGCCGCCGGCCAGTGCGGCCGTGATCGCGGCTGCCATGGTGTCGCCGCCGCCGTGGGTGTGGGGGGTGTTGAAGCGGGGGCCGGGTAGTTCGATGAACGTGTCGCCGTCGTACAGCAGGTCCATGCAGTCCGGGTCCTTGGTCAGGTGGCCGCTCTTGATGAGTGTCCACGCCGGACCGAACGCGTGGATGGCCCGTGCCGCTGATGCCAGCTGCGCACGTTCGCGGACGTCGATGCCGGTCAGCAGGCGGACCTCGTCCAGGTTTGGGGTGACCAGAGTGGCGCGGGGGAACAACTCCGTGCGCAGCGCGTCCAATGCCTTGTCGTGTAACAGTTGGTCGCCGTGCATGGAGGCGGCTACCGGGTCGACGACGAACGGGGTCGCGTGCGCGCGCCCGATGCCGACCCGGTCGCATGCGGCGGCGACGGCCTCGATGATCTCGCGGCTGGCCAGCATGCCGGTCTTCGCGGCGCCGACCCCGATGTCCGTGGCCACCGTCTCGATCTGCGCGGCGACGACATCGGGCGGGATCTCCACGAAACCGCTGACGCCCAACGTGTTCTGCACCGTGACGGCGGTGACCGCGGTCATGCCGTGCACGCCGCACGCGAAGAACGTGCGCAGGTCGGCCTGCAGGCCGGCGCCACCGCCGGAGTCCGAGCCGGCAATGGTGAGCGTGGTCCTGACCACAGTGGACCCCTTCCTACGCCGGCATTACCCGGGTCAGGTGCAAACGGTCGACGGCGCCAGCCGTCCTCTCAGCCCGCCGCGGGCTCCCGCTGGTTGTCCCGAGGTTAGCCATCGCGCTCGTCCGGTGC
>DASXXM010000108.1:0-6486 GCA_036503065.1 Pseudonocardiaceae bacterium | reverse complement strand
GTTGCGTTTCCGGTCAGGGCTGACGTCGTGGCGCAATCACGCCTTCGCGTCGGAGCCGGGGCACGCCGTGGTCTCCACCGCGCCAACCGGTCTCGTGCACGGTGTGCTGCGGTCGGTACAGCGCTCGGAGCGCTCCGGCGGTGGCCCGCTGCTGCTCGCCGTACACCGCAGGGCGCGGCCGGCATCGGAACCGTCCACTGTGGTGCAAAGGTCCACGGCACCGCTGCCACCACCCGACGAATCACGACCACCGACCGAGCCACGACCGTCCGCCGATTCACGGCCATCGGCCAAGCCACCGCAGTCGGCCGGGTCGCGACCGCCCGCCGGGTCGCGACTGTCCGCTGAGCCGCGACCCTCGGCCGAGCCGGGGCCATCGGCCGGGTCACGATCGTCGGTCGATTCGCGATCGTCCGTCGAGCCTCAGCCGTCCGCCGGGTCGCGGCCGTCCGCCCAATCGCGACCGGACACTGTGGTGCGGCCGGTGCCGGTTGGTCCGTCGTTGGTCGTGGCGCGCTCGCCCGCCATTCGGCCGAGGCGGATCGCCTCCGTCGTGCCCACATCGACCGGTACGGCTCAACCGGTGACGACATCCGTTGTGCCACCGAGCCCGGCCTCGCCCGGCTCGGCGTCCGCGGCCCCGGTGCGACCCATCCTCACAGCACCGGCCACCGAGCGGCTCGACCACGAGGTGTCACCGGACGACCCGCCCGCTACCGTCACGCCGCCCACGGACGTGCCCGATTCGCCACATGTCGTGGTCTCACCGGTTCAGCGCGCCATCGATGTGTCCCCATCTCCACAGCCGGACCCTGGCGCGACGGCCAGTGAACCAACCGCAAGGCGCCGGCAACGGATGGGGATCGGTGCGCCGTTGCCGGCACTGCCGGTCACGGCTGTCGTCGCCGGCATGGACCGGCCGGTCCGGCCGAACGAGCCGGACCGGCCAGAGGTCCACCCGGTCCGGCGCCCCACCGACAGCCGGCCGGTGCCACGCGTGGCAGTCCACCCCGGCCCGCCTCCCACACCCGCCACACCGACCAAACCGCTGATCGCGCAACGGCCGCTACGCCTCGACACCGGCACGGCCGCAGGATTCACGGCCGCTTCTCCGGCGGGAACCGCTCGGCCACCGGTGGCACGGCCGCGCTGGCCACGGCCGGCGACCCAACCATCCACTTCGGACGAGCCGGCGCCGGCAAGCGTCCAGGTCACACCGCGACCACCCCGCGACGGCGCACGCCGGACACGGACTGCCCCACCGCGACCAACCCCGAAGCGAGCCATGTGGACCCGGCCGACCACGAACCAGGAAACCGCGTCACGAACACCACCGCGCCGCACCAGCCCCCCGATCGCCGTCGTCCAACCACCAACCACGCCAGGCGGCCGACCGGTCCAGCGATCAACAGCAGGCCGGCGATCGCCGACCGACATGCCGTCGACTCATCTGCCGCCGCCCCGTATGCCGCCGACCGATGTGCGGTCAAGCGGTGTGCCGCCAACCGCCCTGCCGGTCGCTGGTGTGCCGCCGATCGGCATGCCGTCGATCGGCACGGAATCCGCGACCGATCGCTCACCAACGACCGAAGTCGTGACCTCGAACGGGCTCGCCAAAAGCAACCCCAACGTTGCCGTTGGCCCACCAAATCCATCCCCGACGTTGAAGTTGGACCGTCCAGTGCAGCTCATGCCGATGGCCGATGTGCCATCAACTCGTGTGCCGTCGACTGCCAAACCGCCAACCGGCATGTCGTCCGTTGGTGTGCGGTCGGTGGCCGTGTCGCGGCCGGCATTGCCGTCGGCAACCCCGCTCGCCGTGACCCACCCGCAGACACCTGCCGCCGCACCGGTTCCGGTCACGACGACCGGCCGGGAAACCGCATCCCGTCCCGCGGTGCGGCGATCCCCGGCCCTCGTGGCAGGAGCGACCGAGCCATTGGTCTCGTTGCGGTCCAACGCATCCGTCCACCGGATGGCCCCGACACCGGCCACCAGAACCCCCAGCCGGACCCGCACGGCCACCACGATCCAGCGCACCAGCAACGCTGGTGCCGCGGCGACACCGCAGGTGACGTTCGAACCGGTGGTCGAGGACCGAGACAGCGCGGCCGACGAGCCGTCCGCCGAACCGCCGCCCAACCTGGACGACCTGGCCCGCCTGCTGATCGAGCCCGTTGCCCGCCTGTTGCGGACCGATCTGCGCCGGGGCCGCGAACGCGCCGGACGGCCGCACGACGGCCGCCGCTGACCGGTCACGAGGAGAACTGCGATGACGGACAACATCTTCGCGACGAGCGTGTTCTTCACCCTCACGATCGGCGGCACCGATCTCGGCGCCTTCCACACCTGCTCCGGGCTCGGTGCCGAGGTGCGGATCGAGCAGTACGCCGAGGGCGGCAACAACGGATACGTGTGGCAGCTGCCGGGCCGGATCTCGTGGAGCAACATCACGTTGACAAGGCCGGTCACCAGCGACACCACGAAGGTGACCCGGTGGCTCGACCAGATCATCCAGCGGGTCCAGCCCAAGGACGGCGAGATCGTGGCGCTGCGACCGGATCGCACCAGGATCGTGAGCTGGCAGGTGCTGGGCATCGTGCCGGTCCGCTGGCAAGGGCCCTCGTTCGACCCGAACAGTGTGCAGGCGGCGGTCGAGACGCTGGAGATCGCGCACATGGGCCTGCGCCCGACCTGAACACGGGAGGACACGATGTCGACACGGCCGAGCAGGGCCCGCGCCCTGCTGACGATCATGGAGCCGCCGGCCAGGGTTGGTGCGCGGCCGGGTGGCGAGCTGGCCAAGGTCCAGTTGCAGTTCAACCCGGAGAAGCTGTCCATGACCAAGTCCACGTCGTGGCGGCGCAAGCCGGCCCGGATGGCCAGTCAGGCGTCGCTGCCGGAGTTCGTGGGCAGCGGTCCGCGCACGCTGTCCCTCGAGGTGTTCCTCGACGCCACCGCCACCCACGACAAGTCCGTCGAGAAGAACGTGGAGCAGCTCATGGTGGCCTGCGTGCCGACACCCAGGAGCCTCGCGGCCAAGAAGCCCGCCAGCCCGTGGGTCAGGTTCGACTGGGGCACGGCCACCACCACGTCGTTCGATGGCGTGCTCACCATGTTCTCGGTGTCCTACCCGCTGTTCGACGTCGACGGCACGCCGCTGCGCGCCACCTGCTCGCTCACCATCGAGGAAGCCGGGGTGGACGCGCCGGGGCAGAACCCGACGTCCGGATCGCTGGAGGCGCGCAACACCCATCAGGTGGTGGCCGGCGACAGCCTGCCGCTGCTGGCGTGGCGGGAGTACGGCGACCCGGCGGCCTGGCGGGCGATCGCCGAGGCCAACGACATCGACGACCCGATGATCCTGTTGCCCGGTGCCGAACTCCTGCTGCCCGGCCGGACCGAACCGGAGGTGGCCCGGTGACCGACCTTGCCGGCCGATCCTTCGCCGCGGACCCGGTGGTCGAGGCGCCGGACGAACTGCCACCGATCTGGCAGGCGCAGTTGGTGAGCTGCGTCGTGGACGCCAACGCGGGGCTGCCCGACAGCGCCGAACTGGTCTACCGCGACCCCGACCACGATCTGCTCACCGCGACCGGGTTGACGATCGGCACGCCACTGCGGGTGTCGGCGACGACCGTGACCGACCAGGTCCGCGAACTGCTGTTCACCGGCGAGGTGACCGCGCTCGAACTGGACATCGACTCGACCGGTTCGTTCACCGTGGTGCGCGCGATGAGCAGGGCACACCGGCTGTTCCGGGGACGTAAGGTGGTCGCCTTCCGCAACATGACGGCGGCCGCGATCGTGCGGCAGGTCGCCGCCGGTGCCGGGGTGACCTGCGGCCGGATCGACTCGGCCGGTGTCACCTACACACAACTGAGTCAGGCCAACGAGTCCGACTGGAACTTCCTGACGCGCCTCGCAGGCGAGAGCGCCGCGATCCTGAGCATGGACGACAAGGGCCAACTGGAGTTCGTCCACCCGACGCCGTCGGCCGGGGCGCCCGCACCGAGCACGCCGTCGGCCAGCAGTCCGTTCGTGCTGGAGTTCGGTGCGAACCTCCAGGAACTGCGGGCGGCCCTGACCGCGGCCGACGGTGTGGCGGAGGTCGAGGCACGCGGTTGGAACGTGACCACGAAGTCCCCCCTGGTCGCGCGCGAACCCGCGGTGTCCAGCCAGACCGTGCGGCCCGGACTGTCCGCCGCGACCGTGAACGGCGCATTCGGCAGCGGCGCCCGGTTGGTCGTTACCGACACCCCGTACGGCACCCAGGCCGAGACGACCGCCGCGGCACGTGCCGTCGCCGCGGTGATCAGTTCGGCACTCGGTGAACTGGAGGCGGTCGTGGACGGCAACCCGGTGCTGCGCGCCGGCATGCCGGTCGCACTGGGCAACGTCGGTCCCGAGTTCTCCGGCCGGTACACGGCCACCGCCGTGCGGCACGTCCTGGAACCCGAGGCCGGCTATCGCACCACGGTCCTGGTGAGCGCGTCCACCGACCGCTCGCTGGCCGGTCTGGTGACCGGCGGCAACGCGCCCAACCGGGACGCCAGGATGCCCGGACTGGCGACCGCCCTCGTCACCGACGTCCGCGAACCCGGCGCCGCCGGCAAGGGCGCGGTGAAGCTGCGCTTCCCGTGGCTGTCCGACGACTACGTGACCGACTGGGTCCGCACCGTGCAGTTCGGCGGCGTCGGCGGGGGAGGGGTGATCAGCCCCGATGTCAACGACGAGGTCCTGGTCGGCTTCGAACAGGGCTCGCTGGACCACCCCTACGTGCTCGGCGGCCTCTACAACGGCGTCGACAAGCCGTCAACGGACGACGTGCCGCTGATCGACCCGACCAGCGGTCGCGTCAACCGCCGTTCGCTGGTTTCCCGTACCGGCGACCGGATCGAGCTGCTGGACCCACCGCGCGGCGCCGCCGGCGTGCGGTTGGCCACCGGCGGCGGTCGCCTGGAGATCCTGATGAACAAACGGAGGACCAGCATCACGATCACCGCGCAGGGCATCGGCGCGTCGAGCTCGATCACCCTGGACGACCAGGGGATCGTGCTGGACGCGGGCACCGGCACCATCAAGCTGAGCGGGCGCTCGGTCGCCGTCAACGGCACCACGGACGTCAGCATCGACGGCGGCGCGATGGCCGAACTCAAGGGCACCCTGGTCCGCATCAACTGAAGAAGAGAGCAGCCATGCCCCCCGCAGCCAGGACCGGTGACCCCACCGACCACGGCGGCGAGATCGCGACGCCACCGCCGTCGGCGGCCGTCAAGGTCGCGACCGTGCTCATCGGCGGCAAGCCCGCGGCGGTCGTCGGCAGCCTGCACGTGTGCCCGATACCGCAACACGCGGCCCTGGGGCCGGCCAACGTGATCATCCCCAGCCCCGGCGCCGTGACCGGCGGCGTCGTACTCGTCGGCGGCCTGCCGGCCGCGCGGATGGGGGACCAGACGACCTGCGATGCCGAGATCGTGCTCGGCGCCATGAACGTCCTGATCGGAGGCCCGCTGTGAACGAGAAGTTCGTCGGCCGTGGCTGGGCGTTCCCGTTGCGGGTGAGTGCCACCGGCGGTATCGGCATGGTCGAGCGGGAACGGGAGATCGAGGAGGCGATCCGGCTGGTGCTGGGGACATCGCCGGGCGAACGGCCGATGCGGCCCGAGTTCGGTTGCGGCATCCACGAGTACGTCTTCGCGCCCGCCGACGGTGCCACCGCGGGACGAATCGCCGCCGAGGTACGCGCGGCGCTGGCCCGCTGGGAACCGCGCATCACCGTCGACGACGTCGTGATCGCCTTCGACGTCGTGGACAACGGCACGCTCTACGTGGACGTGCACTACACCGTGCGCTCCACCAACGACCGCAGGAATCTGGTGTTCCCCTTCTACACGATCCCGTCGTTCGAGGGCGGTGCCGCCTGATGGCACTGCCCTCGCCGAACCTCGACGACCGTCGTTTCCAGCAACTGGTCGATGAAGCCAAGACCTACATCCAGCGCCGCGCTCCGGAGTGGACGGACCACAACGTGTCCGATCCGGGCGTCACGCTCATCGAGACGTTCGCCTACCTGGTCGACCAACTGCTGTACCGGCTCAACCGGGTGCCGGAGAAGAACCATCTGGCGTTCCTGGACCTGTTGGGCATCAGGCTGTTCCCGCCGTCGGCCGCCAAGGCCGACGTCGACTTCCTGCTGTCCGCGCCACAACCCGACGTCGTGCTCTTGCGTGCCGGCACCGAGGTCGCGACGCCGCGCTCGGACACCGAGCAGGCCGTCGTGTTCGCGACAACCGACGACCTGCCGATCGTGCCGAGCGAGTTGGTGCGACTGGTGACCGCGCCGGTGTCCGGTGACCAGGTGGACCGGACCAACGACCTGCGCGCGGGCCTGGACGTGGCCTGCTTCCAGGCCCGTCCGGCGCCGGGCGACGCGATGCTGCTGGGGTTGCCGCTGGCCGTGCCGCGCTGCATCGTGGCCGTGCGG
>DASXXM010000107.1:0-18071 GCA_036503065.1 Pseudonocardiaceae bacterium | reverse complement strand
CAACAAGGTGCTCGGCGCGATCGGGCTGTCCGGCTGGGAGCATTCCTGGCTGGCCGACGCCAACACGGCGCTGTACGCGGTGATCGTGCCGGCACTGTGGCGCGAGATCGGCTACGTGATGGTGCTCTACCTCGCCGGCCTGAAGGCCATCGACCCCGTGCTGTACGAGGCAGCCACAGTGGACGGTGCGGGCCGGTGGCAGCGGTTCACCAGGATCACGCTGCCACAGCTGCGCAGCGTCAACGCCGTCGTGCTGTCGGTCATCGTGATCGACTCGCTGCGGTCGTTCGACGTGGCGTGGGCGCTGACCAAGGGCGGGCCGTACCACTCGTCCGAACTGCTCTCCACCTACATGTACTCGACGGCGTTCCAGTCGGTGCAGCTCGGGTACGCGTCCGCGCTGGCCGTGGTGATCTTCGTGCTCGCCTTCGGCGTGATCGTCACCTACCTGGTGCGGGCCTTCCGGGAGGCCGAGTGATGACCCGGACAGCCATCCGCCCGGCAACACGCGTGGCGCCGACGCCGGCCGTGACCGTGCGCCGCCGCAGGCGCCGGCTGGGCACCGCCGGCTACCACATCGGCGTCGGCGCGCTGTCGCTGCTGTGGATGCTGCCGATCCTGCTCGTCGTCGTCACGGCGTTCCGCAGCTTCGGCGACATCGCGGCCAACGGCGTCGGCAGCCTGCCGCACTCGTTCACGCTCAGCCCCTTCGCCCAGGCGTGGACCGGCGGCGGCGAGATGCAGGCGCTGATCAACAGTTTCATCGTGACCATCCCGACGGTCGTGATCACGCTCGCGCTGGCGTCCATGGCCGCGTTCGCGCTGAGCCGCTACGACATTCCGCTGCGCCGGTCGCTGCTGCTGCTCATGTTGGGCGGCAACCTGTTGCCACCGCAGATCCTGCTCGTGCCGGTGTCGAAGCTGACCGAACTGCTCGGCATCTACGACACCCTGCCCGCGCTGATCGCCGTCCAGATCGGTTTCGGCCTCGGCTTCTACACGTTCGTCCTGCAGGGCTTCATGCGCGCCATCCCGGCGGAGATCCAGCAGGCCGCCGTCATCGACGGCGCCAACACGTGGCAGGTGTTCACCCGCATCATCCTGCCGTTGACCCGACCCGCACTGGCCGCACTCGCGGCGCTCGCGTTCACCTGGGTGTTCAACGACCTGCTGTGGTCGATCTCGGTGCTGCGCACGGACACCGAAATGCCCGTGACACCGGCGCTGTTGGGCCTGCAGGGCCAGTACGTGTCCATGTGGAACGTGATCGCGGCCGGTTCGGTGATCGCGGCCATCCCGACGGTCGCGGTGTTCCTGCGCTTCCAGCGGCACTTCGTGGCCGGTCTGGCGCTCGGAGCCGTGAAGTGAGGTGGACGCTCCGGACGGCGACCACGTCGTACACGGTCGCACTGCCCGACCACCGGCGCTGGCTCGAACTGCACTCGTGGGGCCCGCACGGCATCGAGCACGGCCCGTCACCGCTGGCGAACCTCGGCCGCACCCCGTACCTCACCGAAGCCGACGCGGCACCCGCCGAGTACATCCCGTTCGGACAGCGCCCGTTCACCGGAGCGGATCTCGTGGCCGAGCGGGAGTCGTTCTGGCAGTGGGACGGCAGCGAGGCAACGGACACCGAACTGCGGGCGGCGTTCGCCGACGAGCTGACCGGCCTGCGGGTCGTGCTGTGCTATCGAGCCGACCCTGCCCACGACGTCCTGCTGCGCTGGGTCGAGATCGTCAACACGGGCGACGTCGACCTGCGGCTGAACCGGTTCGACTCGGCAGGCGTGTGCGTCCCGGTCCGCCCGCTGCTCACGCTCCTGGCCGGCAGTTGGGCACACGAGTTCCAACGCCGACAACTCGTGCTGCCCGCCGGCCGGTTCGAGATCGGCAGCACGCAGGGCGTGCCCGGCCACGCCTACGCGCCGTGGCTCGCGGTCCAGGACGTCTCCGGCGGTCCGGCGTGGGGTGTTTCCTTGGCGTGGTCCGGTTCCTGGCGGATCGACGCGGAAGTCGGCCCGGCCGGCCTGACCAGAATCCGGGCCGGCCGCCGCGGCCCTGTGCATGTCCCGCCGGGCGGGACCCTGGTGACACCGGCGGTCGCGCTCGCGTTCAGCGAGGCCGGACTGGACGGCCTGTCCCGCGCCTGGCACCGCTACGAACGCGGCCTCGCCCGTGACCGGCCGACGAGGGTGCTCTACAACTCCTGGGAGGCAACGGAGTTCGCCGTCGACGAAGCCGGTCAGCTGGAACTGGCGGTGATCGCGGCCGATCTCGGCGTCGAACTGTTCGTGGTGGACGACGGCTGGTTCACCGGCCGGCACGACGACACCGCGGGCCTTGGCGACTGGGCACCCGAACCCGTGAGCTTCCCGGACGGCTTCGGCGCCTTCGTCGACCGGATTCGCTTGCTGGGCCTGGACTTCGGGCTGTGGATCGAACCGGAATGCGTCAATCCGAAGTCCCGGCTGTACGCCGACCACCCGGACTGGGTGTATCGCTCGACGAGCCTGATCCGCAACCAACTGGTGCTGAATCTCGGCCGTGCGGACGTGTTCGAGTTCGTCCGCGCCACCCTCGATCGCCTGCTGACCGCCTACCCGATCAGCTACCTCAAGTGGGACATGAACCGGCCGGACACCGCCATCGACGGTGATCATGTCCGCAACTACCTGCGACTACTGGACTTCCTGCGCGCCGAACATCCCGGCGTGACGGTGGAGGGTTGCGCGGCAGGCGGCGCCAGGGTCGATCCGGCCACCATCGAGCGGGTCGACGTCGTGTGGCCGAGCGACAACACCGGCCCGATGGACCGGCTCGCCATCCAGCACGGCTTCCTGCATGCGCACGCCCCGCACCTGATGAGCTCGTGGGTCACGGACTCGCCCGGTTTCTTCGACGTCCGGCCGCGTTCGCTGGCGTTCCGCTTCGTCCTGGCCATGGCAGGCGTGCTGGGCATCGGCGCGGACATCAGGTCGTGGACAGCTGACCAGCGCACCGAGGCGGCCCGTTTCGTCGCCCGCTACAAGGAAATCCGGCACGTCATCCACCAGGGCGATGTGCGCCTGATCGGGTCGCCGACCGATGGTGGTTGCGCGGTTCAGTACACGACCCGGGACAAGGTGGTCGTCCTCGCGTGGCACACCGGCGACCTGACCGGCGTCCCGCGACTCCCCGGCCGCGCCGACCGCTTCCCGTTGCTCGGCCTTGACGACGAGGCCGACTACGTGGCCGGCGGCGTGGTCTATCGCGGTGCCCACCTGCACCACGCCGGCCTGCCGATCACGTGGACCGCGGATCACGACGCCGACGTGATCGTCCTGGACCGGGCATGACTCGTTCAGGCGTCCCGGCGGGCCAGCAGAATGCCGGCGACGATCAACAGGGCCGCCGTCCACGCGCCGAACACCGCGTACCCCTGCCACGGCGACAGCAGGTCACCCGACCGTTGCACGGTCTGGCCGATCAGCCGACCCGCCTCGGACGGCAGGTAGGCGTGCACGTGCTTACCGATCGTCCCCGGCAACAGCTGGGCCAACGGAGCGAGCACCAACACCAGCCCGATCACCACCGTGATACCGGCCGCGACATGCCGCACGATCGCCCCGACAGCCAGCGCGAACAAGCCCAGCATCGTCAGATACAGCCCGCCACCGATGACCGCCCGCAGCACCCCGGGATCACTCAGCGACACCGGCGCCCTGCTGTGCAGAATTGGCGCGCCGAGAAAGAACGACGCGAGCGAAACGGCCGTACCGAGCACGAAGATCAGCAGCCCGAACACCAGTGCCTTGGCCGCGAGCACCGGAATCCGCCGCGGCACCGCGAGCAGGCTGGCCCGAATCATGCCGCTCGAATACTCCGACCCGATGACGATGACCCCGAGCACGCACACCGTCAACTGGCTCAACTGCAGGCCGCTGCCCAGAATCACGCTGGTCGGATCGGCGACCACCGCCGCCCGCTCGGTCGCACCCGTCCGGTCCCACTGGCCAACGGTCAGCAACGTGAACAACACGGTGAATCCCAGATCGAGCACGACGAGCAGGATCAGCGACCACACCGTGGACCGAACCGACCGGATCTTGGTCCACTCGGCGACCATGGTGTGGCCGAAGCCGGGCCGCGGTATTGCTGCCGGGGGAGTGGTGGTCGTGGTCATCAGGCACCTACCTGCGGCTGCGCTTCCGGGAGGGACGTGTTGCCGTATTCGACGCTGTCCCTGGTCAGTTCCATGAACGCCTGCTCGAGCGAGCCGCGTTTCGTGGTGAGTTCGTACAGGACCAGGCCGTCGCGCGCGGCGAGTTCACCGACCCGGCGGGCCGCCATGCCGGCGACGGTCATCATGCCGTCGTCGCCGTCGGGGGTGGCCGTGCCGCCCTCGGCTGCGATGACCTCGGCCAGTTTCGCCGCGTCCGGGCTGTGCACCACCACGGTCTGGTCGGTGCTGCGTTCGATGAACTCCTCCGTCGAGCAGTCGGCCACGAGTTTCCCGCGCCCGATCACGATCAGGTGCTCCGCGGTGACCGCCATCTCGTTCATCAGGTGGCTGGACACGAAGACGGTTTTGCCGTTGGCGGCCAGGTGCTTCATCAGGGTCCGGATCCAGACCACACCTTCGGGGTCGAGTCCGTTGACGGGTTCGTCCAGGACCAGCACCGACGGGTTGCCCAGCAGCGCCGCCGCGATGCCGAGTCGCTGCCCCATGCCCAGCGAGAAACCGCCGGAGCGCTTGCGGGCGACCTCGTGCAGCCCGACCAGGTCGATGACCTCGTCGACCCGCTTGTGGTCCAGTCCCTGGGTCTGGGCCAGGAAGAGCAGGTGGTTGTATGCGGTGCGGCCCGGATGCATGGCGCGGGCCTCCAGCAGGGCGCCGACGACGCGCAGCGGCGCGGCCAGGTCGCGGTAGTGCTTGCCGTCGATGGTCGCATCGCCCGAATTGGGCCGGTCCAGGCCCAGGATCAGGCGCATGGTGGTCGATTTGCCGGCACCGTTCGGGCCGAGGAATCCGGTCACCTTGCCGCGTTCGACCGTGAAGGACAGGTCGTCGACGGCCAGTTTGTCGCCGTAACGCTTGGTGAGACGTCTCGCTTCGATCATCGCCCGCCCCCGTGGCCACTGAGCATGGCGTCACAATACGGGGACCGGGCCACCGGCGCTGCCGAAGCCGCGATGTGCGTTCACGCAGAATTCGGTTCGATTTCGTCGGGCCGGTCGCTCGCGCATGATGTAGTGCGCAGGCAAGTCGGGGCATGGCGATCGTGGGGGGCTGCCGCGTGCTCGATGTCCGTTTCCTCATTCCTCGTGTCCGAACGATCCGTCGTTGGGCCGTGGTGGGCACGGCACTGCTGGCCGTGGTGGTCGGCTCGCCGGTCGCGGCGGCGGCCAACTACGTGCCGATCAACGGGGCGGGGTCTACGTGGTCGTCCAATGCGATCAACGCGTGGCGTGTGAACGTTGCCCAGTTCGGCATCCCCGTCAACTACACTGCGGTGGGTTCCACGACCGGTCGCAACGAATTCCGGGACGGCACGGTCGACTGGGCCGCGTCCGACATCCCGTACGGCCTGGCGGACGGCACCAACGTCGATCCGCCGCCCATGCGTGGCTTCGCCTACCTGCCGGACACCGCTGGTGGCCTCAGTTTCATGTACAACCTCACGATCGGCACGCGGCGGGTGACGAACCTGCGCCTGTCCGGGCCGGCGATCGCGGGCATCTTCACCGGCACCATCACGAGGTGGAACGACCCGGCCATCACGGCGGACAATCCGGGGCTGTCCCTGCCGGCGATCAGGATCGTGCCGGTGGTCCGCTCGGACGGGGCGGGGGCCACCTCGCAGTTCACCCAATGGATGGTGGCCACCCAGGGTCCTGCCTGGACGGCGTACTGCCAGGCGGTGGGCCGCAGTCCGTGCACCCAGACCGCCGCGTACCCGGTGCTGCCCGGCTCCGCGATGGTGGCTCAGGCCGGTGACCTTGGCGTGGCCGGATTCGTCAGCCAGTCGCAGGCGGCGGGTTCGATCGGCTTCGTCGAGTATTCCTATGCGCTGCAAACCGGGTTCCCGGTGGCCAAGATGCTCAACGCGGCCGGCTACTACACCGCGCCCACCGCCGGGCACGTGGCGGTGTCGCTGCTCAAGGCCCAGACCAACAGCAACCTCACCGAGGACCTGTCACAGGTCTATACCAATCCTGACCCGCGTACCTATCCGCTGTCGGGCTACTCGTACCTGATCGTGCCGACCGCGACCGACGCCAGGTTCACCACCGCGAAGGGCTTCACCCTCGCCGACTTCGGCAAGTACCTGTTGTGCCAGGGGCAGAACCAGGTCGACGCGCTGGGGTACTCGGCGCTGCCGATCAACCTGGTGCAGGCCGGCTTCGACCAACTGCGCAGGATTCCTGGCGCGAACATTCCCAACATCAACCTGTCCACCTGCGACAACCCCACCTTCTCCACCGACGGCACCAACACCCTCGCGAACACCGATCCGTTCCCGCCGGCGTGCGACAAGCAGGGCACGACCCAGTGCAACGGCGACGCGACCCCGCCGGGCACCGGCCAGGAGACGATCCAGGTCGGTCTCGGCGCGGTGTCCAGCGGCAGCCTGACGCTGACCGTGAGCGGCACACCGGTCACGATGTCGACGCCGACGGACATCGGCACGGCGTTGGACTCGACCGGGTCGCTGAGCCCGGTGACGGTGAGCGACAGCCGCCTGCCCGGCGAGCCCGGCTGGGACGCGACCGGTTCGGTCGGCGACTTCACCAGCGGTGCCAACACCTTCAGCGGCAACGCGCTGGGTTGGACACCCGCGATCACCACTCCCGACGCAGCGAACGACGTGACCAGCGGTGGCACTGTCGCGCCGAACAACCCCGGTCTGGGCACCACGGCCGCGTTGGCGGCCGCCCTGGCCGGTCACGGCGCCGGCACCACGGTGCTGGGCGCCGGCCTGGACCTGCGAATCCCGTTGGGCACACCGGCCGGTAATTACAGCGCGACGCTCACGGTGACACTGCTGAGCAAGTAACTGATTGAATTCTCCGGTGCGGGTTCTCGCCGAGATCCCTTAGGGGTTGTCCCGGTTGTGTTGCGGGACACCAGGTCCAACGATGGGGACATGGTGAACTCCAGAACTCGTCGTCGATTGCCGGCGCTTGCATTGTGTACCGCCGTGGCACTCGGCGTTGGTGTGCTCGCCGGTCCGGCCGCCGCGGACCCCTTGCCGCAGTTGACCCTGCCGCCACCCACCGGCCGGGACCGGATCGGCACCGCGGAACTGCATCTCGTCGACCCGACCCGTACCGACCCGTCCGTGCCCACCCATCCGATCCGCGAACTGATGGTGCAGGTGTGGTATCCGGCCCACGACACCGCGCGGTACCCAGCGGCGCCGTGGCTCGATCCCGCCGCGGTACCGCATTTCGAGCAGTCCCTCGGCCTGCCCGCCGGCGTGTTCACCCTCCCGGTGACCGACGGGCACGTCGGTGCGCCGGTGGACCGGACCGACGGTGGCCGGCCGGTGGTGTTGTACTCGCCCGGCCTGGGGGCCGACCGCGCTGTCGGTACCACGTTGGTCGAGGACCTGGTCAGCCACGGCTACATCGTGGTCGCGATCGACCACACGCATGACGCCAGCGAGGTCGTGTTCCCGGGCGGCCGCGTCGAGGTGAGTACGTTGCCGGCAGTCGGAACGCCCGCAGTTGCCCTTGCGGCGGAGCAGGTCCGGGTGGCGGACACGCGGTTCGTGCTGGACGAACTGGCCGTGCTCGACCGCGGCGGCAACCCGGACGCGGAGCACCGGTCGTTGCCCAGCGGTATCGCGGGCGCGCTGGACCTGTCGCACACCGGCATGTTCGGCTGGTCGATCGGCGGCGCGACGGCCGCGGGGGCGATGTTCGCCGACCGGCGGATCGCGGCCGGCATCGACATGGACGGCACGTTGTACGGGCCGGTCGTGACCGGCGGGCTGGACCGGCCGTTCGTCCTGATGAGCTCGCAGGACCATGGCCGCGACAACGATCCGTCCTGGGCCGGGTTCTGGGCCGTGCAGCGCGGGTTCAGGCTGGACCTGAAACTGGTCAACAGCCAGCACACGTCCTACAGCGACAACGAAGCGCTGTATCCGCAGGTGGCGCCGCTGATCGGGCTGCCGGCCGACCAGCAGGCGCAAGCGATCGGCACGGTCGACCCGGCACGCGCGGTGGCCGCGGAACGCGCGTACGTCCTGGCGTTCTTCGACCGCACGTTGCGACACCGCGACGGCCACCTGCTGGATGGCCCGTCGCCGCGGTTCCCGGAAATTCAGTTCATCCGATAATCGCCGGCCGACGTACGCGGCTGTCGATTTCCGCTTCCGGAAAGGCTGCTCGGTGACATTCGATCAACCCGGTGACCGCCTGCGCGATCACCGGGTTGGGTCGGTCAGTGGAAGGCCGTGCATTCACCGCTGATGTCGGCCCACCACGTGCCGTCGCTGAACTGGCCGTCGGCGTAGATGATGAGGTTGGTGCACGGGCCGTAGTCGCCCTGGATCGTCTGCCTGGCATTCTGCTCGGCGAGCAGCAGGGTGGCACCGAAGCCGTCGTCTCTGGCCGCGAACTTCGCCGGCTGGATGGTCGCGGACGCCGACGTGGTCAATCCACCGACCGAGGCGGCGACGCCCAGCAGAACGGCCGCGACTAGCGTGATCCGCCGCATGCGCATGCGAACTCCCGTTTTTGTAGGCTGTGCAGGGAGGTCCAGAATGGCGCCTCGCCAACGGTATCGTCCATTGCTTGCGGATTTCGCTGCAATCCCCGGAGCGAGCGACCCCAAGTGCTACGCGGGAACCAGCAGAATCCACACCGGGCCGGCCGACAGCGGCAGCGGGGTGCCGCTCGTCGTGGTATAGCGGGTCGAGTCCGGCGCGGTCGGGCGGGACCAGGTCGCCGCGAACGACTGCCCGTCGCGCAGCACCGTGGCCGATCCGGTGCCCACCGTCTCGGAGACCTGGCCGGGGTTGCCGGCGACGTCCACGTCGGCCGGGTCGGCGTGCACCATGACGTGTTGGATCACGACCGTCGCCGCGCTCAGTTGACCGGAGTCGGTGGTCACGTCCGGCGTGCCGTCCATCGACACGAGCCACCGTCCGGTCGTGGCCGACCACGTGAAGTCGTAGACCGCCGCCGGATAACTGACCCGTTGGGTCGCGGTGGGTATGCCGCCCGGTGGGGCCGGACCGAACCGCAGGGTCGCCGGCGGCGGTGCCGCGGCGGGGGGCAGCTTGGCCGGCTGGACGTACAGGTTGTGCGGCGCGGCGTGGGTGTTGCCGCGGTAGTAGGCGCTGTCCGCCTCCGTCGGCGAGGCGTTGACCAGTGGCGCGCCGTGCAGGAGCGTCAGGATCTGTTGTGCGGCACCGGAATAGGCCAGTGTCGGCCGGCCGTACTGGGCCAGCAGGTCCAGATCGGTGCGGCGCGCGCTGCGGACCGGGCCGATCGCGGGCGGCAGGTTGCCGGAGTACACCGCCATCAGCCGGGTCAGGCCACCCTCGACCAGTTCGACGTACACGACGTTCGCCGCCCCGACCCCGGTCTGCGGCCGCGCTCCCGCGACATTGTCGATCTTGACGGCGAGCACCGGCGACGGCGGGACGGGCGCGGTGGTCGTGGGCGCCACCGAAGTCCGCACGGCCGGCGGCTGGCTCCCGGCCGTTGTCGTGCTCCGGTGGTTGGCGACCAGGACGGCCGCGGTGGCCAGGCCGCCGACCAGCACCGCGGCGACCGCCACGGTCACGAGCCGTCTCGTTGTTCGCCGTTCCACTCAACCCCCAACGTGCAGACCATAGTCATCTCGGTGTGTTGAAAGTGTTCCTTGACACGCACGGGCTACTACGCGCCACAATGTATCGTGCCACGTAATAGCAATGACGGCCTGCCGGACCTCGGCCGGTTCGCCAACCCGGCCGTGCTCATCCTGAGCAGCCTGGCCGACGGCGACAAACACGGCTACGCCCTGATACAGGACATCGAGACGTTCGCCGACGTAGCCCTGGGCCCCGGCACCCTGTACGGCGCGTTGACCCGACTGGAACGCCACGGCCTGATCGAGGCACTGGCCGTCGACCAACGCCGCAGGCCCTACCGGCTCACCGCGACCGGGGCCGCCGCACTCACCGCCTACCTACGGCACGCTCGCACCGTCACCACCGTCGGACTGCGGCGCTTGGCCGGCGCATGAGACGTCGTCGAGCCCGCCTGCTGATCGCGCTGACCGGGCTGTTCCCCACGTGGTGGCAGCAGCGTTACCGCGAGGAGTTCACCGACATGATCAGCGCGCTGCTCACCGGTGGCCGGCGCAACACGCTGTCGCTGGCGCTGGACATCGTCATCGGCGCGCTGGACGCCCACCTGCTGGCAAGACCCGCGATCCTGGCCGTGCCAACGTTTCCGGTGGTGCGTCGGGCCGCCTACGCGGGACTGCCCTTCGGCGCATTCGTGGCGGTGGTCAACGTCCTGGCCAACGTGGTGTTCCCGGCGGCCCTCGACGACAACGCCGGCGGCCCGTGGAACCTGATCAGCGTTGTCGTCGTGTACCTGGGTGGCTTCGCTTACCTGATGGCGATCGGGGCGCGCGGCACACGGCGATCGACCACCCGACATGCCGGGTTCAAAGGCGGCGCCGCGGCGGGTTTCGTGATCGCCACGGTGATCATGCTGGCCTTCTTCGTCATCGACAACCTGTTCTTCGGCACGATCAGCCAGCAGCCCCAGAAAGTGCTCGACTTCGCCTCCAGCGGCCAGTCGTCCATGCGCACCTTCATCAACGTCGACCTGGTGCGGGCCTCGCTGTTCACGATCCCCGAGTGGACCGTCTTCGGCGCCCTGCTCGGTTATTTCGGTGGCCGCGTGTCGGTGTTCAGGCGTTCGTGACCAGGCTGCTGGGCACGGCCTGGTCGGTGTTCAGGTCGTTGAACAGTTCCGTCGACTTCGTCTTGTCCCACAGCAGCGAGCCGCCGGTCGACCCGCTGATCGGCACCGCCGTCGTGATCAGGCTGCCGTTGGAGATGCCGCGCATGCTCCACCCGAGGCCGATCAGGTCCTGCAGGTGGTCGCCGTTGTCGACGGTCAGGTTGCCCGGCAGGTCGAACAACACCGGGAACAGCGCGAACGGGTTCAACAGCACACCGGGGCTGGTGATCTTGCCGGCCAGCGCGCCAAGGAACTCGCGCTGGTGCTGGGTGCGGGCGAAGTCGCTGGTCGCGAAGGCATGGCGGCTGCGCACGTAACCCAACGCGTTCGCGCCGTTCAGATTCTGGCAGCCGGCCGGCAGGTTGATGCCCGCGTAGCTGTCCTGTACGGCCTGCGGCAGGCACATCGTCACGCCACCCACGTCGTCCACGACGCCGGCGAAACCACCGAGGCCGATCTCCGCGTAGTGGTCGATCCGCAGCCCGGTCGCCTGCTCCACCGTGCGCACCAGCAGCGCGGGACCGCCGAACGCGTACGCGGCGTTGATCTTGTTGTTGCCGTGGCCCGGAATCGACACCCAGGAATCACGCAGCAGGCTGACCATGGTCGGCTTCGTGCTGTTGGCCGGCAGATGGACCACCATGATGGTGTCGGTGCGGCCACCGGACACCGCGGACGCGTCACCGGTGTGCAACTGCGCCGCCTGCGCCGCGGTGAGGCCCTGCCGGGAGTCCGACCCGGCGACCAGCCAGTTCGTGCCGGCGCCCTGCGCCGGTCGGCCGGCGTAGTCACTCAGCGCGCTCACCCGATGGAGCGACGAGTCCATGGAGAACCACATCACGACCGCACCGACCACCAACAGCACCAGCAGAACGGCGATGATCCGGCGAATCCGCCACCTCCTACGACGCCGTGGCGGCAGCCCACCACCGGGTGGCCGGCCGCCCGGCCGGTTGTTGGCGGGCGGCGGGTAGCCACGCTGGTCGGTCTGCACCCTGTTGTACGGGCGAGGATTCACCGGCGGCCGATGCGGTTCGTAACCGCCTCCGCCGCCCTGCCAGGGCTGTCCCATGTCCAGCACCTTCCCGAATCGTGATCGTCGCCTGCCGTCTCTTCTTCGGACGCATCACCGCTGTACCCGGTTGCCCGCCCGAGCATGCCTTCTCGGCGCCCGGTTCGCCCGTCGGCGGGCAGCTCGTCGAGTGACAGGAAACGGTACAATAGGGACATGGCAGATGCGAGGCTTGTCAAGCAACTGGTACCCCCGGGAATAGTCGAACAAGCGGAGGGACTGCTGATTTGGCATGGCGGGCTCGTTGTGACGCCAGGGATGACGTTCGTCAATGTCGTCGTTGAGCATCCAGCCGGACATCCATGGTTCGATCGTGACTGGATGCGAAACAACCGTTTCGGCGACCTGATATCCGCATCGATAGTTGATCAAGAATCAGCAAGAGAGATAGTCGATCTCCGTCGTGGCCAGACAAGCGGAGCCTCGCCGATCATGGGGTCGCGTTACGCTGAGCGGACTCTCGACCCGGGAGAGTACGTACTGAAAATTCAAGTGGCACTGCCCGGTGACACGTTCAGCCGTGACTACCGTTTCGTCAGTTGATTACTGCTCGGTTTCCGACCGGTGGCAGTGTCTTGCCGCGGCCGGCAGCGCGATCCAGGCGAGGGCGGCGACCACGATGCCGTAGGCGATCGCCGTGTTGTGCAGGCCGATTCGGGTGGTGAGCACACCGGCGATGACGGCGGGAATCGAGAACGCGAGATACGCGACCACATAGATGGCGCCGATCAACGCACTGCGGTGCTCCGGCACGGCGAGGCCGGCCAGCGTACGGAACGAACCGAGGAACGCGGCGCCGAAGCCACAGCCCGAGACCGCCGTGCCGAGATACAGCAGCGCCGGGAGCGTCACCACGACGGCCAGCACCGTGATGAGGACTCCGGTGCCCAGCAGCGCGCAGCCCAGCAGCATGGTCTGCCGTGGCGCACGGTTGTGCAGGGCGATGCCCGTCACGCAGGCGCAGCCGCACAACAGGAAGATGACGGCACCGCCGAGCAGTCCGCTGTGGGAGTGCGCCAGCGCCAGCGCGAGCGACGGACCCAGCGACAGGTACAGGCCGTTCAGCGACCAGACGGCCACGACCACCGGGAGCGTCGCGATGAACGCCCGCCGCACCGGGCGTTCCACGCCGATGCGCGAACCGAGCGTTGGCCTGCGGCGCTCCGAAACCGTCTCCGGGACCAGCGTCAGCACCAGGATCATCACCACGAAGGCCCCGAGCAACAGCCAGAAGATGAGCTTCGTCGGCGCGGGGCCGTACTGGATCAGGAGGCCGCTGGTCAGCGCCCCGAAGGCAAGACCGGCGGCCGGCACCGCCGAGTTGACCAGCGCGGCGCGTCCCGGCCGCCCGGCCGGCTGGAGGTCGACGAGTGCGGCGGCAACGGCCGCGGTGACCAGGCCCGTCGCGCAGCCCTGCGTCAGCCGGGCGGCGAACAGCCAGCCGACGCTGCTGGCGAGCAGGAACAGCACCAACGCGGCGCACTGCACGACGAGCGCGGCGGCGATGACCGGCTTGCGGCCGACGGCGTCGGAAAGCGAACCCGCGAGCACCATCGCGACGATCAGGGTCACCGCGTACACGCCGAAGACGATGGTCATCGTGGATTGCGTGAAGTGCCATTCGGCGGCGTAGACACCGTACAACGGCGACGGGGCGCTGACCGAGAACAAATAGCAGAACGAGATCACCGCGACGAGCCAGAAACCGCGACCGGCCTTGCGTTCGACGCGACCGGCGTCGACCTCCTGCTGCGTGACTGTCGTCATGAGCGCGCTCTCCCTGGCTGGCGTAACTGTACGTTAGCAGCGAATCCGCGACGACACTGACCAGGTCGGCTTGATGTCGTACTTCGTTAGGTCGGGTGCGTGCCTGGCATTCACAATTCCGCCGACAAGAAACTGCCGGCCCGCCCCGGACAGTTGACAAGAAGTAGACGGATGCTCTTTCTGTACGGTACTCCTTTGTTCGTCTTCGGCGGGCGTTGGTCAGCCCCGTGTCAAGGGAGTGTGAAGCGCAGGGCGCGGCGCACCGTTCGGCGGCGGACGAACAGTGCCAATCGCATCATCAGATAGCACCGTTCGGGTGCTGGCCTGCCGGCCTCGTGGCGCTAACCTGCGGCTATGTGCCTTGTCACCACGTGTTCACCCTTGTCGAAAATCAGTCACCGGACGGCGGGCCCGAGACGGCACTGATACGGCGAGAGGAGCACGGACTCGATGACGCATCCGTTGGACACCGCCGGTGAACCGGCCGCGCTACCCCGTGGCCTTGCCGGGCTGCTGCGGCCGGAGCTGGCCACGGTCGGCGATGAGATCATCTCGGAGATCCGCCGCACGATTCCCGAGTACGCGCGCCCGCTGGACGGCCCGTACGGCCACGCGATGCGGATCGGCGTCGAGCAGGCGCTGCTCGCGTTCGTGGACCACGTCGCCGATCCCGGCACCCGCCACGACCGGCGTGACGACGTGTGCCGCAAGCTGGGCCACAACGAGGCCCTCGAGGGGCGTAGCCTGGACTCGCTGCAGTCGGCGTACCGGGTCGGCGCGCGGGTGGCCTGGCAGCGGCTGATGCGGATGGGCAGGCGGCACAACCTGTCGTCGTCGGTGATGTCGCTGCTCGCCGACGCCCTGTTCGGCTACATCGACGAGCTCGCATCGCTGTCGCACGACGGCTATGTGGAGGCGCAGGCCCGCTCGGCGGGCGCGGTGGCGAAATGGCGGCGCAGGCTGCTGCAACTGCTCCTGGAATCGCCCGCGGTCCCGCGTGGGGCGACCGAGGAACTGGCGGCGCTGGCCGGGTGGACCCTGCCGGACGAGGTCACCCTGGTGGCCGTCGCCGCGGGCGCGAAGTGCGCGATGCCGATGCTGGACGGTGACATCCTGCTGGACATCCGCAGGCCGGACCCGTATCTGCTGGTGCCGGGCCAGGTCGGTGCCGGCCGGCAGGTCCGGCTGGCGACCGCGATCCCGGAGGGGCGGCTCGCCGTCGGGCTCACGGTGTCGCTCGGCGAGGCACCGGATTCGCTGCGCTGGGCCAGGCAGGCGCTCGACCTGGCCGGGGCGGGGCGGCTTGGCGAGGATCGGGTGACGCGCTGCATGGACTGCCTGCCCACGCTGTGGCTGACGTCCGACAACGCGCTGGTCGACCAGCTGGCCCGCCGCGAGTTCGGCAAACTCGACGGCCTGACGCCGAAACAGCGCACGCGGCTGGTCGAGACGCTCGGCGTGTGGCTGGAGACGCGGGGGAGCGCGGCCGAGATCGCGGACCGGCTGCACGTGCACCCGCAGACCGTCCGCTACCGCATGCGCCAGTTGGAGAAGACGTTCGGCGACCAGCTCGCGGACCCGGACGGCAGGTTCGCGATCGAGCTGGTGTTGCGCGCCACGCGGTTGCGGGAGCGCGAGATGTCCTGAGTGGACGGTACGGGGCGGGCGACGGCCCGCCCCGTCCGTGTCATCCGACGGTGACGGTGGGCTTGCCCAGGGTCAGGTCGATGGTGTTGCCGGAGCCGGGAATCACGGCGTTCAGGATCGGGGTGCTGAAGCCGCAGTCGGCGAAGTTCGGGATGGTGAACGTGCCGGCCACCGGGCCGCCCAGCAGTACGTTGAATCCCTTGCCGGACGCGAGGTTGATCGTGGCCGGCGAGGTCTGGCAGTTGTTGCCGATCGGCACCGGGAGGCCCGCGACGGTGACCTTCGTCAGCTTGATGATGATGTGCGCGGCCGCGGTGATGCCGCCGTTCACGTCGTTGCCGGTGATGGCACCGTCCTGGATGAACTCGGTCGTCGCGGTGACCGGCACGAAGCCCAGTTCGGTGAACGAGCCGGTCGCCGCCGGCAGGGTCAGGTTCGACGTGAACGTGAGCGTCTTGACGTCCAGGGCCGCGGTCAGCGTGCCGGGGCCCAGGGCCATCGTGGAGTTGGTGGACTTGATCGTGGTGCTGCCGTTGACCGCGTAGGTCGCGTTCAGCGTCGGATCCGCCTGCGGTGTTGAATTGAACTGCGGCGTCGCTGCGTGCGCGGCCGGTGCGGCCATGGCCAGTGCGCCGAGTCCGGCGGCCACGGTGAGCAGCAATGGACGGAGTCGTAGCATGAGCACACTCCTGACATGGTTGTGGTTACTTGCTTTTCGGTGCTATGTCGAGCAGACCGGCCAAGGTGGTCGGGGCGATGGGCTGTAGTGCGCCGGGGACGACCGGTGTCGGGACCGGGCCGCCGCTGGGTGCGTTGGCCGAGCCGCGCACGTCGACGCCGGTGCTCGGCGACAGCGTGCAGCTCGCGCGCACGTTCAGCGGTGCCTGCGGCGAGACGTCCAATCCGTTCCGGTTGGGCGTGCCCTGGTAGCCGGCCGTGCAGGGCGTCGGGTCGAAGAACGTCAGTGCCAGGCCGAACGTGGCGCCGTCGGCCGTGATCACCGACGAGCCCGCGGCCACCGCGGCCGGGGTCACCGACAGCAGTTCCTCGATGCCGTTCTGCCGGGTCATCGTGAGTTCCGCCGTGGTGAGCAGGTTCGCCAGCAGCACGGACAGGCCGGGATTGGTGTCCTGCAACAGGCCGCTCACCTGGCTGACTGCCTGTGGCGCCGTGTCGATGAGCCTGCGCAGGTCCGGATCGGACGAGTCGAGCTGGCCGGCCAGCAGTTTCGCGTCGCGGCCGAAGGCGGCCAGGGCGTCGGACTCGGCCGACTGGGTGGCGAGCACCGTCTGGCTGTCGTTGATCAGCGCGGTCTGTTGCGGTGCGGACCGCAGCGCGGACGTGGTGAGCGCCGAACCGCTGTCCAGCAGTATCTGGAGATTGGGGCCCTGGCCGTTCGTCGCGTCGTACAGCTGGTCGACGACGGTCCGCAGCGACTGCGCCGGTACCGACGCGGCGAGGCTGTCGACGTTGCGCAACACGTCCTGCACGGGCGGCGGCAGCGTGGTGTCCTGGCGCCGGATGGTCGAGCCGTCGGCCAGGTACGGCGCGGAATCCTTGGTGGGCCGCAGGTCGACGTACTGCTCGCCGACCGCGGACCGGTCGGCCACGGCCGCGTCGACCGACGCCGGGATGCGCGGCGCCGAGTCGTCTATCCGCAGGTCCACCTCGACGCCGGTGGTGGTCAGGTTCAGGTCGCCGACCCGCCCGACCGGCACACCTCGGTAGGTGACCTCCGCGTTGGTGAAGATGCCGCCGCCGTCGCTCAGGTCGAGCTTGACCAGGTAGTAGCCGCGCAGCCCGACGTAGCGCCCCAGATCGGCGTAGCGGAGGCCGACATAGACCACCACGGAGATCCCCACCAACAGAAACGCGATGATCCTGACGCGAGTGCCGACGGTGAGCATCAGTGCCCACCGCCCTTCGCGATGGACGTGATCGGCGGGAGGACCTGGGTGCCCTGCGGTGCCACGACCGACACGTAGACGTTGAGGTAGTCGCCCTTGACGTCGTTCAGGACCGTGTCGGTGAACGGGTACGTGAGCAGCACCTGTAGCGCCTGCGGCAACGCCTGGCCCGCATTCGCGAGCTGTTGCAGCGTCGGCTGCAGCGACCGGAGGTCGGCGACCAGGTCGTCGCGGCTGCGGTTCACCGTGTCGACGGCCACCCCGGACAGCGTGTTCAGCGAGTCGAGCATGGCCACCAGTTGGCCGCGCTGCTGGTCGAGCACCTTCAGCCCGGGTGTCAGGTCGTCCAGCACGGCGCCGACCTCGTTGTCCCGCGTGGCGATCGTTGCCGACAGCCGGTCGATGCCGACCAACGCGTCGGTGATGTCCTGCTTGTGCGCGTCGAGGTTCTCCACGACCTGGTTCAGGTTCGTCAGCGCGGCACGGATCTGGGGCTCGTTGCCGGTCAGCGCCGAGTTCAGCTGTTGCGAGATCGTGCGCAGCTGGGCGATGCCGCCGCCGTTGAGCAGCATTGACAGCGCGCCAAGGACTTCCTCGACCGCGGGGTTGCGGCCGGTACTGGCGATCGGGATCACCGCGTGGTTGGCCAGCGTGCCGGTCGGTGCCTGGTCGGTCGGGGCCGCGAGCGCGACGTACTTCTCGCCGAGCAGGCTGGACTGGTT
>DASXXM010000106.1:0-8054 GCA_036503065.1 Pseudonocardiaceae bacterium | reverse complement strand
TCTGGGCGGCGCGAACAACTTCGAGGTGGACCGCGAGTTCGCCAAACAGATGTTGACGCTGGTGCCGGACGCGCAGGCGTTGGCCCAGGAGAACCGGGGATTCCTGCGGCGGGTGGTCGCCTTCCTGGCCGAACAGGGCATCCGGCAGTTCATCGACCTCGGCTCCGGTATTCCGACGGTCGGCAACACGCATGACGTGGCGCAACGGATCGATCCCGGCGCGCGGGTCGTGTACGTCGACAACGAACCGGTCGCCGTGGCGCACAGCGAGTTGATCCTGCAGGACAACGAGAATGCCGACATCATTCGGGCCGATGTCCGAGACGTGTCGGGCGTGCTCGGCCACGAGGTGACCCGTCGGCTGATCGATTTCGACCAGCCGGTCGCCCTGCTGATGTTCGCGGTACTGCATTTCATGCCCGACGGTCAGGAGCCCTACCGGTTGGTGGCCGACTACCGGAATGCCACGGTGCCGGGCAGCTGTCTTGCGCTGAGTCACGTCACGGCGGATGGCCGGCCGGAGGTCGCCGGCGTGCTTGCCGAGTACTCCCGATCGGCCAGCCGGGTGACCGAACGGGACCTGGCCGAGGTGACCCGGCTGTTCGACAGCTACGACCTGGTGTCCCCCGGTGTGGTGTTCACCCGGGAGTGGCGGCCGGAGATCGAGCTGGAGTACAGCAGGTCCTCGCCCTTCTATGGCGGCGTCGGCCTGCGGATCTGATCATCGCAGGTACCCGACTCGTGCATTCGTGCACAAAGTTGTCCACAGGAGTTGTCCCCACTGGGGATGACTTACAGCTGTGTCGTTTGGTGACGGTCGGGTGAACGACGCTCAACGGACCGGGGTACGGGACGGCCCGGACGAGTGAACTCGCCCGGGCCGGACATTCCGGCGTAACCGCAGTTCAGCGCCAACGCATCGTCATGAGCAGACCGCCGATCATCAACGCGAACCCGATGGCGAAGTTCCAGGAACCCAGCGAGTTCATGAACGCGATCTTGTCCGACGCGATGTAGGTGACCACCAGCCACGCGAGGCCGATCACCATCATGCCGAGCATGACGACGACGTAGATCGGATGCGACGGCCCGGCCATCCTGGCCTTGACCGGTGTGCGACGGTCGGCCGGCGCGGTGTAGACGGCCTTCTTGCGGACCTTCGACTTCGGCATGGTGTCCTCGCCTGGTGAAACACGGTGCCCGGGGTGACCGGACCCTGGTGCGTACAGTGGGACGGCGGCCGCAACGCAACCACCTCCGGGTGAACACGTTAACGTAACCGAGGAGCGCCGCGAACAACGACCGCACTTCAACTCGGCCAAACCTGTTCACGGTCATCCTTGACGGGGTGATCGGAATCGCGGTCCCGGGCGATACGCACGGTTGGAGGAGGTTCGAGGGTGAGTCAACAGCCACCGCCCCCACCCGGCCAGGGCGGTCCGTGGCCAGGACAGGGCCCGCAGCGGCCCCCCCGGTCACAGTCGGGCTCACCCCGGCCGACCGGCCCGTCCGGTTCGCACGGGCCGCGCAAGCTGCCCCCGCCCGGTGACCGGCCCACCCAGTTCATCCCGAAGATCGACGAGACCACCTACCTCCCTCGGGTGCCCGCCAGTGGGTCCAACGGCGAGCCGGTCTACCCGGCAGTGGATCCGGACGGCTACACCGCCCGGCGCGGCACCTTCGGCGACTTCGGCCTCGACGAGCCGGACACCGTGATCAACCCGCCGTTCGCGGTCCGGCCGGCCGACCTGGACGACCTGACCCGGGAACAGTTTCTGGACACCGGCGAGATCACCGACCGGCCGCCCGCGCGCCAGCGGGAGACCGGCCGGACCGTGGTGCGCACCATCGGCGAGGTGCTGATCACCGCCGGCATGGTGGTGCTGCTGTTCGTGGTCTACGAGCTGTACGTCACGAACATCTTCTCGGCCCAGAAACAGGCCAACGCCACGTCCGCACTGAACAAGGAGTGGGACACCGTCACCGGGCCGGTGCGGACCGACCACTTCGTCCCCGTCGACGGGCAGGGCATCGCCAAGATCTACATTCCGGCGCTCGGCCACGACTGGCACTTCACCGTCATCGAGGGCACCACCCAGCCCGACCTGGCGATCGGCCCCGGCCACTATCCCGGCACGGCACTGCCCGGCCAGCCGGGCGACATGGCGGTCGCAGGCCACCGGGTGGGCGAGGGCGCCCCGTTCGACGCCCTGAACGTCGTGCAGTCGTGCGACGCGATCGTCGTCGAGACGCAGTCCGACTGGTACGTCTACCGGCTGCTGCCGATGTCCGGTGAGTCCTCGACCTGGGCGACCGGCAAGGGCAGGACCACGCAGTGCGCGGGCCCGAACGGCGAGGGCAAGGTCGTGCCGCTGACCGGCGTCTACACCAAGACCGTCGGCCAGGAGATCGTCCTGCCCACCGAGGGCGACGTGGTGGCGGCCGTGCCGCACTACCCCGGCGCGCAGCTGTCCGCCGGGCAGGAGGTCTCGCTGCTCACCCTGACCACGTGCAACCCGAAGTTCTCCGCGGCCCAGCGCATGATCCTGCACGCCGTGCTGGTGAAGGACTGGAAGAAGGACCCGGCCAACCCGAACCAGACGCCACCGGAGCTGAAGGAGACGGCCTGATGTACGGGTGGCTCTGGCGGCACCTGCCGGGCCCGGTGGCGGTGCGGGTCGCGCTGGCCGTGGTCCTGGTCTGCGGGGTGGTCGCGCTGCTGTTCTTCGTGATCTTCCCGTGGGCGGACCCGTTGCTCCCCTTCAACAACGTGACAACGGGCGGCTGACCACGGCGTCTCGTGGCTTGCTCCGATGTCGCAGGAGTCCGACGTGGCTCGCACGGCGTCGTCGGGTGGGCGAATGAGGCATTACGCTGCTTGTCATGCGCGTGCTGGTGGTCGACAACTACGACAGCTTCGTCTACAACCTGGTCCAGTATCTGGCCCAGTTGGGCGTTGACTCGACGGTGCTGCGCAACGACGCGCCCGAACTGGCCGAGCCGGCAGGCGCGCTCGCGGAGTTCGACGGCGTACTCGTCAGTCCGGGCCCGAGCACGCCGGAACGGGCCGGGTACAGCATCGACGTGATCCGCGCCGGCGCCGCTACGGGCAAGCCGGTGCTCGGCGTGTGTCTCGGCCACCAGGCCATCGGCGCGGCCTGGGGGGCCGTGGTGGAGCGGGCGCCGGAGTTGGTGCACGGCAAGACGAGCGAGGTGCGGCACAGCGGGGTTGGTGTGCTCGCCGGGCTGCCGGACCCGTTCACCGCGACTCGGTACCACTCGCTGACCGTGCGGCCGGACAGCATTCCGGCCGCCTTCGAGGTCACCGGGCGCACCGAGACCGGCATCGTGATGGCCATGCGGCATCGTGAGCTGCCGGTCGAGGGCGTCCAGTTCCACCCGGAGTCGGTGCTCACCGACGGTGGCCACCGGATGCTGGCCAACTGGCTGGCCGTCTGTGGCTTCCCGGTGGCCGACGAGCTGGTGGCCGAGCTGGAGGGCCAGCTGCGCGCCCTCGCCGAGGCCGCCCGCGTCTGACGCCGCCTACGTGGTGGGTGTCGGGAACTTCAGTACCGTGATCTGTACCGTCTGGTTCTTGGTGATCTGGGTGTTCTGATCCGGACTCTGGGCGACGATCTGCCCGTCCTTGTTCTGGTTGAGGGTCGACTGCGTTGTGACCTGGAACGTGCCGGTCCAGCCCTCCGCGGCGAGGGTGCCCTGCGCCTGTGCCTGGGTCATCCCGGTCAGGCTCGGCAGGTTGATCTGGACCTGAGTGCCGTCGGACACGGTCAGCGTGATCGCGGTGCCCTGGGCGACCTGAGTGCCCGCCTGCGGGTTCATGTCCACGACCGTGCCGGCCGCCGCCTGGTTGGCCACGGTCTGCTTCGTCACGGTGAAGCCGGCGTTGGTGAGCGCCTGTTTGGCCGCGTCATACATCTTGCCGCGCTCGTCCGGCACGCCAACGACCGCAGGCGGCGCGCCGATCACGATGCTGACCGCGCTGTTGGGTGGCGCGCTGGTGCCCGATGCGGGGTTCTGCGAGATCACCTTGCCGACCTGGTTCGGGTCGGTCGTCGACTGGGTCTGCGGGTTGGGCGCGAGTGTCAGGCCCGCCTTGGCCAGGGCCGTCTGTGCGTCGGCCTGGTTGTCGCCGACCACGCTGGGCACCGGGACCTGGGGTGGCAGCGCGCCGATGAAGAGCGTCACCTGGGTGCCCTGGACCAGGAACGTGCCGATCGCCGGGGTGGTCCGGACGACCTTGCCGATCTGGTCGGACGTACACTGCGCGGCGCCGGTGGCATCCGGCTGGCAGACCAGCGGCTTGGTGATCGGGGTCAGGTTGGCCTGGTTGACGTCGGAGATCGCCTTGGCCTGGAGCTCGCCGATCACCGGCGGCACGGCCTGCTTGCCGGCGTTCGGGTTGGCCGTGTTGCCGCTGAGCAGCTTGGGCAGCAGCAACGCCAGCAGCGCGATCAGCACGATGGCGCCGACCACCCAGCCTGCGATGATCCATGCCCTGCGCCTGCGGGCCCGGTCGGCCTCTTCGTAGCCGTCGTAGTCGTCGTAGTCGTTGACGATGGAGCTCGGCCGGTGTCGGCCGCCCATGACCTCGGTCTGCCGTCCCGCACCCATGATCGACGTGCGGTCCTCGTCGGTCATCACCATCGGTGCGGCAGGCCGTTGACCGGACAACACGCGCACCAGGTCGCCGCGCATCTCGGCGGAGGACTGGTAGCGGTTGGCCGGGCCCTTCGACATCGCCTTGAGCACGATGGCGTCCAACTGCGGGGGCACGCGGGGGTTGAGCGACGACGGCGGCTTGGGGTCCTCCCGCACGTGCTGGTAGGCCACCGCGACCGGTGAGTCGCCGGTGAACGGCGGTTCCCCGGTGAGCAGTTCGAACAGCACGCAGCCGGCCGCGTACACGTCACTGCGGGCGTCCACCGCCTCGCCGCGGGCCTGCTCCGGCGACAGGTACTGCGCGGTGCCGATGACGGCGGCGGTCTGGGTGACCGCGGCCTGGCCGTCGGCCAGTGCCCTGGCGATGCCGAAGTCCATCACCTTGACCGCGCCGGTCTTGGTGATCATCACGTTGGCCGGCTTGACGTCCCGGTGCACGATGCCGTGCCGGTGGCTGAAGTCCAGCGCGGCGCACACGTCGGCCATGACCTCCATGGCCCGCTTGGCCGGCAGTGGTCCCTCGCCCTTGACGATGTCCCGCAGCGTCCTGCCGTCGACGTACTCCATGACGATGTAGGGCAGCGGGCCGTAGTCGGTGCGTGTCTCGCCGGTGTCGTACACCGCGACGATCGCGGGGTGGTTCAGTGCCGCCGCGTTCTGGGCCTCGCGGCGGAAGCGCTCCTGGAACTGCGGGTCGCGGGCGAGGTCGGCACGCAGCACCTTGATCGCCACGTCCCGGCCGAGTCGGACATCTTTCCCGCGGTGGACCTCCGACATGCCGCCGTAGCCGAGCGTTTCGCCCAACTCGTAGCGGTTGGACAGCAGGCGGGGCGCGGTCATCGCCGTCCTCGCTTCGCTGCGGGCAGCGAATGGGTTCGCTTGCTCATCGGTCCTTCGTCCCGGTCCTCGTCAACAGTCTGTTCATCATGCCTGGTGTGGGTCGGCTTGCCGTACCGCGGCGATCCCACACCTTGTGGGATCGATGAGGCCCGCGGAGGTTGCCTTCAGAGTGGTACGCAGTCCCAACTTTCGCAGCTGATCGGTTGTTCTGTCGGCCGGTTGGCCGACGAAGTCGTGTGCCAGCACCAACACCGCGCCGATCCGCGCGGTGTCGGCCGTCACATGCGGTTGTGGCGCCGTTCCCGGCTGGCCGGCACCGCTGTGTCGGCCGACCTGGGTCAGCGCCCACACGCCCAGCGCGACGAGTAGCAATACCAGCAACGCGACGACGAGCCACAGCGGGTGTGCCGTCTGCCGGGGCCGCGGTACCGGCATGGACGGCGGCATGGTGCCGGGCGAGAGCATGACCGGCGGTCCGACGGACTGCATCGGGATCGGCAGCGGTGCCACCATGATCGGCCCGGTCGTGCTGGCGGGCCCCGGCGGACCGGCGGGCATCGGCACGGCACCCGGCCGGGCCGCCAACGGTGGGCTCATGGCGACGGTCAACCCGGACGGCATCGGCACCGGCTGCCCGGCCCGTACCGCCGCGACCGCCGCGGCGAACTCGCCGCCGTTGCGGTAGCGCAGCCGCGGGTCCTTGACCATGGTGGTCTCGATCAGCGCCCGCACCGTGGGCGGCACGTCCGGCGGCAGCGGTGGGGGCATGTCCCTGATGTGCATCATGGCCACGGTCACCGCGTTCTCGGACAGGAACGGCCGGTGCCCGACGAGGCACTCGTAGCCGACCACGGCCAGCGAGTACACGTCGCTGGCCGGTTCGGCCTCCTGGCCGAGCGCCTGTTCCGGCGCGATGTAGTGCGCGGTGCCCATCACCATGCCGGAGCGGGTGACCGGGGCGGCGTCGGCGGCCTTGGCGATGCCGAAGTCGGTCAGCTTCACGGTGACCTTCCCGTTCGGGTCGGTCATCACCAGGATGTTGCCGGGCTTGACGTCCCGGTGCACGTAGCGGCGCTCGTGCGCGGCCTGCAGCGCGTGGCCCGCCTGTTCCAGGATGTCCAGGGTGGCGTCGGCGGTCAGCCGGCCGAGGCGCGCGATGATGGCCGCGAGCGGTTCGCCGTCGACCAGTTCCATCACCAGGTACGCGGTGTCGTCCGGGCCGTCGGGATCCGCGGCGGTCTCGCCGTAGTCGTGCACGCCCGCGATGCCGGGGTGGTTGAGCGACGCGGTGGTGCGGGCCTCGGTGCGGAAGCGGTGCAGGAACTCGGCGTTGCCGCACAGCTCCGGCTTGAGCACCTTCACCGCGACCGCGCGGTCCAGCCGGGTGTCCGCGGCCTCCCACACCTCGCCCATGCCGCCCACCGCGATCCGGCGGGACAGCCGGTACCGGTCGGCGAGCAGCTGCCCCGATGTCAGCATGGCTCAGCCACCCCCGACCGCGGCGTTGATCATCGCGCGGCCGACCGGTGCGGCGACGAGCGCGCCGATGGTGGCCGCGTCGTAGTTGCCGCCCGCGGTCACCACGACGGCGACCGCGATCTGCGGGTTGTCCGCGGGCGCGAACGCGACGTACCAGCCGTAGGGCTGGGTGTGCTTGGGGTCGTTGCCGTGTTCCGCGGTGCCGGTCTTGGACGCGATCTGGATGTTGGGCTGCTTGTTGAGCTGGCCGGAGTTCTGCTCGGACAACAGCATCGCGGCCTTGATCGAGTTGGCGACGTCGGGCGAGATCACGCTGTCGGACTTCACCTGCGGGCTGAAGCCCTGGATGGTGGACAGGTCCGGCGCCAGCAGCGCCTCGATGAGCTGTGGCTGCATCTCCCGGCCGCCGTTGGCGATGGTCGCCGCGATCATCGCGTTCTGCATCGGGGTTTCCTGCACGTCCCGCTGGCCGATGCCGCTCTGGAACACGCCCGGCGTGCCGCCCTGGATGTTCATGCAGTTGCCGGCGGCCCGCGGGCCCAGGCACGAGCTGACCACGTTGATCGGAATGGTGGTGCTCGCGCCGAAGCCGAACTTCGCCGCCGCCGCCGCGATCGCGCCGGGGCCGAGTTGGGCGGCGAGGGTGGCGAAGGCCGTGTTGCACGAGTGCGCGATCGCGTCGGTGATGGACACCTGGCCGTTGACACTGCCGGGACAGAACTCGCCGTGGAAGTTGGACAGCGTCGTGTGCGTGCCGGGCAGCGTGACGACCGACTGCGCGGGCAGCGTGTTCGCGTTCGCGTCGGCGCCCGCGGACAGCGCGGCGCTCGCCACGACGAGCTTGAACGTGGAGCCCGGCTGGTAGGTCGCGGAGATCGGCTGGTTGATCAGCGGCGAGCCGAGCGATGTCGGGCTGTTCGCCTTCATCGCGGCGCTCTGCGTCTTGGTGTCGTGCGAGGCGAGCGCGTTCGGGTCGTAGGAGGGCGTGTTCACCATGGCGAGGATCTCGCCGGTGGACGGCTTGATCGCCACCGCCGCGCCGCTGAAACCGTCCT
>DASXXM010000105.1:0-6763 GCA_036503065.1 Pseudonocardiaceae bacterium | reverse complement strand
GTCGGCCAGCCGGTCGGCCGCTTCGCGAGCCGGATCTCCATGCCTGTGGTTGGTGCGGTCATGCGGCCATTCTCGCGCGTTGTCAGTCGTCGTGCTGCCTGCGGGGGAGCAGGGCCGGTTTGCGCAGCGCCTCGCGCAGCGCGTCGAAGGCCCTGCTGACCTCGGTGTCGGCCTGATGTGTGTCCATCCCGGGCGGCGGTGTGGTGGCATCGGGCTGTGACCCGACGTGCAGCCACCGCTCCGGCCACAGCATGTCGACCGCGTTCTCCCAGTTCACCCGCACGGTGAACCTGCCCATCTGCTCCCGCTCGATCGCCATGGCCAGCCGCAGTTCCACGTCGGCCAGCCGGACCAGCAGTTGCTCGACGACCTGGCGGTTGTGCTCCTGCATGTGCCGCACGGCTTCGGTGTTCACGTCGGCCAGTTCCTTGTACCGGCGCACCGCGTCACCGTTCACGCCAGGCCCTCCCGGTCGGTGTCCGTGCCCTTGTCGATGTCGAACGGGATGATCACCTGCGGTCGGGTGTGCGCGAACCGGTCGAAGAACAGCCCCCGACCCGGCCGCGGCGACCACTGAATGACCTGACCCGGCGCCAGGGCGCCGAGTTCCTGGCCCTGGACGTCGAACACCACCCACGGGCCGATGTCGTCCATCGGGCCGATCGGGGCCAGGCTGGCCCTCAGCCTGCCGACGCCACGCCACCAGCCGAACACGTGCGTGTGGTGTTCCGGCCCGTGCCGCAGCACCGTGCGCAGGTGGTCCAGCCCGGACACCGGCGATGCAGGGTCCTTGGCCTCCAACACCGTGTGGCCCGCGTCCACGCCGTAGAGGAACAGGTAGTGCGGCTTGTTCGTGTCGGCCACATGACCGGACCGCGCCGCCGTGAGCGTGCCGGCCACCTCGGCCAGGTGCGCACGCAGCTCGCCGCGCCCGATCTCGGCCACCGGATGCCCGGCCAGCCGCAGTCGCGCCGCCAGTTCGGCCACCGGTGTAGTGGCATCGCCGACCAGCGGGCACAACGTGAACCGGACCGTGTCCGGGCCGTGCTGCCGCGCCACCGACAGCGCGGCGGCCCCCAACACGCTCGCCGCGTCGGCCGCCGCCGACCCGATCACCGCGAGGTTCCGGCCGGGCGCGCCGGTCAACGTGGTCACGGCCGCGCTGCCGGCCACGTCGATGATCTGGCCGAGCAGCGCCCACGGCACCCCGGCCGCCGGTCGCAGCGCCTGGAAGTCCGGCGTGTCGGCCAGCGCCGGCACGTGACTGCCGTCGAACAGCCGGGGCGGCCGCAACCGGGGATCGCGCCGGTCGAACAGTTGCCGCTGCAGTTCGTCGAACGTGCCCCTGCTGGTCGCGTCCGGGATGCGGACCACTTCGTTGCCGTGCCGCACACCGGATTCGTGGTTCACCACGGCGTGCCAGCGGGGCAGCGTCACGGCGGCCTCGTTCGTCTCGACCAGCACCCGCCGCGCCTTGGGCAGCGCGATGCGCAGGCTGAACTGCTCGAAGATCGCCGGCTTGAGCCAGAACGCCTCGATCCCGGAGACGTCCTGGCTGGCCAGCACCAGGTGGATGCCCTGCGAACGACCGCGCCGGGCCACGTCCTCCAGCAACCGGGCCGCCGTCGCGGCCACCGGATCCCGATCCGCGAACAGATACTGGAATTCGTCGATCACCGCGACAATGCGCGGCCACCGCCCGTCCGGGTCCTCGGCCCGCAATTCCTCCAGCTTGGTGACCTCGTATCGTTTCGCCGCGTCCGCCCGATTCCGCATCGTGTCGGCGAGGAATGTCAACAACGCGAGGCCGAACTCCAGGTCGGCGTTCACGTTCACGCCGACGAGCCGGGCGTGCGGCAGCCACGTCGGGTCCCGCCGGCCGGGCGTGAACTGCGCGAACGACACGCCTTCCTTGAAATCGAGCAGGTACAGCTCCAGTTCGTCCGGCGAATACCTGGCCGCGAGGCCGCCGAGCAGCATGTAGAGGAAATTCGTCTTGCCGGAGCCACTGGGGCCGCCGACCAGTGCGTGCGGCGACGAGTCACCTAGCACCACGTCGATCGGATTCCCTTCGTACCGGCCGATCGTGGTGACGAGCCCGGCGGCCGACCGCTGCTGCCAGAACGGTCGCTCGATGAGATCGTCGAATGAGGCCACCTTCGCCCTGCGGTTGCGCAGTTCCTCCGCGATCGTCGCGCACGCCGCCGGCACGTCGGCCCTTGGCAGTGGCGGGTCCGGCGTGACCGTGGCCGCCGGGCCGGTCATGCTGCACCGCGCGGTGTGCTCGTCGAGGAACGTGACCGTCTCCATTGGACTGTTCACGGTCAGCGGCAGGTCGACCACGATCAGTTGCACGCCGCAGGCCAATCCGTTGCGGGCCACCCGTTGCAGCCGTTGCTGGTGCTCGTCGCGCAGCGGCTGCCGGTCACCGAACAGCACCGCGATCCGCCACGGTTCGGTGCGCCTGCCGGCCCGTCCGCTCAGCGCCCCGACCGTCGTGTCGCCACCGGCCAGCACCCCGGTATGCACGCGGCGAATGTGTTCGGACAGTTCGTCCAGCAGTTCCTCCGGCCGGGCCGGATCGTGCACGGTCAGCAATCCCGCTCTGGTCAGCGGATACAGGCCGGGCAGCGAACCGGTCAGCTGGCCGGTGTCCCACACGTGCACCAGCGCGAGACCCGGCTGCAGATGGCTCAGTACCCGCAGCAGCAGCGTCTCCACCAGCGCCTCGCCCGCGGCCCTGCTCTCCGGTTTCGTGGCCACCTGCAGGTGCGCGGAATCCAGCAGCGGCACGGCCACCGGAAAAGGGATTTGTTCGGGCGCGTGATCGGCGACCGCGGCGCCGATTCGCCAGAGTTCCGGCAGTTCACCGGTGCCGTCCGCGGTGCCGATCCGGCCGAGCCAGGAATGCCACGGCGCACCGGCCACACCCGGCGCGCCGCGCTCGACGAGTTCGGTCAGCGCGAGTGGTTCGTCCTTGTCCCACTGGGCGAAATGCCGCCGCTGGTCGGCCTCGACCCTGGCCACCACGTCGGCCATGACCGAACTGGCCATGGTCGCGCGCAGCGCCGGATCCGCGTGCGCCGCCTCAAGTCCGTCGGTACGCAGCCACAGTTCGACCATCGTGCGGGCGTGTTCCTCGGCGACGCCCCCCTGCTGTCCGGCGGCGACGCCGAGTGCCTGGCCGATGGCGGCACGAAAATCCGCAAGCGTCATTTCAATCTTCTGACGCCGGTCATTGCGCTTGCTCAAACGAAACCCCTCGGTGCCTCTCGGCTCTCCCCTTGGGTTGTGATCAAACCTATCATTTAGCTCATTCCAGCTCACAACCCGGCGACGAAACGTTCGATGCTGTCGAGGCTACCGGCGATGAGTTCGAGGCACCCGGCCAGTTGATCGTCAACCCGCACCAGGTGTGCCGGCACCAGTGACTCGGAGTGGTTGCCGCTGAGTTCGGTCAGCGTGCGGAGAGCCGCTGTCAATCGTTCGCGTGCGTTGGTCACGTCGCGGTGCGCGGCCAGCAGCTGGTCGCGTACCACCGCCGTGGCGGCCCGGATCGCCTCGATCGACATGAGTCCTCCTACAACCGTGCCGCGTAGCTATCGGCGGTCGAGATCGCCGCGCTGACACTCTGGGTCGCTTCGCCGATCTGCCGAACTGCCTGGGCGAGCAGGCCGTTGGCCTGGTCCGCATCGGACTGCGTGCTGCCCTGGGTGGCCATAGCGAGTGCGCTCTGCGCCTGTTCGAGTGACGAACTGGCCTGCTGCAGCGCAGCCATGCCCTCGTTCGCCTGCTGGGTCGCCACTGCGATGCCGGCTCGAACTTCCTCAACGCTTGCCATCTTGGGGTTGATCTCCTGGTTGGTCGAGATGTGGATCTATCGACCGTAGCGGGGTGGCAAACGAGGGGCCTTCGTGACCGTACGGAATCGCGCTCTCGGCCGGTCGGGTAGACTTACCTACCCGACCGGACTAATGCCCGCCGCGGCGGTGCTGGTTTGGGCGATGGTCACCCCCGGCGACGCTGAGCGTCCGGGCTCGACGACAGCTCCAACTCGGTTATGCCGGCTTCCGGCCGAGGATCCGCCGTCCACGTGGTCAGCGCTGTGTCACCTTCCCACCGCAGTGCGGACCACCCCGGTCGGTCCAATGCGGACACCGCGGTCAGCACCGTCTGCGGCACCGGCGTGTGCGCGGTGCCGAGATCGACCAGCACGCTGAGCACACCGTCATGCGCGGTGACCCCCGCTACGGTCGCGGTACGGGAAATACGGCTGGCCAATGCCCGTGCCTGCCACTGGGCACCGGCCACTCGGGAGGTTGCCACGTCGACGCGCAGCGTCAGCCGGCAACTCGGTGCCGGTCCGGTGTCGCCGGCCGGCGGCCGGTGCCGGCGCACCGGTTGCTGCGGTTCCGGCGGCTTTTCTGCTTTCTCCGGATCGCTTTCCTGACTGCTTTCCTGGATTTCCGCCGGGCCGGCTGGATACGGGTCACCGCCGTACCACGCCTCGACCAGCAGGCGTTCCGCCCCGGTGGCCAGGGACTCGATCGCGTCCGGGTCGTCAAGCACGGTCCACGCCGTCGGCGGCTCGCAGGACACCGTGGGCACGACGAAATCCGGGCCGAGTCCGCGCACGAACTGGCGGACCGCTCTGGCCAGCGGTGCGGCCACGTTGTGCGTGGCGCGTTCCTCGCTGGGCACCCGCAGGGTCACCGACCAGCAGCCCGGCTCCTCGGCCGAGCAGTCGGTGGCTTCGACGATCCGCCCGTCGACCTGCCAGACCAGCTCCCGGCACGCGGCGCGGGCGGCTCGTTCGCCCTCTGCCGCGAGGACCACCGTGACCAGCAGTTCGACGCGGTCGTCAGTCATAGTGGGTCAATTCTGTCGCAGGCAGTCCGGGCTGGCCATGGCCGCCCGGTGGTGGGTTCTGTCGAAGGGGTGCGGTGTGGATCTTGGGTTGACCGGTCGGGTGTACCTGGTCACGGGTGGTAGCAAGGGTCTCGGCTTCGCGGCGGCGAGCGCGCTGGTCGCGGATGGCGCACGGGTCGTGGTGTCGTCGCGGTCACCGGAGAACGTGTCATCAGCGGTCGCCACCTTGGGTGCGAGCGCGATCGGTGTCGCAGGCGACAATGCCGATCCGGACCTGCCGGACCGATTGGTCGATGCGGCGGTGACGCGGTTCGGCCGGTTGGACGGCATGCTGGTGAGCGTCGGCGGCCCGCAGGCCGGTGGGGTGCTGGACACGCCGTTGTCGGCGTGGGAGCAGGCTGTCGAGTCGGTCTTCCTGGGCACCCTGCGCCTGGTCCGACGTGTCGGCGCCGAGCTGACCGAGGGCGGTGCGATCGCGCTCGTGCTGTCCACGTCGGTCCGCGAGCCATTGGCCGACCTGGCGGTTTCCAACGGTCTGCGACCCGGGCTGGCCATGATCGCGAAGACCTTGGCGAACGAGGTCGGCCCACGCGGTGTCCGGGTGGTCAGCCTGCTGCCCGGCCTGTTCCGCACCGACCGCGTTGCCGCCGTGTACACGGACCCCGACGTGGTCGCGCGGCGATCCGCCGCCATCCCGTTGCGCCGCATCGGCGACCCGGACGAGTTCGGCCGGGTGGCCGCGTTCGTGCTGTCCCCGGCCGCGTCCTACCTGACGGGCACGACGATCACCGTCGATGGAGGCGGGATGCGCGGCCTCTGATGTCGCGGACGACATCACGCGATATCGTGAGCGATATCGGATCACCGGTTGGGAGCGTCGCATGACCAAGTCGGAGAAGCCGGCACGGACCGTGCAGGAGTTGTTGGCCCAAGCTTTGGAGAGCCTGACGTCCGACGAACGCCAGCGCGTCACCGCATGGGTCCTGTCCAGGTCGACCAGCGCGGCCCCCAGCCTCGCCACGCTGGGCCGACGGCAGAACGAGGAGCTGCTGCACGTGCTGGCACCCGGCCCGGAGAGCTTCCGCGAGCTCTACGGTCGGTCGCCGAGCGGCTCGCAGCAGGTGGTACCGGTACGGCTGCCGGCGGACCTGCACGCCCGGCTGCGCCAGTGGTCCGCCGACCACGGTTTCTCGATGGCGACGGTGGTCCGCGGCCTGGTCGCGAGGTTCCTGGACGGTCAGGCCCCCGTCGAACCCTGAACGACCCGCGCCACGAACCCGGCCACCTCGGCCAGCGCGGCCGGATCACGCAACAGGTCATGCCGGTCACCCGGCTGAATCCGCTCCTCGAACCGAAGCCCCCGCACCCGATCCAACCCGGCGCGCGTGTCGGCCAACGGCACCCGCACGTCATCCGCGCTGTGCAGCCAGAGCGCAGGCAGTTCGTCCCCGAGCGGATGATCGAAGTCGATCGTGGCAAGGCACTCTTCGACCGCCGCCAACGTCTCCCGCTCGAACGCCCCGTACGGCTGATCCGGAATCACCAACTCGGACAACAGATCCAGCGCAGGCCAAGGCCCCAACACCGGCGCCGAGAGCACCAGCGCAGCGGCCCGCCCGGGATGGCGCTGTGCGTACCGGACCACGACCATGGCGCCCACCGCCTGCCCCACCAACACCACCGGCAGCCGATCATCCTGGTCCACGATTTCGGCCAGTTCATCCACCACCGGCTCGAAGTCGACAATCAAGGTGTCCCGCCGAGCCAACCCGGTGACCTCGGCACCAACAGCCACCAACGCCCCAATCACCAAGTCATACCGGTCAAGCCCCTCCCCAACATCAGGCACCACCACAACACGAGCCCGCACAGCAGTACGCGACGAGAAAACGGG
>DASXXM010000104.1:0-2011 GCA_036503065.1 Pseudonocardiaceae bacterium | reverse complement strand
ACCCTGGCGGTCGCCGGTGTGGCATGGCTGGCCAGCGGTTCGGTGATCCGGGCGGTGGCCGTGTTGGTGGTCGCCACCCCGTGTCCGCTGCTGTTGGCCGCTCCGGTGGCCATCGTGTCCGGCCTATCGCGTGCTTCGCGTCGGGGAGTGGTGATCCGCGGCGGCGTAGCGTTGGAGAACTTGGGGCATGTCACCACACTCGTACTGGACAAGACCGGCACGCTGACGGCGGGCCGGCCGACTGTGGTCGAGATCGTCGCGGCCCCCGGCTGGGACGCGACCGAGGTGCTGCGGCTGGCCGCGTCGGCGGACCAGTTGTCCCCGCACGTGCTGGCCGCGGCGATCGTGGCCGAGGCACACGCCAGGAACCTGCCGCTGGCACTGCCGGCGGACGTGGTCGAGCAACCCGGCCGAGGTGTCACCGCGACTGTCGACGGGCGGGCGGTCGGAGTGGGCAGGTCGGCTTCTGGCAACGCGGCGTGGGCACGGGTGACGGTCAATCGGGCCACATTGGACGGTGCGGCGATCGCGTGGCTGACCGTTGATGGCGAACTTGCCGGCGCGGTGCTGCTGCGTGATCCGCTGCGCCCGGACGCGCCGCGCACGCTGCGGCGACTGCGCGCCGCTGGGATGAACCGACTGGTGATGCTGACCGGTGATCGCGCCGAGCCGGCGCGGGAGATCGCCACTGTGCTGGGGCTCGACGATGTGCACGCCGAGCAGGACCCGGCACAGAAGGTCGCCGCCGTACGCGCTGAAGCACAGCGGGCGGTCACGGTGATGGTGGGCGACGGGGTCAACGACGCGCCCGCGCTGGCCGCCGCGACCGTCGGTGTGGCCATGGGTGCCCGCGGCGCGACCGCGTCGTCCGAGGCCGCGGACATCGTGCTCACCACCGACCGGCTCGACCGGCTGGCCGACGCGATGGACATCGCCCGCTGGTCGCGGCACATCGCCGTGCAGAGCGCTGCGGTCGGCATGACACTGTCGTTGCTGGCCATGGCGATCGCCGCGCTCGGCTGGCTGCCCGCCGCGGCCGGCGCGCTGCTCCAGGAGGGAATCGACATCGCGGTGATCGGCAACGCACTGCGCGCGCTGGGCGGCGGCCGGGCGACACGGGTGACCCTCACACCAGGCACCGAACTGATGGTGCGGCGTTTCGCCACAGAACACGACCAACTCCGCGACACACTGTCCCTGCTGCGCGATGCCGCGGGCCTGATCACGGCCGGGCCCACCACCACGGCGTTGGACGCGTTGAGGGACGCGCACACGTTCCTCACCCAGCGGTTGCTGCCCCACGAGCACGCCGAGGAAACCCAACTCTATCCAGCCCTTGCCCAGCCGCTGGGCAGCTTGGAAGCCACCGCGACGATGAGCAGGACCCACGCCGAGATCGAACGGCTGTCCCGCCGCATCGGCACCCACCTCGCGCTGGCCGAGCAGGCTGGCCGCGTGCGACCCGACCAGGTCGAGGATCTGCTTGCCTGCCTGTACGGCCTGCACAGCGTGCTGCGCCTGCACTTCCTCCAAGAGGAGGAGAACTACTTCACCCTCGCCTCGGACCTGTCGGAAGGATGACGACAATGACAACCAAGCAACGCACCAAGTGGCACGACCTGCCCGCCCGCAGGCGGCGCGGAATCATAATGGCAGGCACCATCCAGAGCATCCTGGCGCTCACCGCGTGGCGGGACCTGATCCGGCGGCCAGCTGACCGGGTGAACGGGCCGAAACCGTTGTGGGCACTGGCCATCGCGGTGAACTTCGTCGGCCCGATCGCGTACTTCCGCTGGGGTCGCCACGACGCGAACACCGTGGCCACGCCGGAGCACGAGTTCGTCGTCACGGAGTCGTGACGGCGAGCTCGTAGCGACCGAGCACGTGATCAGGTGAAGATGATCTGACCGCCGGCGGCGAGTTCGTAGAACTCGCCGACCGTGATGATGTCCGTCACCTGGTCGATGAAGTCGTCCTTGTCCAGTCCGAACAGGTCCACCGATGCCTTGCA
>DASXXM010000103.1:0-11318 GCA_036503065.1 Pseudonocardiaceae bacterium | reverse complement strand
GCCGCAGCGCCTTCCTGGACCGCCTTGGCGATCTCCTGCATCTTGCTGGTGCCCTGGCCGGCGGCCAGCACCTCCTTGAGCAGGATGTAGCCAACGACCAGGGCGGCGAGGGCGATGACGGCGACCACGGCGACCACGCCGCGATCACCTCCGGTCAGCACGAGGCCGTCCGCGAGGGAGTGCCGGGACATCCGTCCTCCTGATTACTAAATTGCTTGTGTGCGCGTCCGGCCGGCAGTCTCAGCCGGCGTCGACGCCATGTGTGCACCACTGGATCTGATGCGATGGAGGCGGAGTCTATTGGTCGTGTGAAGTGCTAACGCGACCCGTCCCTATCCGTGCACATCCTGTTACCTCCGGGCACTCGACTTGATCGATACTGTATCGATAATGAGCGCCCATCGGGACGGACCCCGAATGCCCGGCGTAACCGGCGTGTCGGCCGGACGGTGCGATGAGTGAGACTGGTCACAATCGATCCGCCGAACCGGACCCGGTACCGGCCGGTGGTGTCGGGACCGGATGCCAAACTCTGGGCGTGGACACGGGAGCGGCGCAGTGTTTCGACGACCGCGGAATCGGCCGGCGACTGCTCACCCGGGTACTGGCGGGCGTGCCGGCAGGCGAGTCGCCGCTGACGCACGTCGCGGACCTGCCGGCCAGGGTCGCCACCCACACCGACTGGCCGTCCTGGGCGGATCCGCTGGTCGTCGAGGCCTTGTGCGGCACCGGCGTGCGCCGGCCGTGGACCCACCAGGTCGACGCCGCGACACTCGCGCACACCGGCCACCACGTGGTCATCGCCACCGGCACCGGATCGGGCAAGTCGCTTGCCTACCAACTGCCCGTGCTGACCGCGCTGCGCGCCGACCAGAAGGCCACCGCGCTGTACCTGTCCCCCACGAAGGCGCTCGGCGCGGATCAACTGCGGTCGGTCAAGGCCCTTGACCTGGCCGACACGCGGCCGGCCAGCTACGACGGAGACACGTCGATGGGCGAGCGCGACTGGGTGCGCGCGCACGGCCGGTGGGTGTTCACCAATCCGGACATGCTGCACCGGGGATTCCTGCCGCAGCACGCGCGCTGGGCCCGGCTGTGGCGGCGGCTGCGGTACGTGGTGATCGACGAGTGCCACGCCTACCGGGGTGTGTTCGGCTCGCACGTGGCGCTGCTGCTGCGCCGGTTACGCCGGATCGCCGCCAAGTACGGCGCCGACCCGGTGTTCGTGCTCGCGTCGGCCACCGTGGCCGACCCTGGTGCCCTGGCCAGCAGGCTGACCGGGGTGCTGTGCGCCGCCGTCACCGAGGACGGCTCGCCGCGCGGCGCACGGACGGTCGCGCTGTGGGAACCGCCACTGCTGCCGAAACTGGCGGGCGAGAACGGGGCGCCGGTCCGCAGGCCGGCCGGCACCGAGGCGGCCCGGATCATGGCCGACCTGGTGATCGAGGGCGCCAGGACACTCACGTTCGTCCGGTCGCGGCGCGGCGCCGAACTGACCGCGCTGAGCGCGAAACGTGTTCTGTCCGAAGTGTCCAGCTCGCTGCCCCGGCGGATCGCGGCCTACCGGTCCGGTTACCTGGCCGAGGACCGCAGGGCGCTGGAACGGTCGCTGGACAGCGGCGAACTGCTGGGCGTGGCCAGCACCAACGCACTGGAACTCGGCGTGGACATCGCCGGGCTGGACGCCGTGGTGGTGGCCGGCTATCCAGGCACGCTGGCGTCGTTCTGGCAGCAGGCCGGGCGCGCCGGGCGGTCCGGGGACGGCGCCCTGGTGGTGTTCGTGGCCAGGGAGGATCCGCTGGACACCTACCTGGTGCACAACCCGCATGCGATGTTGGACCGTCCGGTCGAGGCCACGGTGCTCGATCCGACCAACCCGTACGTCCTGGCACCGCACCTGGCGTGCGCCGCGGCCGAACTGCCGCTCACCGAGTCGTGCCTTGACGAATTCGGCGGTGCGGCGGCCCGGAAACTGGTGGACGAGCTGGTCGCCGAGCAGACACTGCGGCGTCGTCCGGCCGGCTGGTACTGGGCTTCCCGGGAGCTGCCGCATCCGTCGGTGGACATCCGCGGCTCGGGCGGCCCGCAGGTGGCGGTGGTGGAGGCCGACTCCGGTCGGCTGCTGGGCACCGTCGATCCCGGCTCGGCGTGCTGGTCGGTGCATCCCGGCGCGGTGCACCTGCACCAGGGGGCGTCGTTCGTGGTGGACGAGCTGGATCTGGTGTCGGGCTTGGCGTTGGTGCACGCCGAGAACCCGGACTGGACGACACAGCCGAGGGACGTCGTGGACATCTCGGTGGTGCGCGTGCTGGAACAGCGCGACTACGGCGGCGTGCGCACGTTTCTCGGTGAGGTGGACGTGACCTCGCAGGTGGTCGGCTACCTGCGACGGCTGCCCACCGGCGAGGTGCTCGACCAGGTGCCGCTGGACCTGCCGGCGCGCACGCTGCGCACCAGGGCCGTCTGGTACACGATCACCGACGACCTGTTGGCGCCCCTGAGAAAGTCCGGCTCGGGAAAGTCCGGCTCCGGAAAATTCGGTTCGACAAAAGGCAACGCGCCGGGGGGTGCCGGTCTGATACCGACACACATCCCCGGCGCGCTGCATGCCGCCGAGCACGCGGCGATCGGCCTGCTACCGCTGTTCGCGACCTGTGACCGTTGGGACATCGGCGGTGTTTCCACCGCCACGCACGCGGACACCGGGGAGGCGACGGTGTTCGTGCACGATGGACATCCCGGGGGAGCCGGCTTCGCGGATCGCGGCTTCGCGGCGCTGGTCCCCTGGTTGGTCGCCACACGGGAGGCGATCTTTTCTTGTGAGTGCCCGGCTGGCTGCCCGTCCTGCGTTCAGTCGCCAAAGTGCGGGAATGGCAACGAACCGCTGGACAAGGCCGGCGCGGTGGCCGTGCTGGACATCGTCCTGTCCGCGCTCGGGGCGGGGGGCGACGGCGATGTCCGGCACGGCGACAGTCCCGTTCAGGCGAACGCGCGGTCCACGTCGATCAGCTGATCGGTCGTGGCGCGTTCGCTCGACTCGGTTAGCGCCCGAAGCATCGCGTTCTGGACGACGTGCGGGGCCGGCAGCTCCCAGCCGCAGACCTCGGGCCGCACCCGCCAGTGCACGATGCCGTGTTCGAAAGCCGTGGGCGGCAACGGAATCCAGCTACCCACACCGTGCGCGACGATGTCGTCGTGCTCGGCCAGTTCTCGGCAGAGCGGCTGACCCGCGGCGGTCAGGAACAGCCAATGGCCCTGCGGGGTGGCCGCGATCGGCACCGGCTGCCCGGCCGAACGCAGTACCGCCGCGGTGCGCCTGCCCAGTTCCGCGCCGACCTCGATGGCGTCCACGACGGTCCCGGTGGCGACGAGCACACTGAATGCCTCGCCGTTCCACCATTCCGCGACCTCGTCAGGTGTCGCGCCGGCCCGCTGTGCCCAGTCCTCGTGCACCGGACTCGGCCCGGTCTGGTTGTCTTCCCTGCCAGCAGTGTCTCTGCCACCAGTCCAGTGCGCGCCCGCCGGATAGGTGCCTGGCAGGACGGGCCATCCGCGGTACGCGAGGCCGATGGCCTGTGCGCGTAGCTCGATGCGGAAGGCTCCGCGCCAGCTATCCGACCAATCCATCTCGGGTCAGCTCCTCACAGCGTTGATCATGACTATGTTTCGGAAATGTGGTCGGGCGTTGACTCGTTCGGGAGGTAACTCGGCGCTGCCCACAATCAGATAACGTCACCGACCAAGCTCCCGGTAACCCGGAGTCGACAGCCGGTCGATGCCACACGGTGAGCGAGACCACGGCGAACAGCGCTCGCCTCGGAACATGCCATTCGTCGCTGTCCAGCAACCGAACCCGGGGTCGTTCGTGGTCATGGGTCCACCGGTCCCGCCCTGCTGTGCTCGGTGAGCCGACCGAACCGGCTGAGCTCACCCGGTAGTTCGGCGCTGACCTCGACCAGTGCGTCCCAGCCTGCCAGTTCGCAACTGGCGAGGCGCACCCGCATGTGGTCGGCCACCCAGCGGGCCCGGTCGCAGGCCGCGGGCGGCCCGTCCGGCGCGTAGGTGGCGGCGGCCAATGCGGCCAGATCGGCGGCGGCAGTGGCCCGGTGCCGCGTCTGCACCACGGAACCCACTGTCAGGACCGCGGCCGCGACCAACAACAGGACCGCGATCCCACCGACCGACCAGATCGTCGCCGAACCGTCGTCGGCGTCGGTTCGGTCGGTCGGCCGTGGTCGGCGCTGATGACCGCTCATCGCCCGTCACCTTCCGTTTGGCGCGATGACCGGCCGGGATCCGCTTGGGGCGGCTCATCTGCCGGGTGGTCATGGGCACGGGACCTGTCGGTGGTGATTCTTTTGTCACCGGGTGGGTTTCCGGTGGGCGGGGTCTTGCCTCCTGAATCCGCCGTGGGCCGGCCGGTGGCGGCCGGATCGGGGTCGTCCGGCTCTCGTACGGCGTAGGCCTCGCCGTGGACGTGCACTCCGGGGAGCAGGCCGCCGCCGGCCGGGTCCGCCACGACCACGGTGATCGCGTCGCCGTTGGTGGTGATCGACATGACTGCCCTTGGCGGCCCGATCCGCCGGACCGCGTCGGCGGCGCGGTCCGGTTCGCCCCTGGCGACCAGCCGGGCGGCTTCCCGAGCCGCGTCGACGCACCGGATCTGGTCCAGCACCATGGACACCCCGGCCAACACCATCGCCAGGAGCGTGACGAATGCACACAGCGCGACGGCGGCCTCGATGGTGACCATGCCACCGTCGGCGTCCCGGCGCCGATCGCGGTTCGGGCTCGCCCGGCTGGTCGCGGCCATCAGAACTTCACCGACAGGGCCCTGGACACCAGCGAACTGAGCCCGGACACCACGGGTGTCCCGGTGACCACCCCGTACAGGACCGCGGCGAACGCCACGGCCGCGATGGTGCCCACCGCGTATTCCGCGGTGCTCATACCCGAGTCCCCGGTGCACGTGGCCAGCCGGTGGAGCCGCCGCGTGCCGGCGGAACTGATCGTGCCGATTCTGTCGAGCAGCCTGACCATCATCGTTGTTCTCCTCTCTTCTCGTCCACTGTGGACGTCTGTTGGGTTCACCAGGTGGCCATCAGCCTGGTGGCCAGCCCGATCACCACGGGCACCACGCCGATGCAGAGAAAGGCGGGCAGGAAACACAAACCGAGCGATCCGGTGACCGCGACCGCGGCGCGCTGCGCCTTCGCCTCGGCCAGGTCGTCGGCACCGGACCGGACCGCGGTGGCCAGCCCCGCCGCCACGGCGGCCAACGCGGCGCCGGACCGCGCGGTACGGCGGGCGCCCCTGGCCAGTTCGGCCGTGCTCGACTCGGCGAGCGCGGGTGCCCACGCGGCCACCGGATCGGCGCCCAGCGCGAGCAGTTCGGCCGTGTGGCGTAGCGCCCCGGCTGCCGGTTCCGGCACGTCAACGGCGATGGCACGGACCGCGGCCGGCACCGGCAGGCCGCCGCGCAGGCAGGCGGCGAGCAGGTCCCAACTGCTGGCCAACAGCAACGAATCCGGTGCCCGCGCTCGCCGCAGGCCGGACCCGCGCAGCAGCCAACGACAGCCCGCGAACGCCCCGAGCCCCAGCGGCAGCCCGAGCACCAAGCCGGCCGGCCCGCCACCCAGCACCGTGGGAAGCAGCGCGATCGACATGGCCGCGACGATCGGCAGCGGCGAGCCGAGACCGTGTCCGTGTCGATCGCCGTCGGCCGGTGGCCGGAGGGCGGTCAGACGGGCGGTCACCCGTGCCGCACCCGGTCGGACCAGGACCGCCAGCGCAAGTGCCAACGCGGCGATCGACATGGCCGTCATGTCAGCACCGCCCGTGCGGTCAGCCGGTGGATCCAGTACAGGCCGAGGCAGATCAAGGTGGTGCCGGTCGCGAGCAGGCCCTGGCCGAGTGCGGCGGTCAGCAACACGTGTACCGGGTGCGCGCCCATTGCCTCGCCGAGCAGTACGCCGACCAGCGGCAGTACGGCGAGGACAGCGCCGCTGGCGCGGGGACCGGCCATCCGTGCCTTGATCTTGTGCGCGAACCGCACCCGGCCGGCAACGTCCCTGCGGACCGCGTCCAGCACATCGGCCAGCGGCAGGCCGTGCCGCTGGGCCAGCGACCAGGCGTGCACGAGCGGACGCAGTACCGGGACGACGGCCGGACTGTCGGCCGCGAACCGGTCGAGCACGGACGTCAGGTCACCACCGAGCCGGGCGCTCGCCGCGATCGCGAGGAGCACGGTATCGGCAGGCGCGCTCGCGTCCCGCGCCGCCGATTCCGCCGCGGCGACCGGATGCGCACCGGCCCGCAGTTCGGCAACGAGTCCGTGCACCGCGTCGGCCATCGACTCGACCGCCGCCAACCGGCCGCGGACCTGGTTGCGGGCACGCCACAGCCCACGCAACGTGACCCCACCGACGGCGACCGCGATGGCGACACCAACACCGAACAGCAGCAGCGCCAACAGTGCCGGTGCGGCGATCAGCACTGCCGGGCTCGGCCGCCGCCAAGCCGGCCGACGACGCCGGACCGCGCCGCCGAGCGCCCGCAGCCGGTGCGTCGCTGAACCGCCCGGCCAGCACACCACCGCACCCGCGACAGCGGCCAGGGCCGGTGGCAATGTTGGGGTCAGCATCGCCGACCACCGCGCCGACCGATCGTTGGAGCACCGTCCAATCGCGACATTCTTTGTTGGTGGGGGGTTCTGGAATTGGCGCGAACCGGTGCAGCGCCGGTCAGTGGTACGCCAGGATCACGACAGCTCAGGTGAGCGGTCGCCGGTTCGAGCGACCACGGCGCATGGCGGCGGTCAGCGGGCCCGGCGGTCCGGGTGCGGTCGTTGGGGTTGGTTGGGTTGGGGGGTGTGGGTTTGGCTTGGGTTGGGCGGACGGTTAGTCGGGGTTGGGCCTGTGACTCGGTGGATTGCTGCGTTGTGGTCGACATGGCTGGGCACCTCCATGGGGAGCGCGAGGCAGGTCAGGGTTGGGCAGGGTGGGATGGGCTTGGGATGTAATGGATATCGTTGGCTGTTCTCGGGTTGTGGAGGTGTGCTGGTCAGCATGGGTGGGCTCTGCCTCGTCGGTTGAGGAGGGTCGTTAGGTGTGGCCAGCCGATGTGGCGGCCGTCCGGGCGCCAGGCGGGTAGCACGCGGACGCCGGGTGTGTCGTCGGTTCTGGTTACTACGCCTATTTCGGCCACGGTCCGTTGGCCGGAACGGGTTCTGCGGACGTGGATCACGGTCTGTAGGGCGGCGGCCAGTTGGCTGTGCAGGGCAGGTCTGGACAGGCCGCCGAGTGCGGCCAGGGCTTCCAGGCGGGCCGGTACCTCGGCTGGGGAGTTGGCGTGCAGGGTGCCGGCGCCGCCGTCGTGGCCGGTGTTGAGGGCGGCCAGTAGTTCGCAGACTTCGGCGCCGCGTACTTCGCCAACCACCAGTCGGTCCGGTCGCATGCGTAGGGCTTGGCGGACCAGGTCGCGGACCGTTATCTCGCCGACACCCTCCACATTGGGCGGACGGGCGACCAGGCGGACCACCTGGGGGTGGGTCGGCTGTAGTTCTCCCGCGTCCTCCACGCAGATGATCCGCTCTGTGGTGGGGACGCAGCCGAGCAACGCGGCCAAGAGTGTTGTCTTTCCCGTGCCGGTGCCGCCTACTACCAGGAAAGCCAGTCGTGCCTTGACTATCGCCGCCAGAAGGGCGGCCGTGCGGGTGTCGAAGGTGCCGAGTGCGCGTAGCGCGGCCAGGTCGTGGGTGGCAGGGCGCGGCACGCGCAGCGACAGGCACGTGCCGTCCGGGGCCAGTGGTGGGAGTATCGCGTGCAGCCGGACTCGGCCGTGTGGGCCCGCGCCGGGCAGCCATGCGTCCACAAAGGGCTGTGCGTCGTCCAGACGGCGGCCTGCGGCCAGCGCCAGGCGCTGGGCCAGGCGGCGGACCGCGTCCTCGCTCTGGAAGCGGATGTCGGTTCTGCGTAGCCCTGAGCCGCCGTCCAGCCAGACTTCGGCCGGGCCGGTGACGAGCACATCGGTGGTGTCCGGGTCGCGTAGCAGTGGCTCGAGTGCGCCGGCTCCCGCGAACTCGTTGCCAAGGGAGCGGAGGGCGGCGAGCAGGTCGGTGTGGCCGACGACGCCGCCTGCCTCGGAGCGCACCGCGTCCGCGACCGTTGCTGGGGTGGGTGGTGCACCGCCGACGGCGAGGCGTTGGCGGACTCGTTCCACCAGTTCGGCGCTCATGGCCGGGCTCCCGGTCGGTGTTCGTCGTCGGCGCGGTGGCCTGCGGCGGGTAGGGCGTTGAGGACGGCTTTGGCGGCGGTCGCGAGCGGGCCGCGGGCACGGGGGCGGAGGCTGCCGCGTTCCAGCGCGCGGGCCAGCGACGGCTCGGCCCGGACGGCGGCCAGCAGCGGTGCGCCGACCGCTCGTGCCACCTCGGCGGCGGGGAGGCCGCCCGGTGCCGGACCGCGGACCAGCGCGCACAGCCGGACACCGCGCTCGTGGATCACGTCGGCCACTCGGCGTGCCGCAACGCAGGCCCGGACTTCGGCCGGGACGACCAGTACGGCCAGATCGGCTCGGTCCAGTGCGGCGTCGGCGACGTCGCAGCGGTGGCGAGGTAGGTCGCAGACCACGGTGTCACCGGCTCGGCGGCCTGCTTCGATCACCGCGGCCATGGCGTCGGGTGCCGGGCCGGGACCGTCCCGATCGCAGGACACGACAGCCAGCCGTGCGTCGCCGTTGGTGCGGCCGGGCAGGGCCGAGCGCAGTGCCGACGCCGGCACTCGGCCGCCCTGCATGCGGAGGTCGGGCCAGCGCAGGCCCGCGTCGATCTCGGCGCCCAGGACCAGGTCCAGTCCGCCGCCGAACGGGTCGCCGTCGACGAGCAGGGCGCTGTGGCCCGATCCCAGCGCGGCGAGTGCGACGGCGGCCGCGAGTACGGACGCGCCTGCGCCGCCTCGGCCGCCGAGTACGGCGACGACACGGCCGGCGATGGCCGCCGGGCGGTCGGCCGCGTCGGCGAAGGCGCCGAGCAGCCAGGACTCGTCGGCCGGCAGGGTCAGTATCTGTTCCACGCCGAGTGCCACCGCTTGTGGCCAGCACTCGGATGGGTGGGCGGCGGAGGACAGAACGACGATGCCGGGGCGGCGGGGCAGCTCGGCCGCGGCACAGGCGTGTGCGGCGGCTTCGTCGAGCAGGATCAGTGGTGCCTCGCCCCACCGTCGGCGCGCGGCGAGGATGTCGGGCGCCCGGTCGAGTTCGCAGCCGGTCACCGCGGCGATTTGTATTGCCTGGTCGAGGAGCGGCTCGTCGCTTATGAGGGTGAGCGGGCGATCGGTGTCCATGGTCGTTCCCCTGCCGTTGGGCTGTTGGTGTCTGGTCCAACGGTTCCGGGAACGGGGCGGGTCGGCCACCGATGTGGATCGACCTGTGGATAACGCGAGTGCCTGTGGATAACTTGGGGGTTCTGCCGCGGTTTTGTCGGTGGGTTCTGAAAGACTGGACCGGGGGGGCGCCCCCGGGCAGGGTCCACTGGATATTCGCGGCGTGCGCTTGGTGAGGCGTGGCGGCAGTGCGGGGCCGGCGGGCGATGACGGGCGCCGGGGGTCGGGATGGCGATGGTTATGACGGGCCCATCGGTGGCGGTAATGGCGGGCCGAACGGTGGCTGTCCGAGGCTGCGAAGGCGACGGGGCAACGAGATAACCGACGAGCGACTTTGCGGAAGGTGGCCGACGCGGGAAACCGCGAAAGTGCGGAGAAACTGCCGTGGCCGGTACGAAACCGGGCTGGCACACGACGGCAGCTGGACCGGCGAAAAGGGTCCGGAGATGGGACGACCCCCGCCAGGGGGGAGGGACGGGGGTCGTCATCGGTTCAGTCCCGGGGGGTCGGACTGAACCCGTCCGGCGATGCCGGACGTGACTACTGTAGCCCTCTCACGGTGTCGCTTGCATACAGCGGGCGGCACAAACATGCGTTTTGATGTCTCTCAGGCGCGCTATCTGCGGTGTTGCCGAACCGCCGTGCCGCTACTTGGTCATGAATCACCCGGATGAGCGCTCATATGCTGGCCTGGTGAGCCACCGCGCGGAGGAACCTACGGACACTCCGGACAACCCAGACCCGGGCGCCAAAGTGCACGTCAACCGGGTCGCGGCGTTCTTCGACCTGGACAAGACGATCATTGCGCGGTCGAGCACGTTCGCGTTCGGTCGTCCGTTCTATCAGGGTGGTCTGATCAATCGGCGGGCCGCGTTGCGTAGCGCCTACGCGCAACTTCTGCTGTTGCAGGGTGGCGCGGACGCGGACCAGATCGAGCGGATGCGGGCGCATCTGACCGCCCTGTGCCAGGGATGGGCGGTGGCGCAGGTGCGGGCGATCGTCGACGAGACGTTGCATGACGTCGTCGATCCGTTGGTGTATCTGGAGGCTGCCGAACTCATCAGTGACCATCGGGCGCGCGGCCACGACGTCGTGGTGGTGTCGGCGTCCGGCGCGGAGATCGTGGCGCCGATCGCGCGGATGGTCGGCGCGACCCACAGCGCGGCGACCCGGATGACGGTGGTCGACGGGCGGTACACCGGTGCGATCGATTTCTACTGCTACGGCGAGAACAAGGCCGTCGCGGTACGGGAGTTGGCGCGGGCCAACGGCTACGACCTGACGCAGTGCCACGCGTATTCGGATTCCATCACCGACCTGCCGATGCTCGAAGCGGTCGGCCTGCCCGCCGCGGTGAATCCGAATCGGGCGTTGCGGAAGGTGGCGGTGCAACGCGGTTGGCCGGTGTTGTCCTTCTCGGACCCGGTGCCGTTGCGGGCGAAGATCGTCAGTCCGACGACCGGGATCGTGGCGGCGACGGCGGTCGGGTTGGGTGCGGTGGCGGCGGGGGCCACCTGGTACGGAATTCGACGGCGGCGCAATCGATAACATCGTGGCTACTGCTCGGTCGGGTGACTGTCCACACCCCCGACCGGCGGTACCGCGGCACCCAACTTTGCCGCTACCGCAACGTTACCCGGTGGTATCAGTCACTGATGGTTGCTGGACCGGTGCACCCATCCGAGCTCTTGAGTTCGCGCAGGTCAGTGGCGTACAAAGGAACTGCGGACATCGGGTCGGCCAGGGACAGACAGAAGAGAAGTCGTGTTCTCCCCGTCAGATCTCCGTGCGCGGACACCGGGCACCCACGCGCAGCACGCCGCGGGAGGCTTGTCGTTGAGGGACTGCGTACCGGGACGCCGGACGCCGAGTCCCCGGCACATACGACACCGTTGCAGCTTGGTAACCCGGGATGTCCGCGCGTGCGGGGCGGCGCTCACC
>DASXXM010000102.1:0-4669 GCA_036503065.1 Pseudonocardiaceae bacterium | reverse complement strand
GGTCGCGGCGCGGGCCACGGCTGGACCGGCCGGGGAGCTGACGCCGGGCTTCGTGGGTGGCCGCGGTGGGCGTCGTGATGCGGACAAGGAGCGCAAGCGGCCCTCCTACCTGGAGAATCCCGACCCGGACGAGACCTTCGGTACCGATCAGATCGTGGCGCCACCGGTCATCGGAGCGTGATGCCCGAGATCATCAGCCTGAGCCTCGCCACCTTCGAACTCCTGTGGGACCACCTGGCGTTGGGGCCGATACCGGTGCCGTTCGAGATCCGGTCGGTCGGCCGCACCGACACGGAACGCGCCTCGTTACGCAGCGCGATGTGGCCGGACCTGCAGGCGCGTGGCCTGGCGCACGACGGGCGGCTCGAACCCAGGATCGTGGCCTTCTTCGAGGTACTCGGCCGAGCCGACGAGTCGATCTCGTCGCTGGCCATCATGGACGACGGCAGGCTGGTGCGCGCGATGGCGGCCGCCAACGGGGAGTCGGCCGCGCTGGCCGTGCAGGGCGTGCGGAATCTGCACATCGCCCGGATCGAGCCCGCGGAGTTACCTCTGTCCATTGTGGATCTGCTGCCCGCCGCCCGCGCGTTCCCCGGCCGGGCGGTCACGGTCGCGGACGGCACGGGCCCGGCGCACGCGATCCACACGGCGAACTCCGCCGACGAACAGGCCACCAGGATGCTGGCCGACGTCCGGGTCCGCGCCGGCTACTTCACGGTCCGCGGCCGCCACCAGTCGTGGTCCACCGAACTCGCCTGGGTCGACACCGATCGTGGCCGGTTCTCCTCGCGCTACGTCACCGACCCGGCCGGCCGCCGGAGCACCGCGCACACCCCGGTCGGCCGCGACGAGCTCGTGGCCCAGCTCGCGGGCCTCCTGGGACAAAGTCATTAGATGGGGGCCCGGACCGGTATCGCGCCTGGTCGCTCGGACACTCTGGTACCCTCGTACCTGCGACCGGCCCCCGTACCCGCGGGGGCGGCAAGAGGAGTCCCGCTCCCACCCGATTCGTCCAGTCCGATCAAGATGGGGCGTCCGGGTCCGGTCCCGAGGTCAGGCACTCCAACAAGGCCTGATCCACGGAGTTCTCGGCATGCGTGCCGAGCGATCGGTCGGCAGCGGCCCCGCGCCATCAGGCGACGGGGCTTTAAGCCGTTTGGGCCTGCTCGTGCCGTCACGACAAGCAGTGTCGGGTCGCGACGAAACATACCTCGAACCGAGGAGGCCCCATCAGCCCCGAGCCGCGCATCACCGAGCCGCGCATCAACGATCGCATCCGTGTTCCCGAGGTCCGCCTGGTCGGACCGGCAGGTGAGCAGGTCGGCATCGTCCGTATCGAGGACGCGTTGCGACTTGCCCAGGAATCGGATCTGGATCTCGTTGAGGTCGCACCACAGGCGCGTCCGCCCGTCGCCAAGCTCATGGACTACGGGAAGTTCAAGTACGAGAGCGCCCAGAAGGCACGTGAGTCGCGCCGCAACCAGCAGTTCACCGTGATCAAGGAGCAGAAGCTCCGGCCGAAGATCGACTCGCACGACTACGAGACCAAGAAGGGCCACGTGGCCCGCTTCCTCTCGCACGGGAACAAGGTCAAGGTGACCATCATGTTCCGAGGTCGCGAGCAGTCCCGGCCAGAGCTGGGTTCCCGGCTGCTGCAGCGGTTGGCCGACGACGTCGCCGAACTGGGCTTCGTCGAGGCGTCGCCCAAGCTGGACGGCCGCAACATGATCATGGTGCTGGCGCCGCACAAGAACCTGCAGAAGCCGCAGGTGCCGAAGGCCCGCCCGGGTTCCGTGGAGGACCTGGCGGACGGCACCGAGGAACTCGCCACGACCGTGGAAACGGTCGACGGCCAGCAGTGACGCACCGGGTGCCGACAAGGCACCCGGTGTCATGAGAGCACCAAACCTGGGCGGCCGCCGCACGACGCGGCCGCACAACGATGAGGACGAACATGCCGAAGAACAAGACGCACAGCGGGGCATCGAAGCGCCTGAAGGTGACCGGCTCCGGCAAGATCCTGCACCAGAGGTGCGGTATGCGGCACAGGCTGGAGAAGAAGTCCAGCAAGGAGACCCGCAGCCTGGCCGGCACCGTCGAGGTCGCCAAGCCCGACCAGAAGCGCGTGAAGCGCCTACTCGGTCGTTGACCGGCCCGTTCGCAACCCCCCTTGCACACCGGGGCAACGCCCCTTGAGACCCGACAGGATTTCCCGTGGCACGCGTGAAGCGGGCGGTCAACGCCCAGAAGAAGCGCCGCACCACCCTTGAGCTGGCAAGTGGCTACCGCGGCCAGCGTTCGCGGCTGTACCGCAAGGCCAAGGAGCAGATGCTCCACTCGCTCAACTACGCGTACCGGGACCGCCGGGCACGCAAGGGTGACTTCCGTCAGCTGTGGATCACCCGCATCAACGCGGCCGCCCGGCAGAACGGCCTCACCTACAACCGCTTCATCCAGGGCCTCAAGGGCGCCGGCATCGAGGTGGACCGCAAGATCCTCGCCGAGTTGGCGGTCAGTGACCCGACCGCGTTCACCGCGCTGGTCGACCTGGCCCGCGAGCACGCGGGCGCCCAGGGCAGCCAGGAACTCGCGGACGCGCAGGACTGAACAGCGGCAGGGACCGATCATCGGCACGACGAATCGATCCGGGGCAGGTCCGTTCACCGAGCGGACGCCCCGGATCGTCGCTGCGCGACGCCTGACCCGGCGCGCCGGGCGTGCCGAGGCCGGTCGGTTCCTGGCCGAGGGCGCCCAGTCGGTCCGTGAGGCGCTGGCCTACGGAACGGTGCGCGAACTGTTCGTCACGACGACGGCCCGGGACCGCCATCCCGACCTCGTCGCGACGGCGGACGCGAACGGGATACCGGTGTCCGAAGTGACCGAACGGGCCGCTGCCGGGCTGTCGGAAACCGTTACACCCCAAGGCATCGTGGCCGTCTGCGACCTGGTCGACCAGCCGCTGGACACCGCGCTGGCCGGCACGCCACGGCTGGTCGCGGTGCTGTGCGGGATCGCCGACCCCGGCAACGCGGGCACCGTCCTGCGGGTCGCCGACGCGGCGGGCGCGGACGCCGTGCTGCTGGCCGGTGACACGGTCGACCCGCACAACGGCAAGTGCGTCCGGGCGTCCGCGGGCAGCGTGTTCCACCTGCCGGTGGCCAGAACCCGCGAGGTCCACGACGCACTACGAGCCTGTCGGACCGCGGGCCTGCGGCTGATCGCCGCGGACGGCCACGCCGACGACGACCTGGACACAGCCGCTGACCTGGCCGAACCCACCGCGTGGGTGTTCGGCAGCGAGGCACACGGCCTGCCGGCGGACATCAGGGCGGCCACCGACCGGGCACTGCGTGTGCCGATCCACGGTGCCGCGGAAAGCCTCAACCTGGCCACGGCCGCCGCGGTCTGCCTGTACACGACGGCGCGCGCGCAGCGCCACCCGACGCAATCGGGAACTCAAGGGCGATCAGCAGGGACGATCTCGTAGGATCGGTCTGCGCACTACCCGGCTTGCCCGGCCGGCATGAGCGAGAGACCAGCGGTGACCACGACAGATGGTCACACAGCCGCCAACCGGGAGTTGTTCACCACCATGTCCGGAGCGAACGATCCGTACGACCCCAAAGAGGTCGCGGCCCTTGCGCCAGAGACCTTGCTGTCCGCGGTGAAGCAGGCCGATGCGGCGTTCGCCGAGGCAGCGGACCTGGACGTGCTGGTCGAACGGCGACCCGCGCACCTGGGTGAGAAGTCCCCGGTGCTGCTCGCGCGCCGTGAGATCGGCGCGTTGCCGCCCGCTGCCCGGGCCGAGGCGGGCAAGCGGGTCCAGGAGACGCAGGCGGAGATCAGGGCGGCCTACGAGCGGCGGCACGCCGAACTCACCGCGCGGCGCGACGAGCGCATGCTGCGCGAGGAGGCCGTCGACGTCACCCTCCCGTGGGACCGGATCCCGAACGGCGCCCGGCACCCGATCACCACCATGTCCGAGCGGATCGGCGACGTGTTCGTCGGCATGGGCTGGGAGGTCGCGGACGGGCCCGAGGTGGAGACCGAGTGGTTCAACTTCGACGCGTTGAACACCGGCAAGGACCATCCGGCGCGGACCATGCAGGACACCTTCTACGTGGCGCCCGCGAACTCGGGGCTGGTGCTGCGCTCGCAGACCTCGCCGGTGCAGATCCGGTCGCTGCTGGCCGGCAAACTGCCGGTCTACGTGGTGTCGCCCGGCCGGGTGTTCCGCACCGACGACCTGGACGCCACGCACAGCCCGGTGTTCCACCAGACCGAGGGTCTCGCCGTGGACAAGGGCCTCACCATGGCCAACCTCAAGGGCACGCTGGACGCGTTCGCGCGCGCGGTGATCGGCCCGACCGCCCGGGTGCGGCTGCGGCCGCACTTCTTCCCGTTCACCGAACCGTCCGCGGAGATGGACATCTGGTTCGAGGAGAAGAAGGGCGGGCCGGGCTGGGTCGAGTGGGGCGGCTGCGGCATGGTCAACCCGAAGGTGCTCGTCGCGTGTGGCATCGACCCGGAGGTGTACTCGGGGTTCGCGTTCGGCATGGGTATCGAACGCACCCTGATGTTCCGCAACGGCCTGCCGGACATGCGGGACATGATCGAGGGTGACGTGCGGTTCACCACCGCGTTCGGAATGGAGGCATAGGCCGGTGCG
>DASXXM010000101.1:0-2727 GCA_036503065.1 Pseudonocardiaceae bacterium | reverse complement strand
CTTCCGGCAGTCCCTCGCCGAGGGCGGCAGCTACCACCTGTGGTCGCTGCGGTCGGCAGAGGGCGGCCCAGTCGACGGACTCGCGTCGTTCCGGACCCTGTCCACCGCAGGCTTCGCCGGCTACCTCGTGCTGGCCGACGCGCTGCACCACACCGGCCGACTACGCGCGCTGGTCGCGCGGATCGAGGAGCAGATGCTGCGCGACCAGCCGACCGTGCACGGCTGGTACATCGAGGTCGGCGCCGACACCGACAGCGGCCCGTTCCGGTCGGTCGGCTTCCACCAACTCGCGGTCGACTACCAACAGCCGGCCGTCGACGAGCCGGCCGGAGCCGAGCAGACGACCCCGGTCCGCCTGCTGTACAAGCAAGTCGGCCGTTGTTACCAGGCCCCAAGGCTGGCCGCGCACGACGTGCTGACGGCCGTGGCGGAGATCCTGGCCCAGGTATACGACATCGCGGAGCCCCGCGAGCACCCGGCGTTCACACTGCTCGCGCAGGATCTCGCCAATCGAACCGACCCGGTGAACCTCGTCTGACCCGTTCACGACCGTCGTTTCGTCGAATCACGCGGCCCCCCGAAGTGGCCTGCACTACGGCCTGTGCCGCTCTACGCGCATTTCGGTGGGAACGGGGATCGTGCCGGCGATGCGGGTGCCGGTTCCGGGCGTGGCATCAATGACGAGGTTGCCGTTTACGGCGGCCAACCGGTCGGCGATGTTCTGGAGGCCGCCGCTGTGGTTGCGCGGGTCGACGGCGGCGGGATCGAAGCCGGGCCCGTCGTCGCTGACGGTGAAGCTCAGCAGGCGCCGGGTGTTGTCCCACTGGATATCGACACTGATCGTGGCGTCGGGGCTGTGTTTGACACAGTTTTGCAGCGCCTCGCTGCAGCAGTAGAAGGCGGCCGCCTCAATGTGCTTGTCGAATCGGATCTCGTCGACTTCGGACCCGAGCGTCAGGTGGACGTCGACGCCGAGCGTCTCGGCGGCTTCGCGGAGTGCGGCGACGATGCCGCTGGTGGTCAGCGCGGGCGGGTCGATGCCGCGCAACGTCCGCCGCAAACTGGCGTCGGCATGCTGGATTTGGCTGCGCAGCCGGACCAGGGCAGCATCGTAGGCATTCTGGTTGCCAGTGCTGGCCTGATGGTTGACCAGGCCGAGGGCCAGACGCACCGCCGTCAGCCCGGGCTGGGCCACGTCGTGCAGGTCGCGTTCCAGGTCGCGGCGTTCGCAGTCCTGTGCGGTCACGATGCGCCAGCGGGATGCGCGGAGTTCGGCCGACCGCGCGGCCGCTGCTTCCCGCCGCCGAATCAGGTCCAGGGAGGTCGCCGTGTTGTGGATGAGCACACCGGCGCCACGGCTCAGGCCGGCCAACAGCCTGCGGCGGCTGCGGGGCAATGCGCGCCGGGTGGCCGGAACAGCCAGCGCACCGACGACCGATCCGTTGTGGTGCACCGGAATCCGCCATCCGACCGAGGACGGGAGTGTCTGCTCCGGCCAGACGCAGATCAGTTCGTCGCCCGCTGAACCGGTCACGTATACGGCGGCGTGCTCGGTGCCCAGTGTCCGCGCGGTGAGTTGGGCCAGGGACCGCAGCGCTTCGGTGCCGCCCGCACTCGCGCGGGCGATCGTGGTCAGCTGGCCCACCAGCTGTCGTTCGGTGAGCCTGCGGCCGTAGATGACGCGGTCGACCGACCGCACCAGCAGCGTGCGCAGGGGCTGGAAGGCCAGCGCGACGAGGCCGGCGGCCGCTACCTGCGGTGGCGCGAGCCAGTCGGAGGACAGACCGAAAGCGGCGTCGATGCGCACCACGCCGATCACGTACGCGGCGCCGACGACCGCGATCAACGTCGTGTAGAGCAGGGACCGTTCGACGATGGGACCGATCGCGGACGGGCGACGCCGCACCAGGCCCCAGACCATCATGGCGAACGCGGCCACGGCGACCGGTCGGCTCACCCAGAACGCCGACACCTGCGGCCCGAGCCAGGCCAGGCCGGGTGGATAACGCCACAACTGTGGGCCCGCCGTGCTGACTCCCGGAACGTCGCCGAGCAGACCGGGCGTGCCCAGCCCACGCGTGACGCACGAGGCGGCCACCACGACCGTGGTCAGAGCCGCGAGTGCCGCAGAAACCGATCGCACGAACCGGTTCGGCTGATCCGCCCGGCCCGGCAGCCGGAGCGATCCGGCCAATGGCGCCAGGATGCCGAAAGCCAGCAGGTAGTCGAGTGATGGCGCATAGTTGGCCAGGAATCCGCTGACCAGGCCCACACACCCGGCCACGGCCGCGGCGGACCAGCCGAACAGACGACCTGATCCGCCGGCCACCAGCAGCAGCCCGACGACGACCGCGGCCGTGCCGCCCGCGTGCAGCAGGACCGCGCCGACCGGCGCGAGGGCATGGTTGACCACGCCTGCCTGTGCGTTGTAGGCCCCCGCCACACCAACCAGTCCCAGGCTGAGGATTCGTTCGCCCCACCGTTGCCCGGATCGGCGCAGGAGCACTGCCGCAAGACCCAGCATCGCGCCGCTGAACACGTAGTCCAGGACGACCGCGTCGACCGGGTAGCTCGGGCCCCGGCCGGGGACGAGTCCGCTGGCCAGCCAGGCGACGGTCAGCAGGGCGTAGCCGGTCATGCCGACCCGCCAGGCCGCTCGCGCGATCACGGCTGCCGCCGGGTGGTCGTGCCGGCGGGTTCGGTCAGCGAGACCGGAACCGACAGTGT
>DASXXM010000100.1:0-11533 GCA_036503065.1 Pseudonocardiaceae bacterium | reverse complement strand
CGCGAGCCACTCCCGCGAGCCACTCCCGCGAGCCACTCCCGCGAGCCACTCCCGCGAGCCACTCCCGCGAGCCACTCCCGCGCATGCCTCGGCCCGGGCCGAGGCATGCAGCTCAGCGTGACGATGCGGCAGGGCCGGTGGGAGCGGTCAGCCTGCGTTCGAGGAGTGGCCTGGGAACAGATGCGCGCTCGGGTTCAGGGCCACCGCGATGTTGTTGACCGCGGTCGCCGCCTCGCCGAAGCCGGTGGCGATTAGTTTCACCTTGCCGTCGTATGCCGCTACGTCGCCGGCCGCGTAGATGCGGTCGCGGGCGGTTCGCATGGTCGAGTCGACCTTGACGGCGCGGTGGTCCAGGTCCAGGCCCCATGACTCGATCGGGCCCAGGTCGGCCAGGAAGCCGAGTGCGGCCACCACGCTCTGGGCGGCCAGTGTGGTCCGGTCACCGGCCTTCACCAGGATGTCCACCTCCCGCAGCCCCAGGTCGTCGCCACGCAACTCGGCGACCTCGGCGTCCACGATGATCGGGACGCCCAGCTCGCGGACCTGCCGAACCGTGCTGGGCAGCGCGCGGAACTGGGCCCTGCGGTGCACCAGCGTGATCGATCGCGCGATCGGGTGCAGCGCCAGCACCCAGTCCAACGCGGAGTCACCGCCGCCGACGACCACGACGTCCTGGCCCTGGTGGGCGGCCAGCGACGGCACGAAGTGGACCATGCCCCGGCCGAGCCAGCCGTCGCCGGCCGGCAGGGGGCGGGGGCGGAACTCGCCGATCCCGGCCGTGATCAGGATGGCCGCGGCGCGCACCGAGGTGCCGTCGGCCAGCGTCACGATGAGCCGGTCACCCGACTCGGTCAGTTCGCGGGCCTGCCGGCCGAGCAGGTACAGCGGCTTGGCCTGGGCCGCTTGTTCGACGAGGGCCGTGACCAGATCTCGACCCTTGATGGCCGGAAAACCGGCCACATCGAAGATCATCTTCTCCGGATACATCGCGGTGACCTGACCGCCCGGCTCGGGCAGTGAGTCGACCATCGCCACGGACAGCTCGCGGAATCCCGCGTAGTAGGCCGCGAACAGGCCGGACGGGCCCGCGCCGATGATCAACAGGTCGATGTCGTACTCCGCCGCTGGCTCGGCCATTGCCGACCACCCTTTCGCTCGTGGTGGGAGCAAACCCGAGCGTAGATCCCTCTGTCTAGAGGGGAACGTGCAACGCGCCACATCGCCTGCCGGCGCGCGGCTCCAGGTTCAGACTGAAGGCATGGGTGATCAGGAGTTTCGCGTCGAGCACGACACGATGGGCGAGGTCAAAGTTCCGGCGAACGCACTGTGGCGGGCGCAGACCCAGCGTGCCGTGGAGAACTTCCCGATCTCCGGCCGCCCGCTGGAACGCGCACAGATCCGCGCACTTGGCCTGCTCAAGGCCGCCGCGGCACGGGTGAACGCGGAACTGGGGGTGCTGCCACCGGACGTCGCGAACGCGATCGCCGAAGCCGCCGACGACGTCGCGACCGGCAGGTACGACGACCAGTTCCCGCTGGACGTGTTCCAGACCGGTTCCGGCACCTCGTCGAACATGAACGCGAACGAGGTCATCGCGACGCTGGCCACCCGAACACTCGGCCGGGACGTCCATCCGAACGACGACGTGAACGCCTCCCAGTCGTCCAACGACACCTTCCCGACCACGATCCACGTGGCGGCCACCGAGGCCATCGTGACCGACGTCATCCCGGCACTCCGGCACCTGGCCGAGGTCATCGAGGGACGCGCCGCCGAGTGGGCGGACGTGGTCAAGTCCGGCCGCACCCACCTGATGGACGCCGTGCCGGTCACGCTCGGCCAGGAGGCCGGGGCGTGGGCGGCACAGATCCGGTACGGCATCGAACGGCTCCGGTCCGGGCTGGGTCGGCTGGCCGAGTTGCCGATCGGTGGCACCGCGGTCGGGTCCGGGCTGAACGCGCCTGCCGAGTTCGGCGCCGCGGTGGCCGCGGAACTGGCGCGCGCGACCGGGCTGCCGCTGACCGAGGCACGGAACCACTTCGAGGCACAGGCCACGCAGGACGGGGTGGTCGAGACCTCCGGCCAGCTCCGCACCGTGGCCGTCAGCCTGAGCAAGATCGCCAACGACGTGCGGTGGCTGGGGTCGGGCCCGCGGACCGGCCTGGCCGAGCTGGCGCTGCCGGATCTGCAACCGGGGTCGTCGATCATGCCGGGCAAGGTCAACCCGGTCATCTGCGAGGCGACGCTCCAGGTGGTGGCGCAGGTGATCGGCAACGACGCCGCCGTGGCCTATGCCGGGGCGCAGGGCAATTTCCAGCTCAACGTGAACCTGCCGGTGATCGCCCGCAACGTGCTGGAGTCGACGAAGCTGATCGCCGCGGTGTCCCGGCTGCTGGCGGACAAGGTGTTCGCAGGCGTCCAGGTCAACGTCGAACGGGCCAGGGAGTACGCGGAGGGCTCGCCCGCGATCGTCACGCCGCTCAACCGCTATCTCGGCTACGAGGAGGCCGCGGCCGTCGCCAAGCAGGCACTGCGGGAGCGCAGGACCATCCGGGAGGTCGTGCTGGCACGCGGCTACGTCGAGGCCGGCAAGCTGACCGTCGAACAGCTCGACAAGGCGCTGGACGTCCTGGCCATGGCCAAGGGCGGCCGTTGACCAAGGGCCTTCGTCGACCAAGTGCGTCGGCAACTGTCGGCGGTTGGCGGCACCATGGGTGACGTGCTGTTCTCCGATGTCGTGAACGCCTCCGCAATTGTCGCGGCGACCAGGTCCCGGCTGGCCAAGGTCGACGCGCTGGCCGGCGTGCTCCGCAACGCCGAACCGGACGCCGAGGTCCCGGCCGTCGTGGGCTTCCTGGTCGGCCAACCCCGGCAGGGTCGGCTCGGTACCGGCTGGCGCACGCTGGTGAAACTGGCGACACCGCCGGCCGACGAGCCGACCTTGACCGTCGCCGACGTGGACACCGCACTGGCCGGGCTCGCGGAACTGTCCGGCGCGGGCTCGGCCACGCACCGGGCGACCCTCCTGACCGGCCTGCTGAGCCGGGCCACCAGGGCCGAGCAGGATTTCCTGATCCGGCTCCTGGGCGGCGAACTGCGGCAGGGCGCGCTGGAGGGCGTGATGGTGGACGCGGTGGCGCGGGCCGCCGAGCTGCCGGGTGACGACGTCCGCCGCGCGTTGATGTTGTCCGGTTCGCTGACCGCGACGGCCACTGCCGCGCTCAGGAAGGAGGACCTGGGACGGTTTCGGCTCGAAGTCGGCCGCCCGGTCCGGCCGATGCTGGCGTCGCCGGCCGAATCGCTCGCCGACGCGGTCGGCGAGCTGGGCGACGTGTCCGTCGAGTACAAACTGGACGGTGCGCGGATTCAGGTGCACCGCAACGGAAACGATGTCCACGTCTACACCCGCACGCTCCGCGAGATCACCGACAGCGTGCCGGAACTCGTCGAACTCGTCCGCGCACTGCCGGTCAACACGGTCGTCCTGGACGGCGAGACGCTCGCGCTCGATCCGGACGGCCGGCCTCGACCGTTCCAGGAGACGATGAGCCGGTTCGGCGCGACCACGACCCAACGCGAGGAACTGCTTCGTCCGTACTTCTTCGACTGCCTGCACCTGGACGGCACCGACCTGCTCGACCGGCCGCTGGCCGAACGCGCCGAGGCCCTGAGCGCAGCCGCGGGCGACTACCTCGTCCCGGGCCGCGGGCGGCCGACCATCGAAGAGGCCGACGACGTACTGAAGGACGCGCTCGACGCGGGCCACGAAGGCGTCGTGGTGAAGTCGCTGACCGCGCCCTACGCCGCCGGGCGGCGCGGCCGGGCGTGGCAGAAGGTGAAACCGGTACACACCCTGGATCTGGTCGTGCTGGCCGCAGAGTGGGGCCACGGCAGGCGCACCGGCTACCTGTCCAACCTGCATCTCGGCGCCCGCGATCCCGATGGCGGCCCGCCGGTCATGGTGGGCAAGACGTTCAAGGGGATGACCGACGAACTGCTCGCCTGGCAGACCGAGGAGTTCCCGCGCCACGAACTGCGCCGTACCGAGTGGACGGTCTACCTGCGGCCGGAACTGGTGGTGGAGATCGCGCTGGACGGTGTGCAGGCCAGCACCCGGTATCCCGGCGGTGTCGCGCTGCGGTTCGCCCGAGTGGTGCGGTACCGGCCGGACAAGGAAGCGGGGGACGCCGACACGATCGAAACGGTCCGGGGGATGCGCACCGGGTAGCCTGGAGACTCGTGCGCTTCCTCGACGACCGGCGGCCGGGCTACGACCTGACCTACGACGACATCTTCCTGGTACCCCGGCGTTCCGCCGTCGAGTCCCGCTTCGGCGTCGACCTGACCACCGCGGACGGCACCGGCGCCACGATCCCGGTCGTGGTGGCCAACATGACGGCGGTGGCCGGCCGCAGGATGGCCGAGACCGTGGCCCGGCGTGGCGGGCTCGTGGTGTTGCCGCAGGACGTCGACACCGCGGCCGTGGCGAACATCGTCGCCTGGGTGAAGTCGCGGCACACCGTCTGGGACACCCCGCTGGTGCTGACACCCGTCGACGCCGTCGCGGACGTGCTGAACCTGCTGCACAAGCGGGCCCACGGCGCGGTCGCGGTGGTCGACGAGAACGGCCACCCGGTCGGCGTGGTGGACGAGGCGGGCTGCGCCGGGGTGGACCGGTTCACCCGGGTCAGTGAGGTGGTCCGGTCGGACGCGCCGATGCTGCCGCTGGACGCGCCGCCCCGCGCGGTGTTCGACGCGCTGCACGGCCGCCCGCAACGGCTCGCGCTCGGGGTGGACGCCGACGGCCGACTGGTCGGCGCGCTGACCGAACTGGGCGCGCTACGGGCCGGGTTGTACGCGCCCGCCGTCGACGCCCGTGGCCACCTGCGGGTCGCGGCCGCGATCGGGGTGAACGGCGACCCGGTGACCAAGGCGAAGGACCTGGTCGAGGCCGGGGTGGACGTGCTGGTCGTGGACACGGCGCACGGCCACCAGGAGAAGATGCTGGCCACGCTGCGGTCGGTCCGGGCGCACGTGCGGCACGTGCCGCTCGTCGCCGGCAACGTGGTGACCGCCGAGGGTGTCCGTGACCTGGTCGAAGCCGGCGCGGACGTGATCAAGGTCGGCGTCGGGCCCGGCGCGATGTGCACCACCCGGATGATGACCGGGGTCGGCAGGCCACAGTTCTCGGCGGTGGCCGAGTGTGCCGCCGAAGCCCGTCGGCTCGGCCGGCACGTGTGGGCGGACGGTGGCATCCGGCATCCCAGGGACGTGGCGTTGGCGCTGGCCGCCGGGGCGTCCGCGGCCATGGTCGGCTCGTGGTTCGCCGGCACCTACGAGTCGCCGGGCGACCTGCTGCGCGACGAGAACGGCCACCTCTACAAGGAATCGTTCGGTATGGCGTCCAAACGCGCCGTGACCGCGCGGACACGGGGGGACAACAGTTTCGACCGGGCCCGCAAGGCGCTGTTCGAGGAGGGCATCTCGTCCTCCCGGATGCGGCTGGACCCGATCCGGCCCGGTGTCGAGGACCTGCTGGACGAGATCTGTGCCGGTGTCCGCTCGGCCTGCACGTACGCGGGCGCGACGGACCTGGAGTCCTTCCACGAGCGGGCGGTACTGGGCGTTCAGTCGGCGGCGGGCTTCGCGGAGGGCAGGCCGTTGCCCGCGGGCTGGTGAAACCGACCCGGATACAACTGACAAATATCATGAGAAGCAGATCCGTCCAGCGAATACGCTGATGGGGTGACGGACGCTGTTGTTGTATCCGATCTCGTCAAACGCTACCGGCGGAACGCACCGCCCGCCGTTGACGAGTTGAGTTTTCGTGTCCACTCCGGCGAGGTGTTCGGGCTGCTCGGGCCCAACGGCGCCGGCAAGACGACCACGGTCGGCGTGCTGACCACCCGGGTTCGGCCGACCTCGGGCACCGGCACGGTGCACGGGGTCGACGTGACGACCGACGCCAAGCGGGCGCGGCAGCTGCTCGCTGTCGTCCCGCAGCGCAACAACCTGGACCGCTCGCTGAACATCCGGCAGAACCTGCTGTTCCACGCGGCCTACCACGGCGTCGGGCGGGCCGAGCGCAACCGCAGGGCGGACGAGATCCTTGAGCGGATGGGCCTTGCCCAGCAGGCCGAGGCGCGGGTCGACTTCGTGTCGGGCGGTCAGATGCAGCGGGTGATGATCGCGCGTGCGCTGATGCACCGGCCGAAGGTGATGTTCCTGGACGAGCCGTCCACCGGCCTCGACCCGCAGGCCCGGCTGTTCGTGCACGAACGCGTCGCCGAGCTGCACGAGGACGGCGTGACCGTGGTCCTGACCACCCACGACATGGACGAGGCCGCGAAGCTGTGCGACCGGGTCGGCATCGTCGACCACGGCAAGCTGCTCGCGCTGGACACCCCGAGCGCGCTGACCAGGGGCCTGCCCGGCAGCACCACGCTGACCGTCGTGATCGACCTGGCCGGGGTGGCCGCGGAAGTGGTCGTCGAGAAGCTGGCCGCGATCGAGGGCATCGAGCGCGTGGAACGGCTCAACGCCGGCGGTGGCGGTGGCGGGATGCCCCCGGGTATGCCGCCCGGCATGCCTCCTGGCATGCCCGGGATGGGCGGCGGGACGCCAGGAGGCATGCCGGGCGGTGCGCCGGCCGGCAGCGGCCAGTTCCGGCTCTACACCTCCGCGGAGCCGGCCGTGGCGCTGCCGTCGGTCATGAACACCGTGAACAGCCTCGGCTGTGCCGTGCGCGACCTGTCCTTCGGCACGCCGAGCCTCGAGGACGTCTTCATCCATCTGACCGGCCGGGAGCTGCGATGACCGCCACGACCACCGTTCGCACACCCACCCCGGAACCCGCCACGCCGGCCAGGGACGGCCGGACGGCCGGTGCCTTCGTCTCGCTGCGCACGTTCGGCTCCGTGCTCTGGCGTGACGTGTTCGTGACCGGCCGCGAGCTGGTGCCGTTCCTGGCCCAGGTCGTGATCCAGCCGTTCTTCATGCTGTTCATCTTCGGCAAGGTGCTGTCGAGCCTCGGCTACGTGAACAGCGCCGCGTTCGCGCCGGTGCTGATGGCCGGCATCGTGGCGCTGAACGGGTTCCTCGGCGGCCTGCAGAACACCACCATGCCGCTGATCATGGACTTCTCGTTCACCCGCGAGATCGAGGACCGGCTGCTCGCGCCGATGCCGATTCCGCTGGTGGCGGTCGAGAAGATGGTGTTCGGCGCGCTGCGCGGGATCATCGCCTCCGTGCTCATGGTGCCGGTCGGCCTGCTGATCCTGAGCAACGTGAACTGGCCGCTGAGCAAGCTGCCCGCAGCGTTCGGCGTGATCGTGCTCGGCGCGCTGGCCGGCGCGGCGATCGGCATGACCATCGGCACGCTGGTCACCCCGCGGCGGATCAACATCATGTTCGCGGTGGTCCTGACGCCGATCATGTTCACCGGGTCCACCCAGTTCCCGTGGCGCGGCCTGGCGCACCTGCGCTGGTTCCAGGTCGTCTGCGCGTTCAACCCGCTGACCTACGTCAGCGAGGGCATGCGGGCCATCCTGGTGCCCGGCCTGCCGTCGCTGCCGCTGTGGCTGGACGTGTGCGCCGCCCTGCTCGCCATCGGGATCTTCGGCAGCATCGGCATCTGGGGCTTCATGCGGCGCGCGATCGACTGACCCGAACGGAAAGGGAGGGCACCCGGCCGGGTGCCCTCCCTTTCCGTTGTCGTTACTGGGCGTAGTCCTCCAGTACCTCGGTGACGAGCGCCGCGATCGGCGAGCGCTCGGATCGGGTCAACGTGATGTGCGCGAACAGCGGGTGACCCTTGAGCTTCTCGATCACCGCGGCCACGCCGTCGTGCCGACCGACCCGCAGGTTGTCCCGTTGCGCCACGTCGTGCGTGAGCACCACCCTGGACCCGGTGCCCAGCCGGGACAGCACCGTGAGCAGGACATTGCGCTCCAGCGACTGGGCCTCGTCCACGATGACGTAGGAGTCGTGCAGCGACCGGCCCCTGATGTGGGTGAGCGGCAGCACCTCCAGCATGCCGCGGTCGGTGACCTCGTCCAGCACGCTCTCGCTGACCAGCGCGCCCAGCGTGTCGAACACGGCCTGCGCCCACGGCTGCATCTTCTCGGACTCCGAACCGGGCAGGTAGCCCAGCTCCTGCCCGCCAACGGCGTAGACCGGCCGGAAGACCACCACCTTGCGGTGCTGGCCGCGTTCCAGCACCGCCTCCAGGCCCGCGCACAGCGCCAGCGCGGACTTGCCGGTGCCGGCCCGGCCACCGAGCGACACGATGCCGAGCTCGGGGTCGAGCAACAGGTCCAACGCGATGCGCTGCTCCGCGGACCGGCCGTGCAGGCCGAACGCGGCCCGGTCGCCACGCACCAGCCGGACCCGCTTGTCCGTGGTGACCCGACCCAGCGCGCTCGCGGTGCCCGCGAGCAGCCGCAGGCCGGTGTGGCAGGGCAGTTCGGCCACGTCGTCCAGTTCGTAGGCGATCGGGTCGAACCCGCCCTCGTTGTAGAGCTGGTCGATGCCGGCCTGCGGCATCTCGACGTCCGCCATGCCGGTCCAGCCCGACGGCACCACGTCCTGGGCGCGGTACTCGTCCGCGTCGAGGCCGACGGCCGCGGCCTTCACCCGCAGCGGGATGTCCTTGGTGACCAGCGTCACCGGACCGGGGCCCTCCGCGGCCAGGTTCAGCGCGCACGCGAGGATGCGCGCGTCGTTGGCCTCGGCCCGGAAGCCGGCCGGCAGTACCCGCTGGTCGGAGTGGTTCAGTTCGACGTGCAGGGTGCCACCCGCGTCGCCGACCGGGATGGGCTTGTCCAGCCTGCCGTGCCGCAGGCGCAGGTCGTCGAGCAGCCGTAGGGCCTCCCTGGCGAACCAGCCGAGCTCGGGATGATTGCGCTTCGCCTCCAGTTCGCTGATCACCACGAGCGGGATGACCACGGTGTGCTCCACGAACCGGGTCACCGCCCAGGGATCGGACAACAACACCGACGTGTCCAAGACGTAGGTGTGATTCGTCGGCTCGAGGTCCCGCGGCGACGTGGAGTCGCCGTCAGGGTCCTGGCCGGACGTGAGGCTGGCGGTTCGCCGAGAAGGGCGCTGTGCGGTCACGGCAACTCCCTCGCGGACGCGGCACCACGCCCGCTCCTCGCTGGGCCGAGCACCGCCCCGGCTGGTTGGCACCCGCCGCCTTCCGGCGTCAGGCTCGCCGACCACGAGGGCCGGATGCCGGTCCTCCCGTGCTGGCTGACAACACGACCAGGGCCTCCCGGGACGAGTCACACGATGCAACCCGTCGTCCGCAAGCTACCTGCGTTTCGGTGCTCCATGCAGGCAGCCACACAGGTGATTCGTGCCCGGTGTGTCGTCTGGCCAGGTCACAGACTGACAGTTGACGGCGTTCACCCGAACAGATCCCCTGGTCAGGGCCCATTCGGTCGGATCCGGTGTGGCCTGGATCACTTTTCCGTTGCGGTTGCATCGAGCACGTCGGCAGTGGTTCGTTTGGTGGCGGGGTGTCCCCGGCCGGTCACCCAGCGGCGTTACCAGAGGGTCACCCCATTCGCATAATCAGGCCATGAATCACACCGGAACGGGCGACATTTGAATCCCACCGGGTCACACAATGGGGTACTCAGCAAGACACCGACCACCGATCGCCGGTAACTTCGCTGCCCGAGGGCCCCAGCGTCACAAACCGTCGGGGTCGACATTCCAACCCCGGTATTGAAGGAGAGTGTGCAAGTGCTGAAGAAGGCTGGCTTTGTCACCGCGGCAGCCGTCGCCCTGTCGCTGGTCGCGGCCCCCGCTTTCGCCGCTACCACCACCCACGCAGCCCCGCAGGACACCCCCACCACCGCGCCTGCCGGTGACTGGGGACACTCGGACTTCGTGAGCTTCCCCGAGGCCTACCACACCTTCATCTGGGGCGGCGGCGCCCTGGGTGCCGGTGCTGCCGCGCTGGTCGCGGGTGCCTACGCGGGCATCGCGTCCACCCCGGCGGACATCCTCAACTCGCTGGAGCACCACCACCACGGCTGAGCCGGGGTGTAACGAAACGGCAGGGCTCCCTTGCGGAGTCCTGCCGTTTCGTATTTCAGCCGATGTCGTATTTCAGGAACTGTCAGGAACCGAATCGACGGTGCCGAATGGCGTAGTCGCGCAGGGCGCGCAGGAAGTCGACCCGCCGGAAATCGGGCCAGTAGGCCTCGCAGAACCAGAACTCGGAGTGCGCGGACTGCCACAGCAGGAACCCGGACATCCGTTGTTCACCCGATGTGCGGATCACTAGATCGGGGTCGGGCTGACCGGACGTATACAAATGCTCCGCGATGTGGTCGACGTCCAACACTTCCGCGAGTTCCTCGATCGTGGTGCCCGCTTCGGCGTGTTGTAGCAGCAGCTTGCGTACCGCGTCCGCGATCTCCTGCCGGCCGCCGTAGCCGACCGCGATGTTGACCTCCATGCCCTGCCGGCCCCTGGTCCTGGCCGCGGCCGAGGCCAGTCGACTCGCCGTCTCAACAGGCAGGATGTCCAGCGCGCCGACGATGCGCAACCGCCACGGCGCGCCCGGCGCGGCCAGTTCGTCGACCACGTCGGGGATGATCTCCAGGAGCGGTTGCAGCTCGCTGTCCGGCCGGTTGAGGTTGTCCGTGGACAGCAGCCACATGGTGACCACCTGGACGTCGGACTCGCGGCACCAGCCCAGCAGGTCGGCGATCTTCCGGGCGCCCACCCGGTGACCTTCACTCACATCAGTGAACCCGGCTTCTCTGGCCCACCGACGGTTACCGTCCAGCATGATGCCGACGTGCCGCGGCCGTTCCGCGCCGACCAACTGCCGAGTCAGTAACGACTCGTAACCGCGGTAGACGAGTTCCTTCACCATGGCGCGAGGACCCATGTCACAAGAGCGTACGCCGATGCGGCTGCGGCCCGAATCACCGCCCGGGCGGCCAGGCGGTAGATCCGGCAGACTGGCGGAAGTGAACAGCGAGCGGACGCCGACCCGATGGCAGGACCCGGCCGTCATCGAACGGGTGACAACGCAGGCACGCACAGTGGCCGTAGTCGGAGTGAGCCCGGACCCGACACGCCCCAGCCACGGCGTGGCCGCGTACCTGCACCGCAACGGCCTGCGCGTGTACCCGGTCAACCCGGCGATCACCGAACTGTTCGGGCTGACCGCCTATCCGAGCCTGGCCGACCTACCGGAACCAGTGGACATCGTCGACGTCTTCCGCCGGCCGGAATACGTGACCGCGATCGCCGAGCAAGCCGTCGCCGCGGGAGCGGGCGCGCTGTGGCTCCAGTTGGGCGTGATCAACACGAAGGCGGCGACCCTCGCCGAAGCCGGCGGCCTGGACGTGGTGATGGACAAGCGCCTGCGGGTCGAACACGCACGCCTGCTGAGTCGTTGAGCTGACGGGTCGTTGAGCTGATGACTCGTTGAGCTGATGGGTCGTTGAGGGCGGCAGGTTCACCTCGCCGGCGCTCGGCGGCGCTGTTGGTTCCTCGCAAGCTCGGT
>DASXXM010000099.1:0-1771 GCA_036503065.1 Pseudonocardiaceae bacterium | reverse complement strand
GGCGCTGGAACGCCGGCATCCCGACCTGATCACCGCGCAGTGGTGGAAGGAGGAGCGCGGCGCCCGGGTTTTCGTCGACTTCAACCAGAACGCGCCGCACAAGACCGTGTTCGGCGCCTGGTGCGTGCGGCCCCGCACCGGTGCGCAGGTGTCCACACCGATCGGCTGGGACGAACTGGCCACGGTCGAACCGGACGAGCTGACCATCGCGACCGTGCCGGCCCGGGTCGCGGCGGATGGCGACCCGTGGGCCGACATGGTCCACAACGGACAGTCGATCGAGCCGCTGCTGGAGATGTCGAACCGGGACATGGCGAACGGCATGATGGACGCGCCGTGGCCGCCCGTCTACCCGAAGATGCCCAACGAACCGCCGAGAGTCGCACCAAGCCGAGCCAGGAAAGCGGAGTGACCGATGGAGACCGGATACGCACCCGTCAACGGTGTGGACATGTACTGGGAGAGCCGGGGCAGCGGCGGCACACCGCTGATCGTCGTGCCCGGCGGCTTCGGGCTGACCACGCTGTTCGGCGGCCCGGTCGACGAACTGGCCGAGCACCGGCAGGTCATCTCGGTCGAACTGCAGGGCCACGGCCACACCAGGGACATCGACCGCCCGTTCAGCTTTGCGGGCTTCGGCGACGACATCGCCGCGCTCGCCCGGTATTTCGACCTTCCCCAGGTGGACCTGCTCGGCTGCTCGCTCGGTGGTGGCGTCGTTCTCCGCGCGACCATCCAGCACCCGGACCTGGTCCGCAGGCTCGCGCTGGTGTCGGTGCCGTGCCGCCGGACCGGCTGGTTTCCCTCGGTACTCGCCGGCATGGAGCAGATCAGCGCCGCCGGCTTCGACGCGATGCGCCAGACGCCGATGTACCAGGGGTGGGCGGCGGTCGCGCCCGACCAGGACGCGTTCCCGACCCTGATGGACCGCACCGCCGCGCTGCTGCGTACCCCGTACGACTGGACCGACGAAGTGAAGTCGATCACCGCACCCACCCTGCTGCTGTATGCCGACGCCGACAGCATCCCCACGTCGCACGTAGCCGAGTTCTTCGGCCTGCTCGGCGGCGGCCTGGCCGACGGCGACTGGGACGGCTCGTCGCCGACCGAGATGCGCCTGGCGATCCTGCCGAACACCACGCACTACAACGTGTTCGACTCACCTCGGATCGCCGGCCTGGTCACCGAGTTCCTGTCCTAACTGTCAGGGGCAGGAGGGATGATCCTTCGACCCACACGCGAGAGGGAAGCGACATGGCTGAAGTGCTGCTGTTCCACCACGTACAAGGACTGACGTCCGGCGTCCGCGACTTCGCCGAGTCGCTGCGGCGAGCCGGCCACACCGTGCACACTCCGGACCTGTTCGCCGGTCAGGTCTTCGACAAGATCGACGACGGCATGGCCCATGTCAACGAAGTCGGTTTCGGCACGGTCCTGGAACGCGGGCAGCAGGCCGCGGAAGGTCTGCCGAACGAACTCGTCTACGCCGGGTTCTCGCTCGGCGTACTGCCGGCGCAGATGCTGGCCCAGACACGGCCCGGCGCGAAAGGCGCCCTGCTGTTCCACTCCTGCGTACCGACGTCCGAGTTCGGCGGCGCGTGGCCACCGGGAGTACCGGTCCAGATACACAGCATGGACGCCGACCCGTTCTTCGTCGACGAGGGCGACATCGACGCGGCTCGCGCCCTGGTCGCGTCCACAAAGGATGCCGAACTGTTCCTCTACCCTGGCAACGCACACCTGTTCGCCGACAACAGCCTTTCGGACTACG
>DASXXM010000098.1:0-9240 GCA_036503065.1 Pseudonocardiaceae bacterium | reverse complement strand
CCGAACTGGGCCGGTTTGCCGGTCACGGTCAGGTCCGTCACGACCGTGCCCTTGGTACCGCCCGGCTCCTCGGTCAACATCACGGTCACGGTGGCGGCCGCGGTGACGTTGCCGCGGGAGTCCTTGCCGGACGCCTTGATGATCACCCGGCGAGCCTGCTCGTCGGTCTCCAGGAACTGGCCGGAACCCTTGTACAGCAGGGAGATCGGGCCGACCTTGACCTTGACGCCGCCGCTGAACTCGGCCCCGTTCACCTCGGTCAGCGTGGCGCCCGGCATGCACGGCGCGACACGTGCCGGATCGATGACCGCCGCCCAGACGACATCGGGTGGCGCCGGCACGGAGAACTGGTGCTCCAGTCGCACGGTTGGCCTCCTCGCTCGTTGCGTGCCACCAACATAGTCGGGCGCCCTGGGTCGATGTAGCGGTTCGACCCAGGGCACCCGATGATCAGTTGGCCGCCGCGAGCACTGCGCGCGAGGTCAGGACGGTTGCCAGGTGCCGGCGGAACTCGGCGTCGGAATTGTTGTCCGACGACGGATTCGTGCCGTCCGGCGCGTGCGCCGCGGCCGCGCGGACCGATTCGGCCGTGGCCGGCTGGCCGACCAGGGCCTGTTCCACCGAGGTGGCCCGGATCGGGGTCGAACCCATGTTGGTCAGGCCAACGCGGGCCTCGGCGAACGTGCCGTCCACCACCCGGACCGCGGCCGCGACCGCCACGATGGACCACGCCTGGGCGACCCGGTTGAACTTCTCGTAGTGGGCGCCCCAGCCGGTGTACTTGGGCACCCGCACCTCGACCAGGATCTCGTCCGCGGCCAGGGCCGTGGTGAACAGGTCGACGAAGAAGTCCGCGGCGGCCACCGTGCGGCGGCCGGACGGTCCGGCGATGACCATCTCGGCGTCCAGCGCCAACGCCGGTGCCAGCAGGTCACCGGCTGGATCGGCGTGCGCCAGCGCGCCGCCGAACGTGCCGCGGTGGCGGATCTGCGGGTCGGCCACCGTGTCCGTGGCGGCCGCCAGCAGCGCCGCGTGCGTCTGCACCAGCGGGTCGCGCTGCACGTCGTAGTGCGTCGTCATGGCGCCGATGACCAGCGCGTCGCCGTCCTCCCGGACGCCACGCAACTCGGCGATCCTGCCGAGGTCGACCACGGTGGTCGGCGCGGCGAGGCGCATCCGCAGCACCGGCAGCAGGCTCTGCCCGCCGCCCAGCACCTTGGCGTCCTCACCGGCGTCGGCGAGTGCGCGCACCGCCTCGTCCACTGTGGACGGCGCGGTGTAGTCGAACGCGGCCGGGATCACTTGGCGCCTCCTGCGTTGATCGCCCGCCAGACCCGCATCGGCGTGCACGGCATCTCGATATCGGTCACGCCGAGGTGGCGCACCGCGTCCACGATCGCGTTCACCACGGCCGGGGTGGACGCGATGGTGCCGGCCTCGCCGACCCCCTTGACGCCCAACGGGTTCGTGGTGGCCGGGGTCTCGGTGCGGTCCGTGGTGAACGACGGCAGGTCCACCGCGGAGGGCAGCAGATAGTCCGCGAACGACGCCGTGGTCAGCGTCCCGGACTCGTCGTGGACCGCCTCCTCGTACAGGGCCTGGGCGATGCCCTGCGCCAGGCCGCCGTGCACCTGGCCGTCCACGATGAGCGGGTTGACCACCTTGCCCACGTCGTCGACGCACACGTAGGAACGGATGCGCACCCGGCCGGTCTCGGTGTCCACCTCGGCCGCGCACAGGTGGGTGCCGTGCGGGAACGAGAAGTTCTCCGGGTCGAACGTGGCGTCCGAGTCCAGCGACGGCTCCATCCCGTCGGGCAGGTTGTGCGCGGCGAACACGGCAAGTGAGATGTCCTGGATCGTGGTGGACGTCTCGGTGCCCCGCACGGTGAACGAGCCGCCCGCGAAGTCCAGGTCGCTCTCAGCGCATTCCAGCAGGTGCGCGGCGACCATCCGAGCCTTGGCGACCACCTTGTCCGCCGCCTTGACCACCGCGATCGCGCCGACCGTCAGCGAGCGCGACCCGTAGGTGTCCAGGCCCTTCGGCGAGGACTGGGTGTCGCCGTGGATGATCTCCACGTCCTCGAACGGCACCCCGAGCTGGTCGGCGACGATCTGGCTCCATGCCGTCTCGTGGCCCTGCCCGTGCGCGGACGAACCCGTCACCACCTCGACCTTGCCCGATGGCAGCATCCGGATGGCCGCGTGTTCCCAGCCGCCGGCGCCGTAGTTGAGCGAGCCGAGCACCCGGGACGGGGCGATCCCGCACATCTCGGTGAACGTCGAGATGCCGACGCCGAGTTGGACCGGGTCACCGGAGGCACGGCGGCGGGCCTGCTCGGCGCGCAGCCCGTCATAGTCGAATAGTTCGGTGGCCCGGGTCGTCGCGGCCTCGTAGTTGCCGCTGTCGAACGTCAGGCCGCAGACCGTGACGAACGGGAACTCCTCGTGCTTGATCCAGTTCCGCTCGCGGACCGCCATCGGGTCGATGCCCAGTTCGGCGGCCAGTTCGTCCATCATCCGCTCGATGGCGAACGTGGCCTCCGGCCGGCCCGCGCCGCGGTAGGCGTCGGTGGGCGTCTTGTTGGTGAACACGTTGGTGCACACGAACTTGTACGCCGGGAACTTGTAGACCCCGCCGAACATGAACGCGCCGAGGATCGGCACGCCCGGCGTGACCAGCCGCAGGTAGGCACCCATGTCGGCGAGCAGTTCCACCTTCAGCCCGGTGACCGTGCCGTCGCGGCGGGCGGCCAGCGTGAGCTTCTGGATCTGGTCGCGGCCGTGGTGCGCGGACTGCACGCTCTCGGTGCGCGACTCGGTGTACTTCGCCGGCTTGCCCATCCGCCGCGCGACCAGGAACGTGATCACCTCCTCCGGCGTGACCTGGAGCTTGCCGCCGAAGCCGCCGCCGACGTCCGGCGCGATGACCCGGACCTTGTGTTCCGGCACGCCCAGCGTCAGTGCCAGCATCAGCCGCAGGATGTGCGGGATCTGGGTGGCCGACCACATGGTGAACTGCTCGCCGGTCGGGTCGACAACGACCGACCTCGGCTCCATGAACGCCGGCACCAGCCGCTGCTGGCGGTAGGTCCGCTCGATCAGGACCTCCGCGGCCGCGATGGCCTCCTCGACGTCGCCGCCCGTCCCGGCCTCGCCGGAGTCGAACGCCCAGACGGCCGAGATGTTCGTACCCAGATCGGGATGTACCAGGTCGGCGCCGTCCGCGACGGCCGTCGGCATGTCGAGTACTACCGGCAGTTCGGCGTAGTCAACATCCACAGTGGACGCGGCGTCGGCGGCCTCGTACGCGGTGCGGGCGACGACGACGGCGACCGCCTCACCGGCGAAGTGGACCGTGCCGGTGGCCAGCGACGGTGCCGGCGGTGCCTTCATGTCCGGTGTGATCACCCACGCGCACGGCAGGCTGCCCTGCTCGTCGGCCAGGTCGGCGCCGGTGTAGACGGCCAGCACGCCGGGCATGGACCGCGCCGTCGACGTGTCGATGTTGGTGATCCTGGCGTGCGCGACCGGGCTGCGCACCATCGCCAGGTGCAGCATGCCGTTGAGCACCAGGTTGTCGGTCCACCTGGTGCGGCCGGTGATCAGCCGGGCGTCCTCCTTGCGCAGCCGGGCCCGGCCGATCTCCTGGTCCGGAATGGTCGAGGTCATCACTCACCACCCACGGTGTGCGCGGCGCGGTCGGAGATCTGTTCCGCCGCCGGGCCCGCGCCGGGACGCATCTGCTGGGCGGCCTGCCGGACGGCGCGGACGATGTTCTGGTAGCCGGTGCAGCGGCACAGGTTGCCCTCGATGCCGTGCCGTATCTCGGTCTCGTCCGGATCGGGATGATCGGCGAGCAGGTCGATCGACTGCATGATCATGCCGGGGGTGCAGAAACCGCACTGCAGCGCGTGGTTGTCGTGGAACGCCTGCTGCACGGGGTGCAGTTGGCCGTCGCGGGCGATGCCCTCGATGGTCGTCACCTCGCCGCCGTCGGCCTGCACGGCGAGCACCGAACAGGATTTCACGCTGTGCCCGTCCAGATGCACGGTGCACGCCCCGCAATTGCTGGTGTCGCAGCCGACCACGGTGCCGACCTTGCCAAGACGTTCCCGCAGATAGTGCACCAGCAGCAGGCGGGGTTCGACGTCGTCTGTGTACGTGGTGCCGTCCACATTGACGGTGATGCGCATTGAGCCCTCCAAGCTGGCACCGGCGGCCCGGATCACCTGGCATCGGGTGATCCGGCTCACCGACATACCCTGCTCTTTCGCGGGATGGCTCACAACCCCCGATCACTCGGTCCGGCCAGGGCCGTTCCGCGACTGCGGCACCGGACGACGAACGGCGCCGGAAACGCGGAATCGACCATCAAGCCGGCTCTTTGTGGATCCGGCCGCTGCCCGCCGTCAGCCGGGAGCCCCGGCCGCCCCAGCGCAACGCGATCATCTCCGCCGCGATCGACACCGCCGTCTCCTGCGGGGTCCTGGCGCCGAGGTCGAGTCCGATCGGCGAGGCCAGCCGGGCCAGCTGCGCCTCGTTCAGGCCGGCCGCGCGCAACCGGGCCAGGCGGTCGGTGTGGGTGCGACGGGAGCCCATCGCGCCCACGTAGCCCAGGTCGAGGCGCAGGGCCACGTCCAGCAGCGGCACGTCGAACTTGGGGTCGTGGGTCAGGACCGTGACGACGGTCCGGCCGTCGACCCGGCCGGCGTCGGCCTCCGCGGCCAGGTAGCGGTGCGGCCAGTCGACGATCACCTCGTCGGCGTCCGGGAACCGGCTCGCGGTGGCGAACACCGCTCTGGCGTCGCACACCGTCACCTGGTAGCCGAGATAGTTGCCGAGGCCCGCCATGGCGGACGCGAAGTCGATCGCGCCGAATACCAGCATTCTGGGCGGCGGCTCGAACGAGTTCACGAACACCGACATGCCCTCGCCGCGCCGCTGGCCATCCGGGCCGTAGTGCAGCGTGGCGCTGCGGCCGGTGGCCAGCAGGCCGCGCGCGTCGTCGGTGATCGCGTCGTCCGCGCGCGGCGACCCGAGCGCGCCGACCACCTTGTCCGGCCAGACCACGAGGCGCCGGCCCAGCCAGGCCGGATCGGGATGCGCGACGACCCTGGCCACCGCGACCGGCCGCTTCTCGCGCACCGACGCCACCACGTCGGCCAGCTCGGGAAACGTCTGCTGGTCAACGGCTTCCACATACACGTCCAGGATGCCACCGCAGGTCAGGCCGACCGCGAACGCGTCGTCGTCGCTGACCCCGTAGCGCTGCAGCACCGGCAGGCCGTCCTCGATCACCGTGGTCGCCAGCTCGTACACCGCGCCCTCGACACAACCACCCGAGACGCTGCCGGACACCTCGCCGTCGGCGGCGACCAGCATCGCGGAGCCGGGTTCCCGTGGCGCGGACCGGAACGTGGCCACCACGGTGCCGAGACCGACCCGCTCACCGGCCGACCAGCGCCGGTACAACTCGTCCAGAACGTCATGCATCGCGGATCTCCCGTAGGACGGCTTCCAGAGCGTCGAGGCTGTGCCCGGCCACGAGACGGTCAACGTGCGGCAGGGCCGCCGCGATTCCCGACTGCACCGGGCGGTACCCGGCGTGCCCGGCGTGCGGGTTGGCCCACACCACGGCGTGCGCGAGGCGGCGCAGCCGGGCGAGTTCGTCGGCCAGCAGGGTCGGGTCACCCCGTTCCCAACCGTCCGAGAAGAGCACGACCACCGCCCGCCTGGCCAGCCCCCGTTGTCCCCAGCGGTTGAGGAACGCCCGCAGGCCCTCGCCCAATCGGGTGCCACCGGCGAAATCGGGCACCGCCCGTGACGCGGCCGCGAGTGCCTGCTCCGGGTCGCGTTGGCGCAGTTGCCGGGACACCCTGGTGAGCCGGGTACCCAGGGTGAACACCTCGGTGCTGCCGGGAGCACGGCGGGTGATCACGTGCGCGAAGCGCAGCAGGGCGTCGGCGTAGGGCGCCATCGAGCCGGACACGTCGACCAGCAGCACCACCCGGCGCGGCCGGTCGGCCTTGCGGCGGTGACGCAGGCGGACCGGTTCGCCGCCGTTGGCCAGCAGTGCGCGGAGGGTGCGGCGGGGGTCGAGATCACCGCGCCGGGTCGGCTTGTTGCGCAGGCCGGTCCTGCGGGGTGGCGGCACCTTCAGCAGGGCGAAGAGCAGCGCAAGGTGCTCCTGCTCGGCCGGGGTGAGCTTGCCGATGTCGCGCTGCCGCAACACTTCCACGTCGCTGGGCGCCGGTGTCGCGATCGACTGCCGGGTACCGGCCGGTCCGGTGTCGCAGGGCTGGGTGGGCAGCGCGGCCGCGGTGAGTGACACGCTCGGCCGCCGTCGCGCGGTGGGGTGGTTGCCGTTGCCGGGTGGCTGCCGCCAGCCGGGGGTGAACCAGGCGGCGAAGGCCTCGTCGTAGTCGGGCAGGTCGTCGGCCTGGGAGCAGAGCGTGATCCGGCCTGCCCAGTACAGGTTGGCCGGATCGGCCAGGTCGAGTTGGTCCACGGCGGTCAGGAAGGCGGCGATGCGGTGCGCGTCGCAGGTCAGGCCGGCGCGCCGCAACGCGTGCGTGAACCCGACCAGCCCCGGCAGCGGCGCGATCGGCGGCACCGAAACTCCGCCCATGACCCTATTGTCCTCCCGCACCGCCGCACGCAGGCAAAACCCCTGGTCATTCCGTTTGGTCTACCCGGCCAACAGGGCGTCCAGACCGGCGGCGATCACACGTTCGGTGTCCTCGCGGTACTTCAACACGGCACCCAACGTGGCCGCAGCCGACTCGGCGTCCAGTTCGGCGCAGCCCAACGCGAGCAGCGCGCCGGCCCAGTCCAGTGCCTCGGCCACGCCCGGCGGCTTGAGCAGTTCCAGGTCTCGCAGTCGGCGCACCGCCGATGAGACCTGGACGGCCAGCCGTTCGTCGATGCCGGGCAGCCTGCGGGACAGGATCGCGACCTCACGGGCCAGGTCCGGATGCGCCAGCCAGTGGTAGAGGCAACGGCGCTTCAGCGCGTCGTGCACCTCGCGGGTCCGGTTGGACGTCAGCACCACCAGCGGCGGCACCTCGGCCCGGATCTCGCCCAGCTCGGGAATGGTCACCGCGTTCTCGCCGAGCACCTCGAGCAGGAACGCCTCGAACTCGTCGTCCGCGCGGTCCACCTCGTCCACCAGCAGTACGCACGGTGACTCGCGCAGCGCCCGCAACAGCGGTCGGGCCAGCAGGAACCGGGTGGAGTACAGCGAAGCCTCGACGGCCGCGGCGTCCAAACCCTGATCCGGCAACGCCTCCAGGGTGCGCAGGTGCAGCAGTTGGCGGGGGAAGTCCCAGTCGTAGAGGGCCTGGGCGGCATCGATGCCCTCGTGGCACTGCAACCGGATCAGCGGCAGGGCCAGCGCTTGGGACAGGGCCAGCGCGAGCGCGGTCTTGCCGGTGCCCGGCTCGCCCTCGCAGAACAGCGGGCGACCCATCCGCACGGCGAGGAACGCGGCGGTGGCGAGGCCGCGATCGGCGAGATAGCCGACCCGGTCCAGCCGGGCCGCCAGTTCGTCCGGACCGGCCACGTCGACCATTGATGCCATGCTGGCAGCTTAGGACCACTCCGGGTCGGTCTCCGGGGCAAGCCAGGGTCCGACCCCGATGCCCGTGGGTCCCCAGGCGGCGATCCTGGGATACATGAACGACGACACGGCAACCCAGATCCGCACCTTCCGCAGGAGCACCAGTGACCGGATGGTCGCCGGGGTCTGCGCGGGTGCCGCGAAACAACTCGGCATCGACACCGCGCTGCTGCGCGTGCTGTTGGTGGCGGCCACCCTGTTCGGCTTCGGCGCAGGCGCCGTGGTCTACCTGATCTGCTGGATCCTCGTCCCGGAAGAGGAATCGGCATAGGCATGCCCGGCCTGGGTGTCCTCCCCCAAAGGCGGCACCCAGGCCGGGCGTCGGCGGCGCCCCGCCAGGCGCCGCCGAGATCTATGCGCTGCGGCTCGGGGTCAGCAGTTCGTGCAGCAGGGGTGGCATCCGCTTCTCGAGGCCGAACGGTTCCAGGTGTGACTGGAGCACGTCGTTGAACGCCCGCTCGACGCTCGCGGTGTCCCAGTTCTCGCTGGACAGGATCGGCTGCTTGAAGTACGGCTGGCCGACCACGTGCAGGTCCCGGCCGTTGCAGCGGATGAGCTGGCCGGTGATGCCGTCGGAGCGGTCGGACAGCAGGAACAGCACCAGCGGGGCGACCTTGCTCGGGGTCCGTTCCGGCGGGATGGCGCGCAGGCTGCGCTCAGAGGTCCAGACCATCCTGGTGTGCGCGACCGGGCAGACCGCGTTCACGCGGATGCCGAGCGTGTCCAGGTCCAGCGCCCACGAGTAGGTCAGCGACGCCACGGCGCCCTTGCTGGCAGCGTAGGCGGCCAGCTGACGCTGGCCGAGCAGCGCGCCGGACGCGATGTTCACGATCGAGCCCGCGACACCGGCGTCCCGCATGGCCCGGATCGCGGCGATGCCGCAGTTGAAGGTCCCGAAGACGTTGATCTCGAACAGCTCGCGCATCCGGTCGGGGCTGTCGTCCCACGGTTGCACGTCGTAGTTCACGCCCGCGTTGTTCACCAGGCCGTTGAGCTGGCCGTACGTGTCGATGCAGTAGTCGATGATCGCGGCGGCCTCGGCGGGGTCGGCCACGTTGTGCGTGCTGGCGACCGCCTCGCCGCCGTAGTCGCGGATGTGCGCGGCGGTCCGCTCCGCGAAGTCGTCGTCCACGTCGTTGACCACCAGCCTGGCCCCGGCCTGCGCGGCGTGCATGGCATACGCCTCGCCCAACCCCCGGCCGGCCCCGGTGACCACGATGGCCTTCCCGTCCAGGATCCCCATTGGTCGGCTCCCCTCGTTGTGCGCCTGTCCCCCCAACAGAATCCGGGTACGTAACAACCGAGTGAGGTCGGATGTCGACGAGAGGTCACCAAACTGCGCTGAACGGGCGAAGGTGATCAGCCAAGCAGTACGTCGGACCGATCAGTGGTGCTCCGCAAGCACACCGATACCCACAGTTGTATCCACAGCCGTGTACAACTCGTTCGCCCGAACGGCGGATCCGTACTGAAACGCCTCGTGGGCCCGGACATCGAGGTGTCCGGGCCCGCGAGGCCCTGCGGAAATCAGTCGAGCGGAAAATCAGTCGATCAGAAGTCCATGTCACCGCCGCCGGGACCGGCGGGGGCGGCCGGGGTCTTCTCCGGCTTGTCGGCGAC
>DASXXM010000097.1:0-20651 GCA_036503065.1 Pseudonocardiaceae bacterium | reverse complement strand
GAGCAGGAGTCAACCGGTCTTGTGGTCAGCCAACGAACGGTGGAAACCTGAACGTGACCCCTCGAGGAGGAAACGGCGTGCCGACACACCCACTGGACCGACTGTCCGCGGCGGAGATCAGCCACGCCAAGCGGATCATGGCGAACGCCGGGCTGGTCCACGAGTCGACCAGGTTCCCGCTGCTCAGCCTGGCCGAGCCGGACAAGCGCTCGGTACTGGCGTTCCAGCCCGGCGACCCGATCCGGCGAGCCGTCCAGGCGGTGCTGATGGACGCGGCAACCGGCGCGACGACACGGGTGGTCGTGTCGCTCACCGACGACCGGGTGAACGACACGCAGGACGTCCACCCGGCCGTCGACGGCCAACCCCCGGTGATGCTCGGCGAGTACCCGACGGTCGACGAGATCGTGAAGCAGGACCAGGACTGGCTGGCCGCGATGAAGCGGCGCGGCATCGACGACGTCACCCTGGTATGCGTGTGCCCGCTGTCGGCCGGCAACTACGACCGACAGGGCGAGGAAGGCCGGCGGCTGTTGCGCTGCTTGTCGTTCAACCGAGCGAGCGTCATCGACGCCCCGTGGGCGCACCCGATCGACGGCCTCGTCGCCTACGTCGACCTGGTCGCGCGGCGAGTCGTCGAGGTGATCGACGACCGGATCCTGCCGATCCCGGCCGAGCACGGCAACTACACCCCGGACATCGTCGGCACCATGCGGGACACGTTGCGCCCCATCGAGATCACCCAGCCGGAAGGCCCGAGCTTCACCGTGACCGGTGACCTGGTCGAATGGCAGAACTGGAGCTTCCGCGTCGGTTTCGACGTACGCGAGGGCCTGGTACTGCACCTGCTGAGCTACCGCGACGGACAACGCGTGCGCCCGATCATGTACCGGGCGTCGATCGCCGAGATGGTGGTCCCCTACGGCGACCCGAGCCCGGTGCGGTTCTGGCAGAACTATTTCGACATCGGCGAGTACAGCCTCGGCAAGCAGGTCAACTCGCTGAAACTGGGCTGCGACTGCCTCGGCGAGATCCACTACTTCGACGCCGTGCTGGCCGATGACAACGGTGACCCGCAGGTGTACCCGAACGCGATCTGCCTGCACGAGGAGGACCAGGGTGTGCTGTGGAAGCACACCGACCTGTTCACCGGCAGTGACGAGACCCGGCGGCAGCGGCGGCTGGTCATCTCGTTCTTCGCCACCGTCGGCAACTACGACTACGGCTTCTACTGGTACCTCTACCTGGACGGCACGATCCAGTTCGAGAACAAGGCGACCGGCGTGATCTTCACGTCGGCCCACCCCGGCGGCGACTATCCGTGGGCCACCGAGGTCGCGCCCGGTCTCGGCGCGCCGTACCACCAACACCTGTTCTGCGCGCGCCTGGACATGACGGTCGACGGCGTCGCCAACGCGGTCGAGGAGCTCGAGGTCCAGCGCGTGCCGGTCGGCCCGGACAACCCGCACGGCAACGCGATCGGCCGCAGGACCACTCGCCTGCGGTCGGAGTCGGCCGCGGCGCGCCTCGCGGACAACTCGGTCGGCCGGACATGGCGGGTGCTCAACACGACGTCGACCAACCGGCTCGGCCGGCCCGCGTCCTACGTGCTGCACCCGCAGGGCCAGCCGCCGCTACTGGCCGACCCGTCGTCGTCGGTGGCGCACCGGGCCGCGTTCGCCACCAAGCACCTGTGGGTTACCCGGTACGACCCGGACGAACGATTTCCCGCCGGCGAGTTGATCAACCAGCATCCCGGCGGCGCCGGCCTGCCGTCGTGGCAGGAACAGGATCGGGACATCGACGGCCAGGACATCGTCGTGTGGCACGTGTTCGGCCTGACCCACTTCCCCCGCGTCGAGGACTGGCCGATCATGCCGGTCGACACGTGCGGCTTCGTCCTCAAACCGTCCGGCTTCTTCGACCGCAACCCGACCCTGGACGTACCGGCGTCCGACCGCCGCTGCCACTGATCAGCTCCAGGTACCTGCCTCGACCTGCTTCCCGTTGCTGCCGGCTTGGGCACTGACCTCGAGCACGACAGCCTTGGCCAGATATCTGGTCACGGTCCGCCGCAATTCGTCCGCGTGCTGGTAGATTTCCTCGACGGAGCTGATAGGAATGCGGACCTCAGCCTTGTTCTCATCGAAGACCCCGAGATACCACTTCGCACGATTGAACCACAGGCGGGCGATCGGCTTGCGATTGTTGTCGTCGAGGAGAATACCGAAGTAGGTCTTGGTATCGCGTCCAACAATCCTGGACGAGGGCACTTCGCTACACACGATGGCCCGCACGATGCGGTAGCCCTCGAGCTCGTTCTCCGTCGTGACCACCTCGGCATCGACCGGCCGACCGGCGACGAGCCCCGGGACTCCAGGTTGCTGTTCGGCAGGTTCTGCGGGGTCTTCGGAGACTCCGACATATTCGGCGCCGCCCAGGGCGTTCTTGAGTCGATCGTTCACCTGCTCGTTCAGGAACTGGCGTGCGGCCTTCTCCACGAGTGGGGCGAACTGTTCACGCACGCGCTGCGTGAAGTTCCCCTCGTACGCACGGCTTGCCAAGAACTTCACCCAGTCGTCGTCCGGCTGCTTGAACTCGGCGGCCAAGACCCTCTTGATCTGCCCGATGTACTTCAGCTCGCCGGCAGCACTGATCACCGAGTCCAGGTCGAACGAACCCTTGGCGAGCTTGGCCAGTTCCGGCAACTGCGTTTCGTCGATGTCCGAGAAATTCAACACCAGGAAGGGCTTGGCGTCCATCAGGTTCGGCGCGTCCAGGTCAGAATAAACCTCGTAGGTCTCCCCGTTTGTCAGGATCGCGATCCTGGCATTGGTGACAGAAAAGTATCGATACAGTTGAGATTTATGCTCAGGGCGGAGCTGCTCGCTGATCTTCTTGACCTCGATCAGCAACTGGATGTCGCCGTCATGAACGATGGCGTAGTCGATCTTCTCGCCCTTTTTCGTACCAACGTCCGCGGTGAACTCCGGAATTACCTCGGCGGGGTTGAAGACGTCATAACCGAGGACGCTGCTGATGAACGGCATCACGAAGGCGTTCTTGGTCGCTTCCTCCGTCTCGATGCCACCCTTGTACTGCCGAATCCTGGACGCCAGGGCCCGAGCACGCTCCGCGATGTCCATGACGACACCCTCCTCGTCCACTATGTTGCGCGAGTTAGGTCGTCGGCGCGCGTGGTGACGTTACGGGCGTTTGGGTCACGATTTCAAAACCAGACAGAATGTCAGAATCGGGTATCGCGGTCGGCACGATTCACCGAAGCGGTAGCGTCGGGGTGTTCCGCTGACGCCGACCACCGGAGGGCACGATGACCACACTCGCCCGCTGGCCGGCCGCACCGTTGGCGCCGGAGGAGTTGGCGCGGGTGCTGCTGCCGTTCGGGGAGTCGTGCATGTTGCCGGCTCGGGCCTATACCGAGCCGGACGTGTTGGACTGGGAGCGGCGGTATCTGTTCGCGGGTGGGTGGTCCTGTGTCGGGCGGGTGGACGAGTTGCTCGGCGGTGGCGTGACTCAGTTCGGGCGGTTGGTGGGGACCGTGCCGGTGTTGTTCACGCGGGATGGTGCGTTTGCCAACACCTGTCGGCATCGGGGGCATGAGCTGTTGGCGGACGGCGGTTCTTCGGATCGTGGGGCGGTGGTGTGTCCTTACCATGCCTGGGCGTACACATTGGACGGTGCGTTGCGTGTCGCGCCTCGGTTTCAGCAGGTGCCTGGATTCGTGCCGGCCGAGTACGGGCTGGTTCCGTTGCCGGTCTTCCGGTGGCACGGGTGGTTGTTCGTCAATGCGGGCGCGGACGCCGTTCCGTTCGACGAATATGTGGGGGCGTTGGACGGGCTGGTCGCTCCCTATGCGCCGGAAGAACTCAAGTTGGCCGCGCGGCATGACTATCAGGTGCGGGCGAACTGGAAGGTGATCGTCGAGAACTACCAGGAGTGCTACCACTGCCCGCATATTCACCCGGAGTTGTGTGCGGTGTCGCCGCCGGCCAGCGGCGACAACTACGATCTGCCGGGCGCCTGGGTCGGCGGTTCGATGGACCTGCGGCCGGACGCCGAGACCATGTCACTGGACGGCCGGTCCTGCGGTGCGTTCCTGCCCGGTGTGGACCGGCGGCGGGTGCGCTACCTGGCGTTGTGTCCGGATCTGCTGCTCTCGCTGCACCCGGATTACGTGATGGTCCACCGGCTCGTGCCGGTCACGCCGGACGCGACGCAGGTCGAGTGTTCCTGGTACGTGCGGGACGGGGTCGGCGACGCGGCATGGGCCGAGGAGTTCTGGGACCGGACCAATCGGCAGGACTGGGCCGCCTGTGAGTCCGTGCAGCGTGGGCTGGGCTCACCGCACTATCGACCGGGGCCGCTCGCCCCGAACGAGGACGCGGTGTACCAGTGGGTGACGCTGATCGCGCGTGCCTATCTGGGTATGCCACCCGCCTGACGCTTGGTCATCTCGCGTGCGCACTCACGGAGATGACAATGTCATGCGCCGACCGCGAACCTGGTCACATCCGGGCAATGAAAATCACATGCCCGCGACCGTTCGGCCGGTTCCGCTTTCGCGGCGGCGTGCCCGGGGAGGCTTTGATGTCCGTACTCGAAGACGACGTGCTGGCGCGTGCTGCCGGGCACGGGGAGTTCGATCTGTCGGTCGACTCCACTGTTCGGTCTTACCGTCCGATCGCTGTCGTGCTGCGGGATTTCGCGATCGTCGCGGTCTCGGTGTGGCTGTGCGTCGGGGTGTCCTGGTGGTTCCTGCCGTTGTCGGTTCTGGTCATCGGTGGCGTGCAACGCCTGTCGAGGAACGCCGAGCTCGATGTGGTCCTTGGTGCGGTGTACCTGCGTCCGTCCGCGGATCGCAGGTTTGTGCTGGCTGGTGTGTGGGCTCTGATCTTCGGTGCTGCTGCCGTGTTCGGCTGGTTGCCCTTTGTGCTGCTGTTCTGGTTCGTGCCGATGGTCATCATCGGTTGGTTGTCGGGACAGGGTGCGTCGACGAATCGCGAATGGCGGTCGGGCCACGATCCTCGTGCGTCGTGTGCGGAGATCCTGACGTTGGCGTATGCCGGGCCGAAGTGATCACTCTGCGTGGTCGCCTGGTCGGTTGCGTCGCCCACATGGGTGGTTTGTCGGCGTGGTTGGTGCTTATTCTGTAGTCATGCTCGGGTTCATGGCTGAGTTTTCCGCCCGTCGGACGCTCGAGGGCCTGCAGGACCGGATCGGTCGGCCGGGGCTGGCGGCCGCGGCCACTGTGCCTGGTCTGACGGCTGCGGTGGACCAGCATGCGGCGGCGGTTCGCGACATCCTGGTGGGTGGGGTCGAGGGTTCGGCTACTGCGGCTGGTGTGATTCTGCTGGCCGGTTACGCTCGAGGGTTGCTTGATCACGCTCGGGAGCCGGTTGAGGCGCCGGCGATGTTGGCCGGGTGGGCTCGGGTGAACTGGGTCACTACTCGGTTGCTTGCCGTGTGTGACATGGCTCGTCGGGCTGATCAGCCGTTGGCTGGTTGGCCGCCTGCCATTTGAAAGGGACCGTGGTGGCCCGAAACAATGCGAACCACCACGGCACCAGAACAAATCAGCGCTGCGGATCGTTACCGGGCATCACGCTCTGCGAAGACTGCACGGGATCAGTCCGCATCGCGTCCTCCCGCCCGCGCTCATACGCCTGACCATGCGCCCGAGCCGCCGGAATCTGATCCTCGGCCCGACCGATCCAGGTCTCCCACCGCTGCTGCATGGGCCTGATCAGCCCACCACCCATGCCGACAACCACAACACCACCAAGAGTGGCAAGCACGGTGATCAGCACGGGAGTGGTGACGGCCGTGGCGACGCCGATCTGGTTCAGCGCGGCGATGATCCCCAGGCCCCAGATGAACACCGAGACGATCGTGCCCAGCATTCGACCATAGGACAATCCAGACAGGGCACCGCCGACCAGATCGCGAGCGACCCGGGCGATCGCGCCCACGATGACCACGATCAGCATGGCCACGATGAGCTTGGGCAGCCATCCGACAACGGACGTCAGGATGGTGCTGATCGGATTCGAGCCGAAGACGCCGAACGCCATTTCCAGGGCGATCAGCAGGATCGCGTAGTACACGACCTTGGCGATCAGTCCCGACGCATCGTACTTCCCACGCTCCAGCATCTGCTTCATGCCGCCGCGCTCGACCACACGGTCGAAACCGATCTTGTCCAGGAGGCGGTGGACTACCTTGCTCAGAATCTTGGCGATGAACCAGCCAATGACGAAGATCACCAGGAACGCGACCAGTTTGGGCACGAAATTGGCGACCGCGGTCCAGGCCGAGGACACTCCCCCACCGATGTCGATGGCTGCCAGAGTGGACGTTGACACCGTCCGCTCCCCCTTCCGTTTCGAGCGCGCCGTGGTTGTTCCGACGCGTGTTCGTGCCACTGATACCCGCCGGGGCGTACCGGGCACACGTGAGAAACGTTGGATACGGGGAAATGCACTCCAAAGGGGGACACTCAGGCGTGCACGCGGAACAGCACCGTGCCGTGGGACGGGACGCCTACACTGATCTTGCCGGTGGTGGTCGCGACCTTCTTGGACCACAGGTCCGTGAGCTGGTAGCTGCTCGCCGGCGCGATGCCGATCGCGGCCGCCGTCGTGCTGATCGTCGCCGTCGAGCCCGATTCGTTGAACAACGCTACCGCCACGTCGCCGTTGGACAGTGGCTTGGCGAGGACCCGCAGGCCGTTCCTCGAGCTGATCTGTGCACCTTGCCTGCCCAGGGTGTCCTGGTCGATCGCGATCACGTCCGGGTTGCCCAGAATGGACAGGGTCGTGCTGGTTGCGCTGACCAGCTTCGTGCCGATGAGCATGGGTGCTGCCATCTCGGCCCACATGCTGAACTGGGTCTGCGCCTCCGTGGTGGACAGGCCGCTGTTGCCGATCTCCAGCATGTCCGGGTCGTTCCACGCGCCGGGACCGGCGAACGACGCCAGCGGGATGTTCCTGTCGATGTTCGAATCCAGGTGAGCCCAGTCCGGATGCACGTCACCGGTGGTGCGCCACAGGTTGCCAACGCCTGGTGACCAGTCCTCCGTGTTGATCCCGTTGTCGCCCTTCTGGCAGATGCTGAACACGATCGCGTGGCCGGTCGCCCGCTGCGCGGCAGCCAGGCCGTCGCGCATGGCGGTGTAGCGGGCGATCGTGGCCGACCTGGTGGCCTGACCGGACGCCTGTTTGCAGTTGTCGTCCTTCAGGTAGTCGACGCCCCACTGGGCGAACCGCATCGCGTCGGCCGCCTCGTGGCCGAACGAGCCGGGGAAGCCGTGGCTGCTGCACGTCATCGTGCCGGAGTCGTTGTAGAGGCCCAGTTTCAGGCCGAGTCCGTGCACGTACGTCGCGGTGCCGGCGATGCCGTCGGGGAACTTGGCCGGGTTGGGCACGAGATTTCCCGCCGGGTCGCGGGTGGGCTGGGCCCAGCAGTCGTCGATGTTGACGAAGGTGTAGCCGTCCTGTTGCAGGGTGTGGCCGTTGATCCGGTGGGTGTGGATGAAGTCCGCGGTCTGCTTGATGAACGTCTCGCTGACACCGCATCCCACGGCGTTCCAGTCGTTGAAGCCCATCGGTGGCGTCGGCGCCAGACCGTTGTCGAGCGCGACGGCGGCCGGTGCGGTGACCACCGCGGTCGCCGCCAGCGCGGCGACGGACAGCGCGGCCATGGCGACCCACGAGCGAATCATGACGACTCCTGACGTCCCGGGACGACGATCCGGCATCACTGTCGCGCGCCGCCCGGCAAGGGGTCAATCGATTCATCGGGTCGATAGGATCGCTACAAACCTTTACAATGGCTTGTTCAGCGCAAACGCCAAATATAGGTCCGATGTATAGTGAGCTCGGACTCCGCTATCAGCCCTGGCCGGCGGACGAGCGACGGCCGGAACGGGCCATCGAGAACCGCTGTGCCGTGGACCGGACCCGGACACCCAGCGCCAGGAGCACGAACCCGGTCACCATGGCCAACAGCGCGATCGGCAGCGTCATGGCCAGGAGGTTGACGGTGGTCTGCAACACGAACAGGCTGCCCAATCCCAGCGCCAGGAACAGCCAGCCGCCCGCGGTGGCGACCACCGCGGGCGCGTCAGCGCCCCGGATGGCCGACACGATCAGGCTGGCGCCGACCACCAGGGAGATGGCCGCGAGCAGGCCGTTGCCGCCCAGGCTCGGTGCCGGTGGCTGCGCGGTGGTGAAGAACCGGACATGAGCCTCGAACGCGACGACGCCGAACCACCACAGCAGCATGCCGACGCCGGCTGTCCCGACCCGCTGCAGGACGGGGGGTAAGTCGTCGCGCTCGACGATGCGCCGCAAGGTAGGTCTCGGCATGCCGGCCTCCGCAGGTGGATCCGCAGACGATAACTGTCGTTACTGCTGGTACCCGCCCCGCGGACCGGCCAAACTCGATTTTCAAGATTTTTCCGACGGAGTTGTCCGGTCGCGGCCCGTGTTGAGACCATGTGCGGTGGGTATTCGAGCCGGCGAAGTCAGGTGGCAACACGGTGACGACCGAGTCCGTGGCGGAACGCGACCCGAACCGCTGGAAAGCACTTGCGGTCACGCTCGCGGCCGGCTTCATGACGTTGCTGGACGTGAGCATCGTCAACGTGGCGCTGCCGTCGATCCAGCACGGCCTGCACGCGTCGTCGGCGGGTGTCCAGTGGGTGGTGTCGGGCTACGCGCTGACGTTCGGGCTGGCGCTGGTGGCCGGCGGACGACTGGGCGACCTGCTCGGCAGGCGGCGGATGTTCCTGATCGCCCTGTCCGCGTTCGTGCTGACCAGCGCGGCTGCCGGCGCCGCGCCCAGCGAGGCGTTGCTCATCGTCGCGCGGCTCACGCAGGGACTGGCCGCCGGCATGCTGACGCCGCAGAACACCGGACTGATCCAGGACCTGTTCCGGGGCGCGGAGCGTGGCCGCGCGTTCGGGGCGCTCGGCTCGACCATCGGCATCTCGACCGCGGCCGGCCCGGTGGTCGGCGGGCTGATCCTGACCGCGTTCGGCGCGGCCGACGGCTGGCGGTGGGTGTTCTACGTCAACGTCCCGATCGGCATCGTTGCGCTGGCCCTGGCCGCCAGGCTGGTGCCGGCGGCACCGGCGCGGGCCGGCGGGCTGCACCGACAGATCGACTTCGGCGGCATCGCGCTGTTGGGTCTGGCCGTGCTCGGCGTGATGCTGCCGATCGTGCAGTCGCAGGGCGGTGGCACGCCGTTGCTGTGGCTGCTCGTGGTCCTCGGCGCGGGGTTCGGGTTCTGGTTCGTGCGCTGGGAGTGGCGGCGGATCGACCGTGGTGGCGCGCCGCTGCTGGACCTGCGGCTGTTCCGGCAGTCGGCCGGCTTCGCGCCGGGGCTCGCGTTGGGCACGATCTACTTCTGCGGGTTCAGCGGCATCTTCCTGGTGATGTCGTTGTTCTTCCAGAACGGGCTGGGCTATACGCCGTTGCAGTCGGGCCTGTCGGTGACGCCGTTCGCGATCGGGTCGTCGATCAGCGCGCTGCTGGCCGGTCGGCTGGTCGCCAGGTGGGGCCGGTGGATGACGGTCGGCGGGTTGAGCCTGATCGGCGTCAGTCTGATCGGCGTCGCGGTGATCCTGCTGCTGACCGGGGGCGAGCATGCCGGCTTGGCCATCGCGGCACCGCTGTTCGTGGCCGGTGTCGGCGGCGGCGCGGTGATCTCGCCCAACACGACGCTGACGCTGGCCTGCGTGCCGGCGGGCATGGGCGGCGCGGCGGGCGGGGCACTGCAGACCGGCCAGCGGATCGGGACCGCGATCGGCACCGCCGTGCTGGCGTCGGTGCTGCGGCACGTCGCGACGAGCCACGACCGCTATCCGGCGGCGGTCGCGGTGGCGTTGGCCTGCACGGTCGGCTTCATTCTGGCGGCGCTGGTCATCGCGATCGTCGACCTGCGGGTCACTCGCGAGCGCAGGCTGACGGATTCGCCGTCCGCGCACGTGACCGCGTGACCTGACGCGCTTCCTCAGGTGGCGCACTACGCTGGCGGTGATCGGATCATCGCCGACGTCGAGGAGGCCCCGCATGGCACCGCGGGAGGACGGAGAGACCGTTCCCACCGTCGAGGCGGACGGCCTTCTTGTCGATCGCGCCGAGCACGGTTCGGTCGTGGTCTACCGGGTCGCGGGCGAGATCGACGCGCTCACCGCGCCGGTGTTCGATCAGGCGCTCGCGGACGCGGCGGACGTGCCGGATGCCGTCTCGCATGTCGTGCTCGACCTGAGTGACGTGCCGTTCCTCAGTTCCGCCGGGCTGTCCATTCTGGTCGATCATCATGGTCGCTGTGCCGCCAACGGGGTCGGGCTGTCGGTGGTCGCGAAACAGCACGCGGTGCTGCGGTCAATTCAGATCACCGCGCTCGACCGGATCATTCCGCTGCATCCGACGGTGTCCGACGCGTTGACGGCGGCCGGCCGGCCCGGTTGACCACAGTGGACACCCAGCAATCATCCTGAATGTTCCCGCCGGGGGATTTGCGTCGTTGTTGAACGCTCACCCACCGTGTCCGAATGCTGCCCACGAACACCCGAATTGGCCTATACCATCGGACGCGCAATCGATGAACAATTACAGATTGTTCACTGTGAAGTTTGGCGTCCGGGTACCTGGGTAGCCGATGACGACTCGTTTCCGGACAACGGAGAGGACGACCTTGTGCAACCGCTGCTGGTCGACACCGACGGCACCGCGTTGGAGGCATTGCGTGGTGCCGGCCTGCGGGTCACCAACCCGCGCAGGGCGGTGCTGGCGTGGCTCACCCGACATCCGCACTCGACCGTGGACGCGATCACGGCCGGGGTCCGCCGGCAGCTCGGTTCGGTGTCCACCCAGGCCGTGTACGACGTGCTGAACGTGTGCGCGGCGGTCGGCCTGCTGCGGCGCATCGAACTGCCCGGGTCGCCCGCCAGGTTCGAGCGGCGCGTCGGGGACAACCACCATCACCTCGTGTGCCGCGAGTGCGGCCGCACCGAGGACGTCGACTGCGTGGTCGGCGCACGGCCGTGCCTGACCCCGGTGAACGAACACGGTTACCAGATCGACGAGGCCGAGGTCGTGTTCTGGGGCCGCTGCCCCGAGTGCGGCGGCGTGACCAGCGACGACGAGCGCACATCGGCGTGAGCCTGCGGCTCGTTGCACCGCGGAGCGGTCGCCGCACGTGGGTAGGGACGCGGCACGTCTGGGTAGCCTCGCGTCATGGCGATAGCGACAGTGAATCCGGCGACCGGTGAGACACTCCGCGAGTTCGTGGCACTGAACGACGCGGAGATCGACCGCTGTATCGATCAAGCACACCAGGCGTTCCTGGATCTCCGCGCCACGACGTTCGCCACCAGAGCCGGCTGGATGCGGGCCGCGGCCGACATCCTGGACGACGACGCCGACGACATCGCGCGCCTGATGACCACGGAGATGGGCAAGACGCTCACTTCGGCCGTGGCCGAGGTGCACAAGTGCGCCAAGGGCGCCCGCTTCTACGCCGAGCACGCCGAGTCGTTCCTGGCCGACGTGCCGGCCGAGCCGGCCGCGGTGTCCGCGTCGGCTGCCTACACGCGTTGGCAGCCGCTGGGCGCCGTGCTCGCGGTGATGCCGTGGAACTTCCCGTTGTGGCAGGTCATGCGGTTCGCGGCGCCCGCGTTGATGGCCGGCAACGTCGGTTTGCTCAAGCACGCGTCGAACGTGCCGCAGACCGCGTTGTTCCTGCAGGAACTGTTCGCCCGGGCCGGTTTCCCGAAGGGCGCGTTCCAGACGCTGCTGATCGGGTCCGGTGCCGTCGAGCGGGTGCTGTCCGACCGTCGGGTCGTCGCGGCCACGCTCACCGGCAGCGAGGGCGCCGGCCGGTCCGTCGCGCAGATCGCCGGGCGGGAGATCAAGAAGACGGTGCTGGAACTGGGCGGCAGCGACGCGTTCGTCGTGATGCCGTCGGCCGACCTGGAGCGGGCGGCCGAGGTCGCGGTGACCTCGCGGTGCCAGAACAACGGACAGAGCTGTATCTCGGCGAAGCGGTTCATCGTGCACACCGACGTCGCGGCCCGGTTCGCGGAACTGTTCGTCGCCAAGATGTCGGCGCTGATCGTCGGCGATCCGATGTCCGACGGCACGGACGTCGGTCCGCTGGCGACCGAGCAGGGGCGCGCGGATGTGGAGGAACTGGTCGCCGACGCGGTCGAGAAGGGCGCGTCGGTGTTGTGTGGTGGTCAGCGGCCGGACCGGCCGGGTTGGTTCTATCCGCCGACCGTGCTGACCGAGCTGCGGGACGACATGCGGATGTATCACGAGGAGGTGTTCGGGCCGGTGGCACAGCTGTACGAGGTGCCGGACATCGACGCGGCGATCTCGCTGGCCAATGCCACCCGGTTCGGCCTGTCGTCGAATGCGTGGACTTCGGACGCGGCCGAACAGCGACGGTTCGCCGACGAGCTGGACGCGGGCGGCGTGTTCATCAACGGGATGACGGTGTCGTATCCGGAACTGCCGTTCGGCGGTGTCAAGGCATCCGGCTACGGCCGCGAATTGGCGGCGTTGGGTATCCGGGAGTTCTGCAACGCGAAGACGGTCTGGATCGGACAGTCCTGACCGGTTCATGCCGGCCACGGCAGCCAGGCACGCAGCCGGAACTCGCCGACCGTGGCCTGGTGGTCGAGTTGGCCGCCGGCCAGGCGCACCCGTTCGGTCAGCCCGACGAGACCGGTGCCGCCCCGACTCGGTGCCGTTGGCTGCGCCGGCAGCGGGTTACGAACCTCGATGGTCAGTCGGGCGCCGGGCGAGCCGTCGATGTCGATCAGCACCGGTTGCCCGGTGGCGTGCTTGCGGGCGTTGGTGAGGGCCTCCTGCACCACGCGGTAGACGGTGCGGCCGGTGGTGGCGGGTGGCGCGGCCTGGTCGGCGACCTGGTTGCGCAGTTCGATCCACGCGCCGGTGTCCCTGGACTCGGCGATCAGCCGGGGCAGGTCGGCCAGCACCGGCTGCGGGCGCTCCGCGATCTCGTCGCCTGCCGGTTCGGTGTTCGGTAGCAGGGCGATGACGTCGCGGAGTTCGCAGAGCGCGTCGTGGGCGCTGGTCCGCACGATCGCCGATGCCTTGGCGAGTTGGTCCGGGGGCAGGTCCGGCCGGTATTCCAGGGCGCCTGCGTAGGTGGCCAACAGCGACAGCCGGTGGGCCAGCACGTCGTGCATCTCCCTGGCGATCCTGGTGCGCTCCAGCGCGCGGGCTTCGGCCACTCGACGTGCCTGCTCCGCGTCGTCCCGGCGGGCCCGTTCCTGCCGCGACGCGATCAGGGCGCCCCAGCCGACCAGCGCGGCGTTGGCGAGCACGACCAGCACGAGCCACCAACCCAGCGGTAGATCGTTGATCGGCCGCCACATGCCTCGTACGCCGTGCGCGAGGACGCCGAGCGCGGCCACCGGCACGGCCAGCCGGAGCCGCCGCAGCCGTGCGACCTGTAGGACACCGACGGCGGCGGGCGGGGTGGCGGCCGGGGAGACCGACGCGAGCACGATGAGCGCGAGGGTTGTCGGGACCGGCCGGCGCAGCAGCGCCGGTAGCAGTGCGATGGTGAGTGCGCTGACCGCGATGTCCAGGACGAACAGGTTGCCGGTGCCGTGCTGTGTCCAGTCGGTGAGGCCGATCAGGGCGCCGACGACGACGCCCATGCCGAGCCGTCGTGGGCCGTCGGTCACGCTGTTCACGGACGGTAAGGCTACGGCGGGCCGGGGCGGGGCGATACCGACCAAAGTCGAGTTCGGCCTGGTCGGGTGGTTGATGTGTCGGCCAACTCGCGGTGGTCAGCGCGCCTGTTCGGCGTCGGGCTCCGGGTCGGCCGGCCGGCCGGGGGGCCGCAGGCGGATCACGCCACCGTCGAGATCCAGCGGACCCGGCTCGAAGCGCTGGCCGGTGCCGGACTCCTCCGGCGTGTCCCGGCGCAGTTTCGCGCCGGGAAAGAGTTCACCGAGCTGTCCCATCTCCTCATGTTAAGCGCATTCCCGGGTGGATCGGCGTGCTTGGTACGGTCGGTTCGTGACGTATTCCGCGCTGACCCACCTGGAGTGCTCACGGACCGGCGACCGCTACGACGCGGACCGCGTGCAGGGCACCTCGGCCGCCGGCGCTCCGCTGCTGGCCCGCTACGACCTCGCCCGGGTCGCGGCCACCGTCACGCCGGACGAGATCGCCCGCAGGCCGCCGACGCTGTGGCGCTACCACGAACTGCTACCGGTGCGGGCGGAGGAGCGGACCGTCAGCCTCGGCGAGGGCATGACGCCGCTGCTGCCGGTGACGGAATACGGCAAGCGGATCGGCGTGCCGACGCTCTGGATGAAGGACGAGGGTCTCGTCCCGACCGGAAGTTTCAAGGCACGTGGCGCCGCGGTCGGCGTGTCGCGTGCCGCCGAGTTGGGTGTGACCGGCGTCGCCATGCCCACCAACGGGAACGCGGGCGCGGCCTGGGCGCTCTACGCGGCACGGGCCGGGCTGCGCAGCCTGATCGCGATGCCGGTCGGCGCGCCCGCCATCACCCGCGCGGAGTGCCGGGCCAGCGGCGCTGAACTGTACCTTGTGGACGGTCTGATCGGCGACGCGGGCCGCCTGATCGGTGCCGCGGTGGCCGAACGCGGTGGCTACCAGGACGTGTCGACGTTGAAGGAGCCCTACCGCCTCGAGGGCAAGAAGACGATGGGCTTCGAGATAGTCGAACAGCTCGGCTGGCGACTGCCCGACGTGATCATGTATCCGACCGGTGGCGGCGTCGGCATCATCGGGATCTACAAGGCGCTGCTCGAACTGCGGGAACTCGGCTGGATCGTCGGCGACCTGCCGAAACTGGTCGCCGTGCAGGCGACGGGCTGCGCGCCGATCGTGCGCGCGTTCGAGCAGGGCGCCACCGAGAGCGAACCGTTCCCGAACGCCCACACGGTGGCGTTCGGCCTCACCGTGGCCAAGGCGCTGGGCGACTTCCTGGTACTGGACGCCGTGTACCAGACGCGCGGGACGGCGATCGCGGTCACCGACGACGACCTGCTGGCGGCCCAACTCGAGTTGGCGAGCACGGAGGGCACGTTCATCTGTCCGGAGGGCGCGGCCTGCTTCGCCGCGGCCCGGCAGTTGCGGGCGGCGGGCTGGCTCGGCGGCACCGAGGAGGTGGTCGTCCTCAACACCGGCACCGGGCTCAAGTACCCGGAGACGGTGCCGGTCGACGTGCCGGTCCTGGCCGTCAACGGCCGCATTCCGGCACCGTAGTGCTACCGATGGGTAACAGCCTGGGTGAGGACGCTTGACACTGCCGTCCTAGGGTCTCAGGGTCAGCGGTGCATGTCAGGCCCACCGAACCCACAGAGGCGACAGTGATGATGGAGTCCGGCACCGACGTTCGCGAGCGGCAGCAGGGGCTCGCGGCCACGTTGCGGCCACGGCATGTCAGCATGATCGCCTTCGGCGGCACGATCGGCGCCGGGATCTTCGTCAGCAGCGGCAGCATCATCTCGCAGACGGGGCCCGCCGTCGTGCTGAGCTACCTGGTGGTCGGCGTGCTGGCGGTCGTCGTGATGCGCCTGCTCAGCGCCCTGGCCCAGCACGACCCGGACAGTGGCGCGTTCGCGACCTACGCCGGCAAGGCGTTCGGGCACGTCGGGCGGTTCTCGGTCGGCTGGATGTACTGGTGGCTGCTGGTGGTGACGTCCGGTGTCGAGTGCGGCGCGGCGGCGTCGATCGCGCACACCTGGTTGCCGAGCATGCCGGCGTGGGCCTGGTCGCTGATGTTCACCGGCTCGCTCGCCCTGATCAACCTGGGGCCGGTCCGCGTGTTCGGCGAGTTCCAGTTCTGGCTGTCGCTGATCAAGGTGGTGCTGGCGATCGGGGTGCCGGTGCTGGCCGTGCTGGCGGTGCTCGGGGTGTTGCCGAGCGTGTCGTCGCCCGGCGTGTCGAACATCGCCGACCAGGGCGGGATCATCCCCAACGGCAACGGTTCGGTCTTCGCCGGGATCCTGGTGGCCGCGTTCTCGTTCATCGGCATCGAGATGGCCGCCATCGCGTCCGGTGAGGCGGACCGGCCCAGCCGTGTGGTGCGCAAGTCGATCCGGGTCGTCGGCTACACCGTCCTCGGCGTGTACCTCCTCGCGATGTCGATGACCGTGCTGCTGGCACCGTGGAACTCGGCGCGCGTCAAGGCCAGCCCGTTCGGCACGATGATGAACGTGATGCACCTGCCGGGCACCGCCACGGTGATCAACATCGTGGTGTTCACCGCCGTGCTGTCGGTGCTCAATTCCTGTATCTACGCCGCGTCCCGGATCGGATATTCCCTTGCGCTGCAACGGGACGCGCCTGCGGCGTGGGCGCGGCTGTCGCCGAGTCGGGTGCCACGAGCGGCCGTCATCGCCACCGCGGGGCTCGGTTTCGCGGTGACGTTCATCGGCTACGTCGCGCCGAGCAACGTGTTCGAGATCCTCACCGACTCGTCCGGCGCCGTCGGCATCATGATGTGGATCGCGATCGCGCTGGCCTACCTGAAGCTCAAGCCGGCACCCGACGCCCGCCTGTCCGTGCGGCTGACGGTGCCGCCGCGCCGACTGTCGGTCGCGGCGTGGGTCGCGGCGCTGGCGCTGGTCGGGATGATGGTCGGGATGGTCTTCGTGCCGTCGACCCAGTTGCAACTGCTGATGACGACGCTGCCGGTGATGGTGATCTTCATCGTCGTGCTCTGGCGCGAGACGAACGCGTCCGCGGACCCCGACTGGTAACAACGTTGCCGGGCGGCGGCTAGTGTCGCCTCATGAACCAACGCTCCGACGTTGACACGGCCTGGCCAGGACCTGGACCGGTGCCGGAAGGGGTCGATCGGGACAAGCCGAGCCAGGCTCGGGTGTACGACGTACACCTCGGTGGGGCGCACAACTTCGAGGCCGACCGGCGGGTCGCCGCCGAGGTCGCGGCACGGATGCCGGAGCTGCCCACGGTGCTGCGGGCCAACCGCGACTTCCTGCGCCGGAGCGTGCAGTACCTGGTCGACCAGGGCGTCCGCCAGTTCCTCGACCTGGGCTCCGGCATCCCGACCAGCGGAAACGTGCACGACATCGCCCAGCGGGCGAACGCGGAGTGCCGCGTGCTGTACGTCGACAACGACCCGATCGCGGTCGCGCACAGCCAGGAGATCCTGGCCGGCAACCCGTGGGCCAGCGCGATCCAGGGCGACCTGACCCGGCCGGAGGAGATCCTGGGCCACCGGGAGCTGCGCGATCTGCTGGATCTCAACCAGCCGGTCGCCGTGCTGATGGTGGCCGTGCTGCACTTCCAGCCGGACACCGAACGCTGCGCCGCGATCGTGCAGCGCTACGCGCAGGCCATCGCGCCCGGCAGCTATCTGGTCATCTCCCACGCCACCGCAGGCAGGCAGGCACCGGGCCGGGTGCGGGACGCGGCCGAGGTGTTCAGCTCCAACATCGGCGGCTTCTACCTGCGCGACCACGACGAGGTGGCGCAGATATTCGGGGGCCTGACGCTGGTCGAACCCGGCCTGGTCAACATGACCGACTGGCACCCGGAGCCGCACAACCCGCTGCCGTCCCCCGACAAGAACCCCGGCTACGCGGGTGTCGCCCGGATCGCCACCAGGTCACCCAGCTGACCGACGCCGGGCCAGCAGCCAGGCGACGACCACCATCCCGGCCACCACGCCGAGCCGGTTCACGTCCAGCGCGGGCACCCACCGCGCGGTGCCGTCCTTGACGACGAAAGCCCCGGTCGGCCGGGCCAGCAGGCCGAACCCGCCACCGTCCCCCTGCGGCACGCCGACTCCCCCACCACCGCCGCCGTAGACGACGGCAGCCGGGATGACCACGACCCCGTCCCGCTCAATCGGCTCGCCGAACACGCGCCGAGCTGTCAAGGTCTCCCGGATGGTCGTCAGCAACTCCCCAACGCTCACGAGTCCGCCTCGCTAGCGCTCGGCAGACCCGTGAGCACTCGCTGTGACACTGGTTCGCTCGCAAGCTCGCTCACGCCGCCAGGCTAGCCGCCCAGACCGGAGGAGCAGGGACGTTGCCCGCCAACCGGCTCCTGATCGACGTCCGCCCGCTGCGCGAGTCACCGGCGTTCAGCAGGCTGCTGGCCGGCGCCGGCCTGTCGGCGGTCGGCTCGTCGATGACCGGTTTCGCGGTGGTACTCCAGGTGTTCACGCTGACGCGGTCGTCGCTGGCGGTGGGCGCGGTCGGGATCGCGATGGCGGTCCCGGCCATCGGGTTCGGACTGCTCGGCGGCAGTGTGGTGGACGCGCACGACCGGCGCCGCATCGTGCTGTGCACCAGCAGTTGCCTTGCCGCGGTCTCGGCGGCGTTCGCGGCACTGGCGTTCGCCGGCAACCGCCAGCTGTGGCCGCTGTACCTGCTGGTCACGGTGCAGTCGCTGCTCGGCGCGTTGGACGGGCCCGCACGTCGCACGTTCCTGCCCCGCCTGTTACCGGCACACCGGGTGCCGGCCGGCGCCGCGCTGACCGCGTTCGCGGCCCGTGGCAGCGTGATCGCCGGTCCGGCACTGGCGGGTGTGATCGCGGCGGCATGGGGTCTGAAGGCGTGTTATCTCGTCGACGCGGTCAGCTTCGGTGCAGCGCTGTACGGCGTGGCCCGTCTGCCGCCGATGCCGCCGCAGGGCCAGCCGGCACGGCCCGGCCTGCGCGCGGTCGCCGACGCGCTGCGGTTCATCCGGGGCAGCCGCGTGCTGACCGGCGCACTGGTCGCCGACATGAGCGCCATGGTGCTCGGCGTGCCGTCGGCCGTGTTCCCGGCGATCAACCTGGCGCACTTCGGTGGCGCGACGCAGACTCTCGGCCTGATCGCGGCGGCGCCCGGGGTCGGCGGCGTGCTGGGCACGGTGCTGTCCGGCTCGGTCGGGCGGGTGTCCCGGCAGGGTCGGGCCATGCTGGTCACCGGGGCGGTCTGGGGCGCGTGCGTCGCCGGTTTCGGGCTGGCGCACAGTCTGTGGCTGGCGTTGGTGCTGCTGGGCGTGTCCGGTGGCGCGGACGTGTTCAGCGTGGTGTTCCGGACAACCATGGTTCAACTGTCCACACCGGACCGTTATCGTGGGCGGGCCAGCGCGGCCGAGTACGTGGCCGGCGTCGGCGGCCCTCGGCTGGGCGATTTCCGTGCCGGCGCGGTCAGTTCGCTGGCGTCGCCGACGATCAGCGCGGTGAGCGGCGGGCTGTCCGTGATCGTGGCGTCGGTTCTGATCGCCGTGGCCATGCCGGCGTTCTTCCGCTACCGGGCGACTAATTCGGTTGTCGCGGGTCAGCGGGCCGCCTAGCGTGTGCCGCATGGCGATCATCACGAACATGGTCCGTCGTGGCCGGCCTCGCGCGCTCGCGGCGCGCCTGGGGATGGCATCCGCTCGTTGACGAGTGGGCGGCGCGGATCGTCGCCGACGCGGGTGTTCGGCCGGGCAACCTGGTGCTGGACATCGGGGCCGGTCGCGGCGCGCTGACCCGGCATCTGGTAGACACAGGCGCGAAAGTCATCGCGGTCGAGCCGCATCCGGGGCGGGCACGGTGGTTGCGGGAGCTGTTCCCCACGGTCACCGTGGTGGAGTGTGACGTGCTGGCGCTGCGCCTGCCGCGTCGGCCGTTTCGTGTGGTGGCGAACCCGCCGTACTCGATCACGAGTGCCCTGCTGCGGCACCTGTTGGCGCCGCACTCGGCGATGGTCGCCGCCGATCTGGTGTTGCAGCGGGCGGTAGTACGGCGGCACGTCGAACAGCCATCGCGACGATGGCACCTGCAGGCCGGATTGTCGTTGCCGCGCAAAGCGTTTCGGCCGCCACCACAGGTCGACTCGGCAGTACTGGTGGTCAGGCGGCGGCACGGCTCTCGGCGAGCGCCTTGACCCTGGCCAGGGTCTGCTCGATCGACTCGGTGTTGAAGCCGGGCCGGTCGGCGCGGCCGGTCACCTTGGGGCCCAGGAAGTTCCGCACGAAGCGGTTGCCGACGCGGTACCAGTGCTCGGCCAGCACGCAGCCGGTGGCGGTCGGGGTGATCTCGTAGGACCAGCGCGACACGCGGATGCCGATCGGGGCGCGCACGTCGAACGTGAACAGCCGCGGCGGCTCGCACTCGACCACGGTGACCCGCGTCCACCACTGCTTGCCGCCGTTCTGGTTGGTGCCACGGAACTTGGCACCGAGGAACGGTCCGCCGTCCAGCCAGTAGCCGCCGATGTTCTCCGGGCTGAACTCGCCCATCCTCGGCAGGTCGGTCACCATCGCCCACACGGCGTCCGCGGACGCGGCGATCCGCACGCTGCGCGTGATCCATGGCTGCACGAAATCACGGTAACCAGCGCGGTTCCGCACCGACAACCGCAGCGGCGCGATGCCGCACGCGGGAAGTGTCGGGACAAACCGCGTCATCGACCCGTCCGGGACGATATGGTCAGGCCAATACGGCTCGGAACGGTATCGTTACTTCCGGCAACCGAGGAGGGTGACCATGGTCGGTCGACGGACGCTCGTGCTGGCAGCCGCCGCGGTCGCGGTGCTCGGACTGGGCGTGCCGGCCAGCGGGGCGGCGCCGCTGCTGAACACCGGTGGCGCGCCGAACTGCTGTGG
>DASXXM010000096.1:0-6976 GCA_036503065.1 Pseudonocardiaceae bacterium | reverse complement strand
AAGTCCGCGCCCCGGTTCGCGCCGACCGCGTACACCTCGGTCACCTCGCGGCCGGTCACCCACCGGATGATGTCGAAATCGTGCACGCTGCAGTCCCGGAAGAACCCGCCGGACGTGGCGATGTACGCGGCAGGTGGCGGCGCCGGATCGCACGTGGTGGCCCGCAGGGTGTGAATCCAGCCGAGCCGACCGGCAAAAACTGCCTCCCGCGCGGCCATGTAGCCGGCGTCGAACCGGCGCTGGAAACCGATCTGCACCGGCACGTCGGCCGACGCGATCCGGTCCACCACCCGCAACGTGCCCTCGATGTCCCCCGCCACCGGCTTCTCGCAGAACACCGGCAGACCAGCGGAAACCGCCCGCAGGATCAGCGCTGGGTGCGCATCGGTGGGCGCCGCGATCACTAGACCGTCCAGTCCGGAAGCGAACAACGCGTCCACCGACACCGCGAAGTCGACGCCGAGCTTCTCCGCCACCTCCCGCGCCCGCACCGGGTCCACGTCGGCGACGACCACATCAGCCAACTGCCGAAGGGTCTCCGCGTGAAACGCGCCGATGCGCCCGACGCCAACCAGCCCAAGCCTCATGATCCGGACCTCCACGAAACAAAAGATCAACGACTGACCAGGACGAACTCGAAGGAATAGACCGACGCCCGGTAGATGTGGTCGCCGTACTCGACGACCCGCCCGGTCTCGTCGTACGCGGTGCGGCGCATGGTGAGCAGCGACGCGCCACGCGGCTCGCCCAGCATCCTGGCCTCGGCGCCGGTGGCCGGGCGCGCGCCGATCATCTGCGACGCCAGGTGCAACCGGATGCCGGCCGACCGCATCGTCTGGTAGAGACCGTTGTCGCGCAGGCCCTGCTCGGTGAGCGTGACCAGGCCGGACGGCAGGTAGTTGCGCAGCACGGCCAGTGGCGCGTCGTCGGCGTAGCGCAGCCGTTCCAGGGCCAGCACCGCGGTGCCCTCCGGCACGCCGAGCACGTGGGCCACGTTGTCCGACGCGGGAATCTCCTCCAGCCGCAGCACGTCCGTACGAGGGCTGCGGCCCTCGGTGGCCAGGTCGTCGTAGAGGCTGGTCAACTCGATCGGCCTGCGCACCGCGCGGTGCACCACCTGGGTGCCGACGCCACGCTTGCGCACCAGCAGCCCCCGGTCGACCAGGTACTGGATGGCCCTGCGCATGGTCGGCCGGGAGAGGCCGAGGCTCTCGGCGAGCGCGATCTCGTTGTCCAGCCGCTGGCCGGGCGTGAGCTCGCCGGCCTCGATGGCCTGCTCCAACACCTGGGCCACCTGGTAGTACAGCGGCACGGGACTGGTGCGGTCGACCGTGATCGACGCGGGCGAGAAGGCCACCGGGCTCTCCATTCGCTCGGACAAGAGGATGACAGTATGTCAGAACAAACGGTTGACACGTAGTTAACTGGTCCGTATAAAAGACGCAACACGACGAACGTTACGCGCGTCACACCGCGCCCGCGACGACCGCTCGCGACGACCTCCGGCCCCGATCCGAGGAGGACCGCCCGTCATGCTGCTCGACCGGGTCGCAGGCGCACCGATCTCCTGGGGAGTGAGCGAGGTACCGGGCTGGGGCCACCAGCTCGCGCCGGACCGGGTGCTCACCGAGATGCGCGAGGTCGGCCTGGCGGCGACGGAGTTCGGCCCGGACGGCTTCCTGCCCGACCAGCCCGCCGCGAAGGCGAAAGTCCTTGCCGCGCACGGCTTGGCGGCGGTCGGCGGGTTCGTGCCGGTCGTCCTGCACGACGACCCGATGCCCACGGTGCACCGCGCGTTGGCCGCCTTCGCGGCAGCGGGCGCGACCACCCTGGTACTGGCCGCCGACACCGGTGCCACCGGCTACGACCAGCGGGTCGAGCTGGACGACGGACAGTGGCGCCGCCTACTGGCCAACCTGGACCGGATCCGCGAACTGGCCGCCGCGCAGGGGATCGCGGCCACGCTGCACCCGCACGTCGGCACCGTCGTGGAACGCGAACGGGACGTGGCCAGGGTGTTGGACGGCTCGACCATCCCGCTCTGCCTGGACACCGGCCACCTGATGATCGGCGGCGTCGATCCGGCGGACCTGGCCGCCGACGTGCCGGACCGCATCGCGCACACTCACCTCAAGGACGTCGACAGCCAGATGGCCGCGTCGGTCCGAAACGGCGACATGGCCTACTCGGTCGCCGTGTCCGAGGGCATGTACCGGCCGCTCGGCCAGGGTGACGCCAACATCGTCGGCATCATCACGACGTTGGAGCAGGCCGGCTACACCGGCTGGTACGTGCTGGAACAGGACACGGTGCTGGCCGTGGAGCCGCCCGCCTGGCGCGGCCCGGTCGCGGACGTCCAGGCCAGCGTCGCCTTCATCACCGAACTGGCACGGGCGTTGGGCGCATGAACTTCGACGTGATCACCATGGGCCGGATCGGGGTGGACGTCTATCCACTCCAGACCGGCGTGTCGCTGCGCGACGTGACCACGTTCGGCAAGTACCTGGGCGGCAGCGCCACGAACGTCGCGGTGGCCGCGGCCCGCTACGGCCGTGGCACCGCGGTGATCACCAGAACCGGCGACGACCCGTTCGGCGAGTTCCTGCACGACGCCCTGCGCCGCTTCGGCGTCGACGACCGGTACGTCACGGCCGTCCCGGGCCTGCCGACGCCGGTGACGTTCTGCGAGATCTTCCCGCCCGACCACTTCCCCATCTACTTCTACCGCCAGCCCAAGGCGCCCGACCTGGAGATCCACCCGGCCGAGCTGGACATGGCGGCGATCCGGGCGGCGGGCGTGTTCTGGGTGACCGGCACGGGCCTGTGCCAGGAACCCAGCCGTAGCGCCACGTTGGCCGCGCTGCGGGCCAGGAACAAGGCCGGCATCACGGTGCTGGACCTGGACTACCGGCCGATGTTCTGGTCGTCCCGCGATGAGGCCCGGCACTGGGTGCGGCAGGCACTGCCGCACGTCACGGTCGCCGTGGGCAACCTGGACGAGTGCGACACCGCCGTCGGCGAGACCGACCCACTGCGGGCCATCGCGGCGCTGCACAGGCTCGGCGTCGACCTGGCGGTGGTCAAGCAAGGTCCCGACGGCGTGATGGCCGGCGAGAGATCCCAGCTCGTCGGGGTCGCACCGCTGGACATCACGGTGGTCAACGGCCTCGGCGCAGGCGACGGTTTCGGCGGTGCCCTGTGTCATGGCCTGCTCGCCGGCTGGCCGCTGGCCAACACCGTCCGGTTCGCCAACGCGGCAGGCGCGCTGGTCGCCTCCCGACTGGCCTGCGCCGACGCCATGCCGGACGCTGCTGAGGTGCTGGCACTGCTGGGCGACGACAACGACATGGAGGACCGAACCAATGCGTGAGGAGCGCCACGACACCATCCTCACCGCCCGGACGTCCGACCCGGGCGCGATCGCCACGGCCGCCGCCGGGCGGCAACGCCCGACTTCCCTGCTGGGTGACCACGGCCGGCTGATGATGATCGCCGCCGACCACTCGGCAAGGGGCATGCTGGGCGCCGGCGACCGGCCGATGGCCATGGCCGACCGGGCCGACCTGCTGGACCGCCTGTGCCTGGCGCTGTCCCGCCCCGGCGTGAACGGCGTGCTCGGTACGCCGGACGTGATCGAGGACCTGTTGCTGCTCGGCGCACTGGAGGACAAGGTCGTGGTCGGCTCGATGAACCGGGGCGGCCTTGCCGGTTCGGTGTTCGAACTGGACGACCGGTTCACCGCCTACGACGCGGCCGCGGTGGCCGGCATGGGCTACCAGGGCGGGAAGATGCTGTTGCGCATCGACCCGGCCGACCCGGCCAGTGTGCGCACGCTCGAGTCGTGCGGGCGGGCCGTCAGCGAGCTGGCCGGGCACGGGCTGCTCGCCATGATCGAGCCGTTCCTGGCGCGCCGGTTCGACGGGAGGGTCCACAATGAACTCACCGCCGATGCCATGATCAGGGCCATGACGATTGCCGCCGGGATCGGGAACACGTCGGCGTACTCGTGGCTGAAGGTGCCGATCGTGCCGGACATGGCCAGGGTGATGGCGGCGACGACGTTGCCAGCGGTGATCCTGGGCGGCGAGGTCAGCGCAGATCCCGACGCCGCGTTCGAACAGTGGCGGGCCGCACTGGCCCTGCCGACCGTGCGGGGCCTGGTGATCGGCCGGTCCCTGCTGTACCCGCCGGACGACGACGTGGCCGGCGCCGTCGATCGAGCGGTTTCTCTCTTCTAGATGCACCAGAACCGGAGGTCGACAATGGTAAGGAAAAAGCTGGTGGCCGGGTTGCTGGTGGCACCCCTGATGGTCCTGGCCGCCTGCACGAGCGGCGGCACCAACAACGCGAGCGGCACGGCAGCCGGCGGCAGCGTCTGCCCCTACACGTTCGCGGTGATCACCCACGGCGACAACGGAAACTTCTGGAGTGTCGTCTACAAGGGAGCGAAGAACGCCGCGAGTGACCTGGGTTGCAAGCTGTCCGAGGTCTACGGCTCGCAGCAGCAGGGCCAGGCGCAGCCCGACGACAACGCGGAGAACGCCCAGATCCAGAACGCCATCAACGCCCACGTGGACGGCATCGCCGTGTCCGACCACGACCCGTCGGTGATGAACTCGACGCTGGCCCAGGCCGCCGCGGCCGGCATCCCGGTGGTGCTGATCAACGCGGGCTGTGACGACCAGGACATCGCGCAGGCCAAGGCGTTGACGTGTGTCGGCCAGCCGGAGAGCCTGGCCGGGCAGCAGGCCGGCACGCGGTTCGCCAAGGAGAACGCCAGCAACGTGCTGTGCGTGATCCACCAGTCCGGCCAGAACCTGCTGGACCGGTGCGACGGCATCGCACAGGGCCTCGGCGTCGGCAGCAAGTGCTCGACCGGCAGCGCGCCGTCGAGCGGTCCCGCCTGCACAGAGTTGATCCTGTCCACGCCGAACGCGGCATCCAACCCGCAGCAGGCGATCGGCCAGGTCAGCGCGTACCTGCAGAGCCATTCCGGTATCAACGCCGTGATGACGCTGAACAACGCGATCGGCCAGGCACTCGTGGTGGCGAAACCGCCGAATGTCAAGCTGGCCACGTTCGACCTCAACACCGACGTGCAGAACGACCTGCAGGCCAGCCCGCCCACCATGGACTTCGCCGTGGACCAGCAGCAGTATCTTCAGGGCTACCTGCCGATCAGCTTCCTGTACCTGTACAAGAAGCACGAGGGCAACTCGGTAGGCGGCGGCACCACGGTCGCCAGCGGCCCACTGCTGGTGGACAACACCAACGTCAAGAAGGTAGCCGCAGCCATCGCCGCCGGCGACGACTAACCCCGCAACGTTCTTCGCCGACCGCAGGCAGACCCCCACCCAACCTCGGGGGCTACGGCCCTTTTTCAATCTACCCTTGTCAAGCCCCAATTGGGTGGCCTGCCGGCAATCTGTGGACAACTAAAAACCTGTCCACAGAAGAACTTGACCAGCAGCGCCAACCCGGCACCCCTGAACACGAGGACCAGACTATGAGTACGCAGTCAACGGCGCCCCCGGCGGCATCGCCGCGGGGCGGGGACGAACGGCTGGCCGCGACCAGCTGGCTGACCCGCGCGCTGCGGCGACCGGCGCTGGGCGCGCTCGTGGGGGCCGTCGCGATCTTCGTCCTGTTCACCATCACGGACAGTTCCGCGCAGCACCTGTGGCTGACGCAGACCGGTTTCCAGTCGTGGGCGCAGCAGGCCGCGTTCTTCGGGATCATGGCCGTGCCGGTCGGCCTGCTCATGATCGGCGGCGAGTTCGACCTGTCCACCGGTGGCATGACCGGGTTCACCGCGATCATCGCGGCGCTGCTGGTCGGTCAGGCGCACCTGAACGCCTGGCTGGCCATCGTGATCACGTTCGCGTTCGCGGCCGGCGTCGGCCTCCTCAACGGCTACGTGGTGGTCAGGTCGAAGCTGCCCAGCTTCATCGTGACGTTGGCGACCTACTTCGTGGTGCGTGGCCTGAGCATCGGCGGCGTGCTGCTGCTCAACCACGGCAGCACCGCGATCGGCCTGACCGGCACCTCACATCCCGGCCTGACCAGCGCGAAGGCGGTCTTCGGCAGTTCGTTCGCGAAGAGCGCGGCACTGCCCAACGGCTACCAGACCGCGATCCTGTGGTTCATCGCGATCACGGTCGTCGCGGTGTGGCTGCTGTCCCGGACCACGTTCGGCAACTGGATCTTCGCGGCCGGTGGTGACGCGGAGGCGGCCCGCAACGTCGGCGTTCCCGTGCGGCGCACCAAGATCTCGCTGTTCGTGCTGACGTCGATGGCCGCCGCACTCGTCGGCGTCATCACGTTCACCCAGACGTCGTCCGCCGTGTCCGAGCAAGGTGTCGGCAACGAGTTCTACTACATCATCGCGGCCGTGGTCGGCGGCTGCCTGCTCACCGGCGGCTACGGTTCGATCGTCGGCGCCGCGCTGGGCGCGTGCATCCTCGGCATGGCGTTCCAGGGCGTCATCTACTCCGGCTGGGACAGTTCGTGGGACTTCACGTTCGTTGGCGTGATCCTGTTCCTCGCGGTCGGCGTGAACACGATCATCTACCGTCGAGCGATGCGGGCACGACGATGAGTCCACTGCTGGAAGTACGCGAGATCGACAAGTACTACGGCAGCGTCAACGCGTTGCAGGGCATCTCGCTCGCCGTGCACGCCGGGCAGGTGACGTGCGTACTCGGCGACAACGGCGCCGGCAAGTCCACGCTGATCAAGATCCTGTCCGGGGTCTTTCCGCCGGACCGCGGTGAGTTCCTTGTGGACGGTGCACCGGTCCGGTTCACCAGTCCGAGAGACGCGCGCTCACACGGCATCGCCACGGTCTACCAGGATCTGGCGATGGTGCCGCTGATGTCGATCTGGCGGAACTTCTTCCTCGGCTCGGAACCGACGAAGGGCTGGGGCCCCTTCCGCCGGTTCGACGTGGCCACGGCGAAGAGCCTGACCAGCAAGG
>DASXXM010000095.1:0-5669 GCA_036503065.1 Pseudonocardiaceae bacterium | reverse complement strand
CGATCTTCGACCGTGTCGCCAACGCCTGAGACGACTTCGCTCGCCGAGCCCACCGCTCCAACGTCGCCCGTTCCTCGGCGGTCAACATCACCTCGGCCTTGGGCCGCCCTGTCCGCGCCATATTCACAGACTAGACTTAGCGGGCGAACTTGCGACGCAGGACACTAGTTCCAAGGCCGTGAAGTTAAGCGGTTGTGGTGATCGTCAAGGGTCGGCCGGTGTCAGGATGTCGACGCTGAGGGTGGCTTTGTAGCTGGTCCGGTCGATGTTCGGTCCTCTGGCCTGGTATTTGGAGATGGCGCGTTTGACGATGCGGGGGCAGACCCGCAGTCTGCGGGCGGGCATGAGATCGGCCAGGACGTGGCGGCCGATGGTGCCGACCAGATCGATGACGGTGCCGGCGATGACGTTCGTGGCCTGGACGAGTTGATCCCGGGCGGTCTGATAGGCGATGGTGAAGCTGGCCCGGTCCGGATCGGTGTCGGGTCGGGTGGTGGTGGCATCGGCCATGGCGGTGCGCAGCAGGTGGTAGGTCACCAACAGGGCGTAGACCTCCTGCTCGACCCCGACCGGGGTGCGGGCGCGTAACACCCGGCCGCCCAGGATGGACGATTTCAGTTCCAGGTACGCGGTTTCGATCTCCCAGCGGTCGTGGTAGAGCCGGATCAACTCGGCCGCCGGGTAGCGGTGATGATCGAGCAGGGTGGTGGCCAACCGGTAGACGCCGGTCTGCCAGCCTGCCTCAGTGGAGATCGTGATCTCGCACTCGATGACGCGGACCTGTAGCCGGCCCAGCATCGAGAGGTAGGAACCGTCGCGGTAGCGGGCCAGGACCGGCATTGTCCGGCCGATTTTCAGTCGCACCAGCAGGTGGGCTCCGGTCGCGGCGATGTCGGCCAACAGATCTTTGGCGCCGAAGTTGCGGTCGGCCAGCAGGATCATCCCGGCACGGAGGCTGCGGAGCAGGCGAGGTGTGTAGGTGGTTTCGCCGGTGGTGGTCGGGCCGAAGACCGCGTCGATCAGGGTGCGGGTGCCGCAGGCCAGCAGCGCGACCAGCCGGATCTGGGGGTAGCCGGTGCCGCCGTGGTTGCCGCGTTGTTTGGTGAATCGGGCCAGTGTCCTGGGGCTGTCGGGCGCGGTCAGGGTGGTGCCGTCGATCGCGCAGACCAGCAGCCCACGCCACCACGTTCCGCGTTGTCCGGGGGTGGCTGCTGGGCCGCGCAGCAGGTCGAACAACCACCGCAGTGGTGCCGCCCCGATACGGTGTCGGGCTTGACCCAGTCCGCCGGTGCTGGGAGTGGCGCAGGCCAGGCCGGTCAACCCGGCAGTGAGTTTGCGCCATACCCCCAGGTAGCCGACCTCGGGGAACAGGCAGGCGGCCAGTATCAGGTAGACCACGACCCGTGAGGGCAGATCCCGCACGCGGGTCTGGGTGGTGTTGGTCGAGGTCAGGGCCTCGTCGACCATCTCGAAGGGCAGGTGTTGGGTGAGTTCACCGAGGTGGCCGGGGGCGTATCGGCCCCCGGCCACGGTGATGGTGCGGGTGATGGAAGACTGGGTATCCAACGGAGTTTCTGCTTCTGGTGATCTTGGTCGACACCGTTTTAGCAGGAACTCCGTTGTCTGTTTCAGCTGGCTTGCACGCCGCACCCCATCCTTAACTTCACGGCCTTGGTACTAGAACCATCGGACAATGGGCGGTGCCGGCAGGGACGGGGCACAATCGTTTGTATGACCTCCGAGGAGGACACCCGGCGCAGGCCTGTCGTTTTCCACACGCATGCCGAGCCGGCCGCCGGCAGTCGGCGGCGGCCGCTGCGCGTCCTCGCCGGAGCAACGCTGGTGCTGGCCGCCCTTGCCGGCGCGACCGGTGTGGCGCTGGGCGGATCCGCGGTGTGGACGGGTGTCGGCCCCAACGTGCCCAACAACGCACCCCTGTGGCCCGTGCCGCCGACGCCGATCACGCCCACCAACCAGCCGGCGCTGGCCGGCAACAGCACCAGTACGACCAACAACCCGACCACCCACGACAGCCCCGCGACGCACGGCAGCCCCGCGACAACGGCGTCACCGGCGACGACCGGCGATCGCCAACGCGGCAAGGGCACCAGCGGCGGCAGCCCCACGACCAGCGGCAGTAGCGGTCGTGGCGGCTCGTCGGGACACGGCTGAGCCCCGCCGATCCGTTACCGCACCACCTGGACCTCGTCGCCCACCCGAAGGGTGCTGAAGAAGGTCGAGGCCGCCGCGTGCGACAGGTGCACGCAACCGTGTGAGGAGACCGCGAGGCTGCCCTCGTGGAACGCGTCACCGCCGTGGAAGAACACCGAGTACGGCATCGCGGCGTGGTAGATGGTGCTCACGTGGTGCAGGTCCTTGAACGTCACATGGAACGTGCCCGGCGCGGTCGGTGCGCTCGGCCGTCCGGTTCTGGCCGCGACCGGGCCGTAGACCACGACACCGTCGCGCATCAGCCAGGCCTGCTGCGTCGACAGGTCCACACAGGCCCGCGCCGCCGCCGAACAGGGCGTCGCCTGCGCGGCATCGGCCGAGCCGGGTGCGGCCACCAGCCATGCGGCACTGGTCAGTGCCGCGACGCCGATCGCGGCCAGGATCGAGAGTGGTCGTCCGCTGGTCATGAGATCGCCTCCCTACCGGTGCGGTTCGACTGTCCCACCGATTCGGTCACCCCGCGCACTCAACGGCTACGCATCGCGCACGCGCAGGACCACTCCCCCGACGAGCAGGGCGCCCGTCGCCCAAGCGGCCAGCACGCCGAGACCGGCCCATGGCGCGATCGGCTGGGCGGCGACGTTGACGGTGGCCTGGACGGACAATCCGGCCTGCATCGGCGCGTACTGCTCGAGGCGACGTTGCCACCGCGGGTCGCCGATCACGGCCGCGACGATCGGCACCAGGTACAGCACGCCGAGTACGAGCCCGATGGCCATCGCGGAGTCCCGGACGGCCGTGGCGACACCGAGGCTGAACAACCCGACCAACACCAGGTAGAGCACGGAACCGACGGCAGCACGCAGCACCGGCCCGTCCGCCAGCGACAGCACCCGAAAGCCATGTGCCGCGGTGAAACCGTTGCCCGGCAGGACAATTCGTCCAACCACAATGGACGCGAGCACGGCGATCGTGCCGGCCGCCAGCGCCAGCCCGCTGACGGCGGCCGCCTTGGCTGCCAGCACGGTGGTCCGGCGCGGCATCGCGGTGAACGTGAGCCGCGCCATGCCGCTGCTGTACTCACCGCTGACCGCCAGCACCGCCAGGATCGCGACGACCGCCTGGCCAAGCCCGATCCCGGTCAGGCTGACCTTCGCCGGGTCCTGGCCGCAGCTCACGTCGGCGCAGGTCACGGCGGCCGAAGCCGCGACACCCAGCGCCACGGTGACCGCGACGACGGCCACCAGCAGCCAACTCGTGCCCGCCAGCGTGCGCAGCTTCGTCCACTCCGCGTGCAGCGCGTCGGTCATGCGTCCCGCCGCCGCAACACGAGGAACGCGGCACCGAGCGCGAGCGCGGCGTAGCCGCACAGCACGGCGAAACCGGCCAACGGGGACAGCGGGAAGTAGCCGTCCGCAGGCGTGTAACTCGCGGTGACCTGCGGATACGCCGGCATGCTCTGCTCGATGGCGAACGCGGCGGCCGGGGTGAACCGTGTCAGCCACTCCGCCGCGCCCGCAGGCAGGACGGACGCGACCGCGAGGATGTACGGCAGCACGATCGCCACGATCACGGCCGTGACCGCACCGGCGCTGCGCCGCACCAAGGTCCCGACCGCCAGGGCGAGCACCGCGGCGACCGCCAGCAACGCCGCAACACCGATCATGACTCGCAGTTCCGTCGGCACCGACACCGGCAACACGGTGAAACCCTTGACCAGCTCGAAATGCCGGACCAACGGGACCGCGACGGCGGCCGCGACCAACCCGGTCACGAACGTGACCGCACCGATCACGACAGCCTTCGCGGCCAGCACCCGGCCGCGCCATGGGCTCGCGGCGAAGGTGGTGCGGATCAGGCCGCGCCGGTACTCGCCGGTCATGAACATCGTGGCCACGACGACGATCACGATCAGCCCGGCGAACGCGCCGACGAGGGTGTCCTCGATCCTCGCGCCATCGCCCCGCCCGGCCACACTCGGCGCGATGTCGCCGGACCCGGTCAGCGTGAACGTGTCGCCGGCCCGCTGGAATCCGGGCGACAGCGAGACCTGCCCGCCGACGGCCTCGCCGGTCCACGTGCCACCGGGACTGACCTGGTCGAAGCCCGCGGTGGCCGTGGTCGGACCGCCGCGGCTGCTTCCCCCGCCGAAGGACTGGGTGATCACGGTGTAGCCGGGCGAGGTGACGAACAGTCCAATTTGGACAGTCGAGGGCAGCCCGCTCAGAGACGCGGCGCCGATGCGAGTCCACTGTGTACCGTTGACCGACGAATAACCGGTCAGCGTGTCGCCGGTACGGGTCAGCCGCAGCCAGGGCCCGGCAGTGCCTGCCGTGTCGTGGATGTAGTTGGACTGCATCCGCACGCCGTTGCCGCCGGTGACCATCACCGCCGCGTACTGCGAGCCCTGTCGGGTGCCGTCCTTGACGATGATCCCCGCCTTGGTCCACGGCTGGACGCCGGGTCGCATCCCCGCTGTGCCGACGCCGGCCTGGCGCGTGCCGCCCGGCGCGTACAGGCCGGTCAGCGACGTCACCCGCGCGCTGATGGTGCCGTCGCCGGTCAGCGGCTGGTGCACGAAGTAGAAGCTGTCGTCCACCACCTCGCCGTCCGGTCCGGTCGGCGGCGCCTGCTTGACGCACGCCTGACCGTCGGGGCCCTGGCAGCTGATGGTGGTGGCCGCCGGACCGAGCAGTCCGATCAGGACGGTCAGCGCGACCGCGACCAGCATGCCGATCCCCCAGCCGCGCACCGTCCGGAACTTCGTCCACTCCGCGTGCAGCAGGTCTTTCATCGCGTGACCTCCTCGGCGCGGAACTCCACGGCCTCCCTGGTGAGTTCCATGTATGCCTCCTCGAGCGAAGCGCGGTGCGCCGACACCTCGGAGAACTCCACCCGGCTCTCGCCCAGCAGCGCCACGACCCGGCCCGCGGCCAGCCCGGACACGGTGACCGTGTCGGGTCCGGTCGCGGCGACGACGGCGCCCGCGTGCGCGAGGACGGTCATCGCCTCGGTACGGGCGGTCGTGCGCAGCGTGACCCGGTCGCCGGACGCGCGCACGATCAACTCCCGGACACTCGTGTCGGCGATGACCCTGCCGCGGCCGATCACGACCAGATGGTCCGCGGTGTCCTCGAGTTCGCTCATCAGGTGGCTGGACACCAGCACCGCCCGGCCCTCGCCGGCCAGGGACCGCAGGAAACCTCGCATCCACACGATCCCCTCCGGATCCATGCCGTTGAACGGCTCGTCCAGCATCAGGATCGGCGGGTCGCCGAGCAGCGCGGCGGCGATGCCGAGCCGCTGTCGCATGCCCAGCGAGTAGCCGCCCGCCTTGCGGCGGATCACCGTGGCCAGGCCGGCCCGCTCGACGACCTCGTCGACCCGCGGGGCGCCCATGCCCTGGGAGTGGGCCAGCCACAGCAGGTGGTTGCGGGCGCTGCGGCTGGGTTGCAGCGCGGCCGCGTCCAGCAGCGAACCGACGTGCCGCAGCGGGT
>DASXXM010000094.1:0-12251 GCA_036503065.1 Pseudonocardiaceae bacterium | reverse complement strand
AACGTCAGGCAACCTCAGCAACGCCCCGCAACCGGAGCTTGCGTTCGTGTTCGGTCATACCGCCCCACACCCCGTACGGCTCGCGGGCCTGCAACGCGTGACTGCGGCACTGCTCCAGCACCGGGCAGCGCGCGCAGACCGCCTTGGCCCGCTGCTCACGCCGGGTCCGCAGCGCGCCCCGCTCACGATCCGGTGTGAAGAACATCGTGCTCTCCAGCTGCCGGCACAGGCCCCGCAACTGCCAGTCCCACCGCTCGGCCACCGGTCCGGGCAACCGCCGCACGTCTGCCACCCAACTCACCTCCGTGATCGTCCACCCCGATGTACCGGCAGTACCCAGCGATGTGGATCTGCCAAACGTCGGTGGCGGACTGGTCGGAGCGGGTGAGTGACGTTACGTCAGTCGGAGTCGTGGGCCGGCATGTCCGGCCGGACGTCCAGGACCTTGTCCAGGCCGGTGACCTCGAGCGGCCGCAGCACCGCGCGGCCGGTGGCCACGATCTGGACCGCGTCGCCCCGGCCGGCCGCGGCCGTCTGGGCGTGGGCGAGCACGGCCAGGCCGGCCGAACCCAGGAAACTGACCCTGGTCAGGTCGAACACCACCGTGCGTGGGCCGCTGGCGGCGTCCCGGGCGAACTGTTCCTGGACGTACTCGGTGAGGATCGGCGCCGTCAGCATGTCGAGCTCACCGGACACCCGCAGCACCACCAGATGCTCGGTCTCCTCGGCGATCCGTATGTCGATCACGGCAGCCGGTTCGTTCTCGGGTGACGGCGGCGAGACGGTGTGCTCCGCCTCGAACGGCTGCCTGCCGGCTCCAGCCACTGTGACCTCCTGAAAGTGACATGTCGGCTCGGCTGCATGCTCAACCGGAACAACACCTTAGACTGTGCCACCAGGCGAACCGATCTCGCCATGCCGTCCCGGCCGCTTGACGCTGAGCATCGCGAAGATCCGAAAACCGCCGCTCGGGTCGGGTGTCGTCCATGAGGACACCGAGTCGGTCAGCGTGGTCAGCACCAACCACCCGAACGTGTCCTGGGAGATCGGCTCGTCGACGTCCGACAGGGTTGTCACCGCGACGTCGACCCGGCCGTCACGGGCCAGGAACTCGCAGATGAGAAGCTCGCCGGCCTTCGCGCGAATGGTGACGGCGGAACACATCTCGTCGACGGCGAGCTTGACGTCCTCTACCGCGTCCAGATCGAAGTCCTGTCTGATGGCCAACGTGGCGGCCAGGGATCTGAGCACGAACAGCTGGGCCAGATCGGCCGGCAGTCGAACCGCCACCCCGCCGGGCATCTGGACGAACCCGTGCTGGAACACACAGTCACCTCCGGGTGGGCTGGGGCTTTGCCGGGTGGTTCCCCGCCTGACGTGCGACGGAAACGTCGCACGTCGGGACGGTTCAGCCGGTCGGCGGGTCGGTTGGTTCTGGGCCGGCCTGGATGGCCAGCAGTGTGATGTCGTCGTGGTGCCGGCCGGCGAGCCAGCGCATGACCTCGCCGTGCACGCCGTCCACGAGCTCGGTGGCGTTCGCGGCGCGGTAGTGGACCAGCAGCCGCCGCAGCCGATCCAGGCCGAACTGCTCGCCCTCCTCGTCGGAACGCCGGGCCTCCAGCACTCCGTCGCTGTAGACGAGGCAGGTCTCGTTGGCCGCCAGGACGACCTCGACCTGCTCGAACTCGACGTCCGGGAAGACGCCGAGCAGGCCGCCGGTGACCATCAGGTCCTCGACGGTGCCGTCCGTCCGCAGGACCAGCGGCGGCGGATGCCCGGCCCGTCCGATGGTCAGGCGCACCGTCGGACCGTCCAGGGCGACCCGACCCACCACGGCGGTGGTGAAACGGCTGCCGCTGGTCGGCCGGATCGCCAGGTTCAGCAGGCTCAGCAACCGGCTGGGTTCCTGTTCCACCAGGCACAACGCGCCGAAACAGCTGCGCACGTGACCGGCGAGCGATGCCGCCTCCGGGCCGTGGCCGCATGCGTCGCCCAGCGCCAGTACCGCGCCGCCGTCCCCGGTATGGCGGACGTCGTAGAAGTCGCCGCCGACGCGCAGGCCGGCCTGCGCGGGCCGGTAGGCGGCGGCGATCCGGATGCCGGGCACGTCGGGCAGGGCCGCGGGCAACAGGCTGGATTCCAGGCCGGACGTGACCGTCGCCAGCTCACCGAAACGGATGGCCGCGTCCAGCGCCGTGTCGGCCTGACGTGCGAATTCGTCCAGCACGGCAACGTCGATCGTGCGGTCACCCGCCTTGTTCGCCAGCACGAGCAGCCCGGCGGCACCGCCGGGGCCGCGGACCGGCACGACCGCGGCGTCGCCGATCGGCCCGAACCCGGCCGGCAGCAGCCAACCGGTCGAGGCAAGCTGATCACCTGCCAGACGCTGGGTGGACTGCGCGTTGTCGAGCGCCTCCCCCAGGGCCGGCACTGCGTGCACGATCCGTTCGCTGACCCGGCCCTGTCCGACGCCCGGCTGGGCCGCGCCGTCCGACGTGAGACAGCGCCACCAGCGAAACCGGCTCAACGGAGCCGGCAGCAGCACGACACAGCAGTCGGCGAGCGTCGGCACCGCGAGTCGGGCCAGGTCGGCGGCGATCCGGTCCGGTGTCAGGGTGCCTTCCAGGATGCGGCCCAGGTCGGTCCACCAGCGGCGGGCCGGCCCGGTGTCGTCGGCGGCCAACTTGTGGCCCCACCAGACGAGATGATCGGAATCCAGCGGGTGGCGGTGCCATTCCAGGCGCAGGCCGCCGTCGTGGCTGGTGCGGCGGCCGGACTCCCGGCCGGCCAGTGCGGGCAGCAGGTCGGTGAGCCGCATCGGGGTGCCGGGGACCAGGTCCGGGAACAACAGTCGCGCGGCGCGGTTGGCGAGTTGGACCAGGCCTGCACCGTCAAGAACCAGGACGATGTCGCCCGGCGTGCCCGCGTCCCGGGCACCGGGCCACGGGCCCTCGGGCATGGAGGACAAATCGGCCGCCACCATCACCGTCGGGCGACCCACGGAGCTCGGACAGCGCCAATCACGGGACCACCCTAGCCCGCCGGACCGTGTTCCAACCATGTGGCCGCTCGCCGGACGTGGCAGGCTGGACCCGGCATCCGTGACAGAGGCGGAGTTGACGATGTATGAACGGTGATCGACAGCAGGCGGCCGACGACGCGTTCCTGGTGCGTCTGTTGGCCGCGATGACGGACCTGCGGGACGGGAACTTCAAGCGCAGGCTTGCGGTGCCCAACCATCCGCTGAACAGCCAGTTGGCGTTGGCGTTCAACGAGATCGCGGAGCGCAACCAGAGCTTCGTCGGGGAACTGACCGGCGTCCGCGAGGGGCTGCGCACCGCGGAGCACCTGACCGGCAGGCTGGTCGGCGAGGTCGGCCCCGGTGGCTGGGCCACGGCAGCCGGTCTGGTCAACGGGCTGCTGGAAGACCTGGCACCGCCGATCACCGAGCTGTCCCGGGTGCTCGGGGCGGTCGCGAAGGGCGACCTGACCCAGCGGATGACCGAGCGGTACGACCGGTTGCCCAGCGCCGAGATCGGCGGGCTCGCCGAGACCGTCAACGGCCTGCTGGAACAACTCGCGCGGTTCGCCGACGAGGTGACGCGCGTTGCCCGCGAGGTCGGCGGCGAGGGACGGTTGGGCGGCCAGGCCATGGTGCCCGGCGCGGCCGGCACGTGGCGCGCGCTGACCGACTCGGTGAACTTCATGGCCGGCAACCTGACCAGCCAGGTCCGCAACATCGCGCAGGTGGCGACCGCGGTGGCGCAGGGCGACCTGACGCAGCAGATCACCGTGGACGTCAAGGGCGAGATGCTGGAGCTGAAGAACACCGTGAACACCATGGTGGACCGGCTTTCCGCGTTCGCGTCCGAGGTCACGCGTGTCGCGCGCGAAGTGGGCACCGAGGGCATTCTCGGCGGCCAGGCCCACGTCCGCGGTGTCGCCGGGACGTGGAAGGACCTGACGGACAACGTCAACGTGATGGCGGCGAACCTGACCGGTCAGGTGCGCAGCATCGCGACCGTGGCCACGGCGGTGGCCGGCGGCGACCTGACCAAGCGCAGCACGGTGGAGGCGCGCGGCGAGGTCGCGGCACTGGCCGACACGATCAACACGATGGTCGACACGCTGTCCGCGTTCGCCGACGAGGTGACCCGGGTGGCCCGCGAGGTCGGTACGGAAGGCAAACTCGGCGGCCAGGCCCATGTCCGCGGTGTCGCCGGCACGTGGAAGGACCTCACCGAGAACGTCAACAACATGGCGGGCAACCTGACCAACCAGGTCCGCAACATCGCGCAGGTGACCACCGCGGTGGCGCAGGGCGACCTGTCGAAGAAGATCGACGTGGACGCGCGCGGCGAGATCCTGGAGCTCAAGACCACGATCAACACGATGGTCGACCAGCTCTCCGCGTTCGCGTCCGAGCTCACCCGGGTCGCGCGGGAGGTGGGTACCGAGGGCAAACTCGGCGGCCAGGCCGAGGTGATCGGTGTGTCCGGCACCTGGGAACGGCTGACCGAGAGCGTGAACCTGTTGGCGGGCAACCTGACCACGCAGGTGCGGGCCATCGCCGCGGTCGCGACCGCGGTCACCGCGGGCGACCTGACCAGGCAGATCAGCTTGACGGCGGCCGGCGAGGTGGCCGAGCTGAAGGACAACATCAACCAGATGATCGCCAACCTGCGGGCGACCACGAAGGCCAACCAGGAACAGGACTGGCTGAAGACGAACCTCACCCGGCTGTCCGGCCGGATGCAGGGCACGCGTGACCTGACGGCGGTCGCGTCGCTGGTGATGAGCGAGCTGACACCGCTGGTGTCCGCGCAGCACGGCGCGTTCTACCTGATCAGCGAGGACGACGAGCCGGTCTTCGAACTCGCCGCCAGCTACGCCTACCGGCCGCCCGAGGACGCGCCGGTCCGGTTCCGGCTGGGTGAGGGACTGATCGGGCAGGTCGCGGTGGACAAGCGGACCATCGTGGTCAGCGGCGCGCCCGCCGAGCACATCTCGATCGTGTCCGGGCTGGGCGCGAGCCGGCCGGGGACGCTGATCCTGTTGCCGGTGCTGTTCGAGAACCAGGTGCTGGGTGTCATCGAGCTGGCGTCGATCACGTCGTTCACGACCGTGCACCTGGATCTGTTGGAACAGCTGAAGGAAATGATCGGCACCACGGTGAACACGATCCTGGTGCTGTCCAGAACAGACACTCTGCTGGCCGAATCGCAGCGGCTGGCAGGCGAACTGCAGACTCGACAGGGTGAGCTGCAACAGTCCAACACCGAACTCGCGGACAAAGCGCAGTTGCTAGCGCAGACGTCGAAGTACAAGTCGGAGTTCATGGCGAACATGTCGCATGAGCTGCGCACGCCGTTGAACAGTCTGCTGGTGCTGGCGAAACTGTTGTCGGACAACCAGACCGGCAACCTGACGGACAAGCAGGTGCAGTTCGCCACGACCATTCACTCGGCCGGTTTCGACCTGTTGCAGCTGATCAACGACATCCTGGACAAGGCCAAGGTCGAGTCGGGGCGGCTGCAGTTGGAGGTCGCACCGATGCCGATGGCCGGGCTCGTGGGGTATGTCGAGGCGTTGTGCCGGCCGCTGACGGTGGAGAAGCAGTTGGACTTCATGGTGCGGGTGGCGCCGGACGTGCCGGCTGTGCTGCATACCGATGAGCAGCGGTTGCAGCAGGTGCTGCGCAATCTGTTGTCCAACGCGGTGAAGTTCACTCTGGACGGTTCGGTCGAGCTCGAGGTGCGGCTGGCCGGATCGGAGGAAGTGCGGACGCCGCAGCTCGTTCGGGCGCCGGGGCGGGTCGCGTTCGCGGTGCGGGACACGGGTATCGGCATTCCGCAGGACAAACTCGCGGTGATCTTCGAGGCGTTCCAGCAGGCCGACGGCACGACCAGCCGGAAATACGGTGGCACGGGTCTCGGGCTGTCGATCTGCCGGGAGTTGGCGGATTTGTTGGGTGGCGAGTTGGTGGTCAGTAGCACGCCGGGTAAGGGCAGTACGTTCACGTTGTATCTGCCGGTGCGTCAGATCACGCCACCCTCGTTCGCCGGTCCGTCCATAGTGGGCATTCCTCGGGCGTTGTCCGTCACTGATTCCGTTGCGGTGCCCCGGTTCCATGGCGAGCGTGTGTTGATTGTGGACGATGACATGCGCAACGTCCTGGCATTGAGCGCGGCGTTGGAGGCGCAGGGGTTGCGTGTTGTTTCCGCGGACAACGGTGTGGCGGGGGTGCGGGAACTGGAGCAGCACCATGATGTTTCCGTGGTGCTGATGGACATCATGATGCCGGAGTTGGACGGGAACGCGACCATCGCGGCCATTCGGAGTATGTCGGTGTACGCGGATCTGCCGGTGATCGCCGTGACGGCCAAGGCGATGAAGGAGGACCGGGACCGCAGCCTCGCGTCCGGCGCCACGGACTACGTGACCAAACCGGTGGATCTGGACCATTTGCTGGGGCTGTTGGATCGCTACGTGCGGGCCGGGCACCTGGCCGGACCGGTGGAAATCGGTCAGTAACGGCCGGGGTGGCTGCCCTCGTGCGGGGCAGCCGCCGGCCTCGGTCGGGTCAAATGTGGAAGCCGGATCGCCATGCCGTCGTCGCGAGCAGGGCGCAGGCCAGCAGGCTCGCGGCCAGCACCGTGGCGAAGATCCACGTGCTGGCCAGCACGGCCGTGACCGTCATCGCGACACCCGCCGAGCCGGCCAGAACCGCTGCCACCAGCGCCAGCGCTGCGCCACGGCGGCCGATGCCGATCCTGTCGGAGCCGGATGCGGTGGCCAGCGCGAGTCGGGGCGCGCGGTCGAGTTGCGTCGGTGCGGACATCGTCCGTCCTCCTGCGGTCAGGGTGACACGGTTTCGTGCCGCAGGCCGGTTACCCTGCTCCCCGAACATCAAACCTCGGCGGTTCGTCCCTTCGGGCGATCACCGCTGCGCCTATCATGCAGTTGGCCCGTCCAGGGTGTTCGAGATCGAGAGGTGCCGCAGGGTGAACGAACGGCCGGAGGACACGTCGGACACGCCTGAGCTGCGCGCGAACGAGGTCGAAGTGCGCATGCTGGCCAGCCGCGAGCGGGTGCCGGGCGTCCGCGCACTGGCGGCGGACATGGCCATGCGGGAGGATTTCGACCTCGACGCGATCTCGGACCTGCGCCTTGCCGTGGAAGAGGCCTGCGCGACGGTCCTGGCGAACGCGGCACCCGAAAGCACGCTGGTCTGCCGGCTGCTCGTGTCGGCGGACCTACTGGAGATCAACGCGTCCGCGACGCTGCGCAGCGGTGCCGATCCGGAAGTCGGCTCGATGAGCCTGCGCATCCTGCGCACGCTGGCCGACTCGGTCGACTGCTGGACCAGCACCGCGAACGGTCAGCGCCGGTTCCACGTCCAGCTCACCAAAGCCCAGCCGTGACCAGGACGTCGTCAGTGGCCGGCGAGGACAGGGCGTAGCCAGCCGGGTACCGGGTGGCCGCTGTTCTCGCACAGGTCCAGCAGTTCCAGCGTCCAGCCCATCATGTACGCGAACACCTGACCGGTGGCGTTGCGGTCCTGCGCGGCCGCGACGATGTCCAGGTGCAGGTCGGCGTCCTCCGGGTAGCCGTTGGCCAGGGCCAGCAGGATGCGGGCGGTGGACCGCTGCGCCGGGGCGGCGTCGTCGATCGAGCCGGCCTGCTCGCCGGGGGCGGTGGGGCCGTCGTCGTCGACCGTGAAGATCAGATTGTCGTCGGGGTGGTGGCCGGTCAGGGTTCGCAGCATGGTTACGTTGGCGTCGGCCAGTTCCAGGACACCTTGTCGTACCGGCAGTCCGGCGGAGCCGGCCAGGCGGCCGAACAGCACCAATGCGTAGTCCTCGTCTCCCCGGCGCAGCGCGCCGATGGCGCCTGCGATCGCGCTGCGCATGTAGTCCCTGTCCTTCATGATCTTCCGCCTCGCGTGCTGGGCACTGAATCTCCGTATGTCGCCGTGGGGTTCCCCGCCGTGGCGGCGACAAACACGAGCGGGCGGATCCGGGACACAGCCGACCGGTAATCTTGCCGGGTGCGTGGACCAGTCGTAGTGTTGACGGGCAGCGGTTGAGCACACAGCCGTTTGGGGACCTCGCCGACTTTGTGGAACAGCTCACCAGGACGGGCAGAGGAGTGCCATTCCCATGGCAGGGAACGACAGCGAACGGACTGACTACCAGGAGCTGATCCCGCTCTTCCACCAACTGGCGGACGAGTCGGCACCAGAGCCGCAACGCATGCGGATCCGTGACCTGCTGGTCACCGGCCACCTGCCGGTGGCCGAGCACATCGCGCGCAAGTTCCGCAACCGCGGCCAGCCCGAGGAGGACCTGCAGCAGGTCGCTCGGATCGGACTGATCAACGCGGTCGACCGCTTCGACCCGAATCGGGGTACCGACTTCCTCTCGTTCGCCGTGCCGACGATCACCGGCGAGGTCCGGCGCTACTTCCGGGACGCCACGTGGGCGGTGCGCGTGCCGCGGCGGCTGAAGGAACTGCACGCCGCGATCACCACGGCGTCGGCCCGGCTGGCGCAGGAACTGGGCCGCTCCCCCCGGCCCAAGGAGATCGCGGCCGCACTGGGTATGCCGGTCGAGGAGGTCTACGAGGGCCTCCAGGTCGGCTTCGCCTACAACACCGACTCGTTGGACAGCGGCACCGACGACGAAGGCCACAGCCCGGTCGAGAACCGGCTCGGCGATCTGGACAACGCGCTCGATCTGGTCGAGGACCGCGAGGCGCTGATCCCGGCCCTGGCCAAGCTGCCGGAGCGGGAGGCGTCCATTGTGGTCATGCGGTTCTTCGGCAACATGACCCAGACCCAGATCGCGGACCGGATCGGCATCTCGCAGATGCACGTGTCCCGGCTGCTGTCGGGCAGCCTGGAAATGCTGCGTGCGGCGCTGAGCGGCCCGCAGGAGAACGACGTCGACTGAGTGTGTGAAGCGTCCGCCAGCGGGTAGTCCAACCAGCAGACACGACAAACGAGACGGACGGTGATGAGCACAGCGACGGCTGACCGGTTCGTGCACTCGGCCCTGCTCTATCGCGGTGACAGCGAGTATCTCGCCACCACGGTGAGTTTCGTCAGGGCCGGGGTCGCGGCTGGGGAGCCGGTCGCGGTGGCGGTGCCGGCGGCACGGATCGCGTTGCTGCGCGGGGAACTCGGCCGGACCGCGGCACAGATCCGGATGGTGGACATGGCCACGGCCGGTCGCAATCCCGGGTGGATCCTGCCCGGCATACTGCGGGAGTTCGCCGACCAGTACCCGGACCGGCCGGTGCGGATCGTCGAGGAACCGATCTGGCACGGGCGCGGTGTCGACGAGTATTCGGCGTGCGTGCGGCACGAGGCGCTGGTCAACCGGTCGTTCGCCGGTCAGGCGGTGACGGTCCGCTGCCTGTACGACGCGGAACGGCTGGACCGGGCCACGCTCGCCGACGTGGCCAGGACGCACCCGCTGGTCGTCGAGCGGGGCGCCACCCGGGCCGACGGTCGGTACGCGCCCGACGCGGTGCTCGCGGCCTACAACACCACGCTGCCGGCGCCCGCCAACGCCGAGATGTGCGTCGTCGACGCGGCGGCGTTGCCCCGGCTCCGGCGCGTCGCGACCGAGTTCGGCCTGCGACAGGGCCTTTCCGTGGACCGGACCGACGATCTGGTCCTGACGCTCACCGAACTGGCCACCAACAGCATCGAACACGCCCACTGCGCGGCCACCGTCCTGTTGGGACGCGCGCACGATCACGTGGTGTGTCAGGTCAGGGACAACGGATTCATCAGCGATCCGCTGGCCGGACGCAGGCCGGTGCCGCCCGCCGCGGGGCGCGGCCGCGGGCTGTTGATGGTCAACCATCTCGCGGATCTCGTGCGGGTCTACACCGTGCCCGGCCGGACCATCACGGAGGTGCGGTTCGCGACCGACGTCGTGACCGACCCGACCCGCGCCGCCTGGCCGGCTGTCGACGCCGACGCCGACGCGCCCGTGCGCCTGTAGATCAGGCGCCCGCGATCGGCAGGTCGAGGTCGAGGTGCCGGTCGGCCAGGGTGCGAGCGAGGTCGGCGAGCTTCACGTTCATGTCCTGCGAGATCCGGCGCAGCAGGTCGAACGCCTCGTCCGACGAGATGCCACGGCGGTTCATCAGGATTCCCTTTGCCTGGCCGATGATGTCCCGACTGTCGATGGCGCGGCGCAACTGGGCCGCGTGCAGTTCGGCCGTGGTGCGGGCCTGGGTGCTGGCCAGCGCGAGGGAACCGTGGGTGGCCAACAGCAACGCGACATCGCGGTCGGCCGCGGTCAGGCCGTCCTGTTGGCGCGAGTAGAGATTCAGCGCGCCGGTGAGCTGCGGCGGGCGGGCGTCCGGCAGCAGTGCCACGGCCAGTACCGAGTTCATGCCGAGAGCGGCGGCCGCCGGACCGAACGTCGGCCAGTCCGGCGCGTTGGCCAGATCACCGCAGAGCGCGGACGCGGGACCGGGAATCCGGGCCGACTCGACGCACGGGCCCTCGCCGGTCGAGTACTGCACCTGGTCGAGTTCGTCGGCGATCGGGTCGGTCAGGATCGGGGTGTGGTACGCGCCGTTCGACGAGCGCAGCGTGATGCTGGCCACGTCGGCGGCGGGTATCAGGTCCAGCGCGGTGTTGAGGATGCGTTGGAGCACGTCGGCCACGGTGACCGCGTCCAGCAGCACGCGGGTCAGCGCGGTGAAATGCGGCGTGAGCGACTCCATCGTGGGTATCCGCACGCCGACCGCGTCGTTCCGGTAGGTGTCCATCGGGCTCCTCGCCACTGTCGTCGGTGGCTAGCAGATACCCGGCCGGACCGGGGGACAAACGGACCGCCGCACGGTTAGCGCGGGCGCACCGGCCGTCACCGCGAATACTGGCGCACGTGTCCTTCTCGGACTGGGTCCTGCACGTCGACCTCGACCAGTTCATCGCCGCCGTCGAGATCGCCCGCCGGCCGGAGCTGCGCGGCCGGCCGGTGGTGGTCGGCGGCTCCGGCGACCCGAACGCGCGGACGGTCGTGGCCACGGCGAGCTACGAGGCCCGTGAGTTCGGCGTGCACTCCGGGATGCCGATGCGCATCGCGGCCAAGCGCTGCCCCGACGCGGTGTTCCTGCCGTCCGACCCGCCCGCCTACGACGAGGTGTCCGCGCGGGTGATGGCCACGCTGCGCGGGTTCCCGGTGGTGGTCGAGGTGCTCGGCTGGGACGAGGCGTTCGTCGGCGCGCACACCGCCGACCCCGAGGCGTTGGCCGGCGACATCCGGCAGGCGGTGGCCGCCGACACCGGGATGTCCTGCTCGGTCGGCATCGGCGACAACAAGCTGCGCGCCAAGATCGCCACCGGCTTCGCCAAGCCGGCCGGGATCTACCGGCTGACCAAGGACAACTGGGCCGACGTGATGGGTGCCCGGCCGACCAGGGCGCTCTGGGGCATCGGACCGAGGACGTCCGCGAAGCTGACGTCCATGGGCGTGCACACAGTTGCCGACCTGGCCAGGACCGATCCGGACGTGCTCGCTTCACGGTTCGGGCCCCGGATGGGCCCGTGGTACCGGCAACTCGCGCTCGGCGCCGGGGACACGGAGGTCAGCGCGACGCCGTGGGTGGCGCGGTCGCACAGCCGGGAGGTCACGTTCCAGCAGGACCTGACCGACCCGGCCGCAATGGCCGAACAGGTCGCGCTGCTGGCCCGGCGGGTGGCCGACGACGTCGCGGCCGATGGCAGGCCGGCGGCGCGGGTCGCGGTCAAGGTTCGGTTCGCGCCGTTCTTCACCGCCACCCGCAGCATGACGCTCCCCGAGCCGACCAGCGACGCCGATGAGATCGAACGCGCGGCGCTCACCGTGCTGGACTGGTTCGACCGCACGCGCCCGGTCCGATTGTTGGGCGTACGCGCCGAGTTCTAGGCGATCTGAGGTCGCGTTGGTTGCGGATGTCCTGCACGTCCCCGGCAGTCCATTGCGGACAACGGTCACCGTCCCGGGCCGAAGTTGGTCACGGTCTATGAGGTCATGCGCGCCGCTACTTGATGTTGTCCAGAAAGCTGAGCACGCGTTCGGTCAGCAATGCGGCGGCCTGCTCGTCGTAGTCCGAAAGGCTGTTGTCGGCGAACAGGTGTGCGTTGCCAGGGTAGAGGAACAGTTCGGCATCCTTTGTGGACGCGACCAGGGCGCGAGCCGCGTCGATGTCGCCCTCGTCGACGAAGAACGGGTCGGCGTCCATGC
>DASXXM010000093.1:0-5426 GCA_036503065.1 Pseudonocardiaceae bacterium | reverse complement strand
GGGCCGGACCCGCCGTTGCTGGTGCTGCCGGACTGACCGGGCAGCACTGGGTTCGGCGGTGCCTCGGGGGACAGCGCGGGCGCGGGCTGCCAACTGTTCGGCGCGGCCTCGCTGGCGAAGTCGGCGCAGGCGGACAACATCACCAGGGCGCCGCCGGCCGCCAGCACCAACGGCCACCGCCGGGCCGTAGTCACGCGCTGTCTGGGCACGACACCCAGCGTAAGCCGGGTTACGTGAGCGTCCGGTAAGCGGTACCCGACAAGATCGGCTCGGACGACGGACGCGGCGACGGCACCAGATGGCGAGGCCGGCCCAGCCAGTGGGCGGCGGCGAGTACCGCGTCCACTCGCTCGATCAGTAGCGCCAGTTCGGCCGCCAGCTCGTCCGGTGCCTCCAGCGGCAGGAAATGGCTGGTCGGCAGCACGCGGAACCGGGCCTGCGGCAGCGCGCCCATGGTCGCGGCCACCTGCCGTGGATCGGCGAACAGGTCGTACCGGCCGGCCAGCGCGGTCACCGGGCAGCACACCTTCGTCAGGTCGGGCATCGGGCTGTCGGCCAGCGCCATGGCGAGGCGGCCGTACCAGGTCCAGTCGTTGGTCAGGAAGCGGCGGCCGGCGGCCACGACGTCCGCGGTGGCGCTCGCCGGCCGCATCATCCCGCTGTGCCGCAGCACGGTGGCGGTCGCCGTGTTGACCGGCACCCGGCGCAGAACCGCGTTGAGCAGCGGACCCGCGTCCCGGACCAGCCGGGTCGCCCCGCCGGCCAGGGCACGACGGGCGGCCGGCGGCAGGCCGAGGACGCCGAACATCCCGCCGTACGGATCGCCGGCCGTGCCGGCCACCAGTAGCAGTCCACTCACCCGGTCGGGGTACCGGCTGGCCAGTTCGACCGCCACGGTCACGCCGACCGACCAGCCCGCCACCACGGCTCGCTCGATGCCGGCGTCGTCCAGCACGGCGAGCGCGTCGGCCACGTGGTCGGCCAGGCGGATCCGGGTCGGGTCGGCCGGTCGGGCGGAGCCGAGCGTGCCCCGGTGGTACCAGCTGTGCACGCACGCGCCGGGGTCCGGCCGGGTCAGGTGCGGCCACGCCTCGGGCATGGTGCCCAGGCCGGGGCACAGCAGCACGTCCCGGCCGGTCTCGCCGGTCCGCCACACCCGCAGCCGGGTGCCGTCCGCCGCCAGGATGTCGTGTTCGCGCATCTTGCCGAGTGTGCCGCACTACCCACCCGTACGCTCCGTGGACTTCCTGCCTAACGTGGTGGCGTGACGATCACGGTGTTGGTCCCCGACGACAACGGGATGGCCGCCCTGTCCGGTGTGGACGGTGTGCGGCCGGTGCGCTACCAGGTCGGTCAGCCATGGCCGGCGGCGGCCGCGGGCGCGTCGGTGCTCGTGCCGCGATTCCTGACCACCGACGGCATCGCGGCGATGCTCGCGGAATTGCCCGAACTGGCCTACGTGCAGTTGCTCTCCGCGGGTGCCGAGCTCTGGGTCGGTCGGCTGCCCGACGGCGTCCTGTTGTCCACGTGCCGCGGTGCGCACGGCGGCAGCACGGCCGAGTGGGTGGTCGGCGGGCTGCTGGCGACGTACCGGGACCTGCCGCGCTTCCGGCGGGCGCAGGACCGGGCCGAGTGGGACTACCACGAGACGGACACGTTGCAGGACAAGCGTTTGCTGATCGTCGGCGCGGGTGATCTCGGCGACCAGCTGGCCCGGCGGCTCGCGCCGTTCGACTGTCACGTGACGCTGGTCGGCCGGACCGCGCGGGACGGCGTGCACGGTGTGGACGAGTTGCCCGAGCTGCTCGGTGACCATGACGCCGTGGTGATCATGGTGCCCCTGACCAGCGAGACGAAGCACCTGGTGGACGCGCCGTTCCTGGCCCGCATGGCCGATGACGCGATCCTGGTCAACGCCGCCCGCGGCCCGGTGGTGGACACCGACGCGCTCGTGGCGGAGCTGCGCACCGGCCGGTTGCGCGCGATCGTCGACGTCACCGAGCCGGAACCGCTGCCCCCGGATCATCCACTGTGGACGATGGACGGCCTGCTGCTGACCCCGCATGTCGCCGGCTCGTGCCGTGGCGCGGAGATCCGGTCGTGGCGCGTCGCGGCCGCGGAGATCGCCAGGTACGCCCGGGGTGAACAGCCGAAGAACCTCGTCAAAGGTGAATATTGACCATCGTGGTGTGATCAATTCGTCGTTTTCACTCGAATGAGTCGCATTGGTGATCCGGATCACGTACCCTGCGTGCCCGTGAGCACGTACGACGACCGCCCGGAGAAACAAGCCGACGAGGGCCTCTTCTACCCGAACACGTCGGCCGCGTCGACCTACAACGCGGCCGGCCACGATCCAGCGGCCAACCAGTTCGACGAGTTCGCCACCGAGTCGAGCGGCACAGCCACGTCGACCGGCGGCGGAGCCACGTCGATCATGGCCCCGGCCGGCGGTTTCAGCACCGGCACGCCCGACCCGTTCGCCGACCCGGTGCGCGAGCCGCGCCGCTGGCACGGCGGCGCCGACTTCGGCCTGCTGGTGCTGCGCCTCGTCGTCGGCGGCACGTTCGTCGCGAACGGACTGCAGGAGCTGTTCGGGCTGTTCCACGGCATGGGGCGGACCGGATTCGGTCAGCTGCTGGCCCTGGCCGGCTACGAACATGTGTCGGTGCTGGTCTGGGTGGCCGGGGGCACCGAGTTGGTGGCGGGCGCGCTGGTGGTGCTCGGCCTGTTCACCCCGCTGGCCGCGGCCGGCATGCTGGGCCTGCTGGCCAACCTGATCGTGCTGAAGTGGCCGACCGGGTTCTTCGGGGCCGGTTACGAGCTGGAACTGGTGCTGTCCGGCGCCGCGTTCGCGCTGCTGTTCGCCGGCCCCGGCCGCGTGTCGTTCGACCGACCGACACCGTGGTACCGACGACCGGTCCTGAACGGTTTCCTGTTCCTGATCATCGCAGCGGCGGCCGCCCTGGTGGCGTTGCTGGTCCTACGACACCACCACTGAGCCATCCCGCCGTCTCGCGATCGACCATCCGTTTCGCCGACCGCCGGGCAGTCCCCCGCCCATCCCTGGGGGCTTCGGCCCTTTTCAACCCTATGCCTGTCAAGCCCCTAATGGGTGGCTTGCCGGCAATCTGTGGATAACTGAAAAGTTGTGCACAGATGGGCCAGAGGTGGCTTGGCAGCGTCGCCGCCATAGGCTCCAGCTGTGATGGCTCGAGTCTGGTTCGGCATGACGGCGCTGGTGGTCCTGGTCGGCCTCGTGGTTCAGGCCATGGTGACGGCGAGGGCCACCGGCGGGGTCTTCCCGACCGCAGGTGGCCGGCTGGTGAACCTGTTGTTCTTCTTCACCATCGACTCCAACGTGATCGTCGGAGTCACCAGCATGTTGCTCGCCCTGCGCCCGCAGCGGACGTCGACCCTGTTCCGAGTGCTCCGGCTGGACGGCATCGTCGCGATCGCCGTGACCTTCGTCGTCTTCCACGTGGCGCTCGCCGGCCTGCAGGAGCTCAGCGGCTCGGCCGCCGTCGCCGACGCCCTGCTGCACACCGCGTCACCCGTGCTGTGCGTGCTGGGCTGGCTGCTGTTCGGGCCGCACCAGCGCGGCGGGTCCCGGCTGGTCGCCCTCTCACTGATCTTCCCGTTGTGCTACATCGCCGTCACGCTTGTTCGCGGCCCGATCGTCGACTTCTATCCCTATCCGTTCCTCGACGTCCGCATGCATGGCTACCTGAGCGTCCTGGTCAACGCCGTGGTCGTCGGTGTCCTGTTCCTGTGCCTCGCCGCCGGGGTCACCGCCCTGGACAATTGGCTCGTGCGGCGCCGGACCGCGACAGGGGCTCGTCAGCTCAGCGGTTGACGTCTCGGACGGCGCCGGTTGCGGCGGACGTGGCCATGCGGGCGTAGGCACGAAGGGCCGCCGTCACCGGACGGACCCGGTCCACCGGCTGCCACGGGCGTTCGCTCGCCTCCATCTTCGCCCGCCGCTCGGCCAGCACGGCCGGCTCGACCAACAACTCCAACCGCCGCTCACCCACGTCGATCAGGATCTGGTCGCCCTCCTGGACCAGACCGATCAGACCGCCCTCGGCCGCCTCCGGCGAGATGTGCCCGACGGCCAGGCCGCTGGTGCCGCCGGAGAAGCGGCCGTCGGTGATCAGGGCGCACTTCTGGCCGAGGCCTGCGCCTTTCAGGAATGCCGTGGGGTGCAGCATTTCCTGCATACCCGGGCCGCCGGCAGGGCCCTCGTAGCGGACGACGACCACGTCGCCGGGTTGGATCTGCTTGCCCAGGATCGCCGAGACCGCCTGTTCCTGGCTCTCCATCACCCGGGCCGGGCCGGTGAACCGCCACAGGCTCTCGTCGACGCCTGCCGCCTTGATGATGGCGCCGTCCTCGGCCAGGTTGCCGCGCAGCACCATCAGGCCGCCCTCGCGGGTGTACGCGTGCGCGCGGTCGCGGATGCAACCGTTGGCCGCGTCCGTGTCCAGGCTGGACCAGCGATTCGAGGTGGAGAACGCTTTTGTGGTCCGCACCCCGCCCGGCGCCGCGTGGAACAGTTCGACGGCCGCTTCGGACGGTGCCGACGCCCGGATGTCCCATTCGCCGAGCCACTGCGCCAACGACGGGCTGTGCACCGCGTGCACGTCACGCTCCAACAGGCCGGCGCGGTCCAGTTCGCCCAGGAGGGCCGGGATGCCACCGGCCCGGTGCACGTCCTCCATGTGGTAGTCGGAGTTCGGCGAGACCTTGCTCAGGCACGGCACGCGGCGGCTGATCGCGTCGATCTCGGCCAGGTCGAAGTCGATCTCGCCCTCGTGCGCCGCGGCCAGTATGTGCAGGACCGTGTTGGTCGAGCCGCCCATCGCCATGTCGAGGGCCATCGCGTTGCGGAACGCGGCCGGGGTCGCGATGGCGCGGGGCAGTGCCGACTCGTCGTCCTGCTCGTACCAGCGGCGGGCCAGCTCGACCGCGGTCCGGCCGGCGCGCAGGAACAGGTCCCGGCGGGCGGCGTGCGTGGCCAGGGTCGAGCCGTTGCCGGGCAACGCGAGGCCGAGCGCCTCGGTCAGGCAGTTCATCGAGTTGGCCGTGAACATGCCGGAGCACGAGCCACACGTCGGGCAGGCCGACCGCTCCACGATGGTCAGTCCGTCGTCGTCGACGGCGGGGCTCGCGGACGCGGAGATGGCGGTGATGAGGTCGGTGGGCGTGTGCGCGACGCCGTCCACCACCACGGCTTTACCGGCCTCCATCGGGCCGCCGGACACGAACACCGTCGGGATGTTCAGTCGCAGCGCGGCGTTCAGCATGCCGGGGGTGATCTTGTCGCAGTTGGAGATGCACACCAGCGCGTCCGCCTGGTGGGCGTTGACCATGTACTCGACCGAGTCGGCGATGATCTCGCGCGAGGGCAGCGAGTAGAGCATCCC
>DASXXM010000092.1:0-9698 GCA_036503065.1 Pseudonocardiaceae bacterium | reverse complement strand
CTGCGGCGGCATCCGGTGGCGCGGCTGACCATCGCGGGCGGGTTCGGCAAGCTGTCCAAACTGGCGGCCGGCCATCTGGACCTGCACTCGGGCCGTTCCCAGGTCGACCTCGACGTGCTCGCGTCGCTGGCCGGGTCCGCGGGCGCGTCCGCCCCCGTGGTGGCCGGGGTGCGGGCCGCGCACACGGCGCTGGACGCGCTGCGCCAGTGCGCCGAGCTCGGGGACCTCGTGGCAGGGCGGGCGCGCGAGGTCGCGCGTGAGGTGTTGCGCGACGCACCGGTCGAGGTGGATGTGGTGGTCATCGACCGGGCCGGCACCATCGTCGGGCGCGGGTAGCACGTGCCAAGACTAGGCGTGCGCCGTACCCACACGGTGCAGGTCAACGGCGTAGCCGTCTACTACGAGCAGCATGGCGCGGGCACACCGCTGTTCTGGCGCCCCGTTTCGGCGCTGGTCCCCCGCGCCACCAGGATTCTGATGGTGCCCGCGGTAACCCGCGCCAAGCCTGTGTACCGAGTTCACAACTGTGCGCTTGGTGACTTCGGATTCAGCCGCGCTCGATGGCCCGATCGGTCGAGATCGCTGGTCGGCACCGTTCACCGGCACCAGCAGGATCCGATGGTGCCGGTGGTAACCGGCAGAATGGCTGTGTACTGACTTCACAAGCTGAACAGGCCCTACGACCCGGTCGTCGTGGGTGTGGGCTGTTCGGTTCGACGAGGCACGCGCGCGGCGGTCCACCCTGCCGCACGTGCTGGGCGACGTGCCGGACTACCCTCACGTTTCGTGTTCACCAGGGACCGTCAGCAGCTCAGCCGGGCTTCGGTGCGGTGGTTGGTGGTCGCGGCCGCGGCGCTGGGGGTGGCGCTGGTGACCGTATTGGTGGTGACGGCCGGTTCCGCGCCCTATACCGAGCTGGGCAACGCTGATCCGGGGCCGTTGGTCCGGCTCGGCACGCCGCTGGTGCGGCTGGTGGCCGATCTCGCCGCGACGTTGTGTGTCGGCTCGCTGGTGTTCGCGGCGTGTTTCACGCGACCGCGGGCGGACGGGGAGCTGTCCGCTACCGGGTATTCGGCGGTGCGGGCCGCAACCTGGTGGGGGCTTGGGTGGCTGGTCACCGCGCTGGTGCTGGTGCCGTTTGACATCAGTGACTCCGTTGGTGAACCGATTTCACAAGTGATTGCGCCGAACAACCTGTTCACGCTGTTGGGGGCGTTGGAGGAGCCACGGGCCTGGCTGGTGACGGCCGTTGTCGTGGTGCTGGTCGTGGTGGGGGCTCGGTTGGCGTTGCGGTGGGCTACCACGGTTGTGGTGGCCGGGCTTGCCGTGTTCGCGTTGTTGCCGCCGTTGGTGACCGGGCACTCGTCGTCGGATTCAGGGCATGACCTGGCGACTTCGGCCTTGTTGCTGCATGTGCCGGCGGCGGCGGTGTGGCTTGGTGTGCTGGTCGCGTTCCTCGCGAGTGCCGCCAGGGCGGGGGGTAGCGCGGCGGCGTTGAACCGGCGGTACGCCCGGTTGGCCACCGGCTGTTGGCTGGTGTTGGTCACCACGGGTGTGGTGGATGCGCTGGTGCTGGTGCCGGTCGGCGAGCTGGGTCGCGGCACGTACGGCGTGCTGATGCTGGTCGAGTTGGCGGTCGCGGCGATCTTGGGTGTGCTGGGCCTGCGGTGGCGCCGTAGCGCGCTGGCGGGGCTGACGGCGGGTGGTTCGGCCGGCCGGTTGGCGCGGCTGGCCGGTGCGGAGTTGGTGTTGCTGGCCGGTGGGTTGGCGGTGGCGGTGGGCCAGACGCACCTGCCGCCACCCGCGTTCCTGGGGCGGCCGGCGACCGCGCAGCAGACCCTGCTGGGCTACGACCTGGATGGCCCGCCGACGGTGGCCCGGTTGATCCTGGACTGGCGGGTCGACGTGCTGTTCGGGCCACTGGCGATACTTCTCGCGGTCGGCTATCTGGTCGGCGTGCGGCGACACCGGCGTTGGCCGGTGGGCCGGACGGTGAGTTGGCTGGCCGGTTGTTTGCTCGTGCTCGTGGCGACGTGTTCGGGGATCGGGCGGTACGCGCCCGCGATGTTCAGCGTGCACATGGCCGGCCACATGCTGTTGTCGATGGCGGCGCCGGTCCTGCTGGTCCTGGGCGCCCCGCTGACCCTGCTGCGCGACACACTCCGTGAGTCCGACGAGTTGCCGGGGGTGCGGGAGTGGCTGTCGTGGCTGTTCCGGACCCCCGGTCTGCGGGCGTTGACGCATCCGGTGGTGGTGTTGGTGTTGTTCGCCGGGTCGCCGTTCGCGCTGTACTTCACCGGGTTGTTCGACGCGGCGGTGCGGTTTCATTGGGCGCACACCGCGATCAACGTGTGGTTCTTCGCGACCGGGTTGCTGTTCGCGTGGGTGGTGATCGGGGTGGACGCGACGCCGCGCCGGCTGCCGAACCTGGCGCGGCTGGGCATGTTGCTGGCGGCGATGCCCAGCGACACGGTGTTCGCGGCGATCCTGTTGACCACGCGCCGGGTCGTGGGCAACGGCGACGCGGGCGACAACCTGTACCGGTCGTTGGCGTTGCCGTGGGTGCACAGCCTGCTGTCCGACCAGCGGGTGGGCGGCGTGGTGGCGTTGGCGATCACCGAGGTGTCGCTGCTCGCCGCGGTGGTCGTGTTGCTGTCGCGCTGGTCGGGTGTTGACGCCGACGCGGACGCCGAACAGGCCATGCTGGCCCGGTTCCGGCAGCGCGTGGCGGGCTGAACAGTCGGCGGGCTTAGTCGGCGAGGTCGCCGAAGCGGCGTAGGCGCAGGCTGTTGGACACGACGAACAGCGACGACAGCACCATCGCGCCACCGGCGATGAGCGGGTTGAGCAGCCCGAACGCGGCCAGCGGCAGCGCGGCGGCGTTGTAGCCGAATGCCCACAGCAGGTTCCCGTGGATGGTGCGCAGGGTGCCCCTGGCCAGTGCCACCGCGCAGGGCACGACGCGCAGGTCGTCGCGGACCAGGATGAGGTCGGCGGCGCCGAGTGCGACGTCGGTGCCGGTGACGACGGCCATGCCCAGGTTCGCGCCGGCCAGGGCGGGTGCGTCGTTGACGCCGTCGCCGACCATGGCGACGGCGCGACCTTCGGCCCGGAGCCGGGCGATGACGTCGGCCTTGCCGTCGGGCAGGACTTCGGCGATGACCTCGGCGATACCGACCTCGGTGGCGACGGCGTGCGCGGTGGCGGCGTTGTCGCCGGTGAGCAGCACGGTGCGCAGGCCCATCGCGGTGAGTTCGCGGATCGCGGCGGCGGCCGACGGCTTCACGGTGTCGGCGAGGGCGAGCATGCCGGTCACGAACCCGTCGACGGCCACCAGCACCGTGGTGCGCCCGGCGCGTTCCCACGCCAGTCGCTGTTCGTGCAGGTCGGTGGGCACGTCGATGTCGTCGGCGGCCATCAGCCGGGCCGACCCGACCAGCACGGACCGGCCGTCGACGTGGCCGCGGGCGCCGAGCCCGGCGAGGCTGGTGAATCCGGTGACCTGGGGGAGCGTGCCCAGTTCGCGGCGGGCGACGGCGGTGATCGCGGTGGCGACGGCGTGTTCCGAGGCGTCCTCGACGGCGCCTGCCATGCGCAGCACGTCGGCTCGGTCGCCCGCGGTGTCCACGACGGTCATCCGGCCCGCGGTGACGGTGCCGGTCTTGTCGAGCACGACGGTGTCGATGATCCTGGCGGATTCGAGTGCCTGGTGGCCCTTGATGAAGATGCCCAGTTGGGCGCCGCGCCCGGACGCGACGAGCAGCGCGGTCGGCGTGGCGAGTCCGAGCGCGCAGGGGCACGCGATGATGAGCACGGCGAGCGCCGCGCTGATGGCGCGGGCGGCCGACCCGTCCAGCAGCAGCCACCCGGCCAGGGTCACCCCGGCCAGCGCGATCACGATGGGCACGAACACGGCGCTGACCCGGTCGGCGAGCCGTTGGACGTCGGCCTTGCCGGTCTGGGCGCGTTCGACCAGGGCGACGAGTTGCGCGAGCTGGGTGTCCCGCCCGACGCGGGTGGCCAGCACGACGAGCCGCCCGGACAGCGCGACGGTCCCACCGAGCACGGCGGAACCCTCGCTGGCCTCGCCGGGCATGGATTCGCCGGTCATGGTGCTGGTGTCGACGGCGCAGTGGCCGCTGATGACCTCGCCGTCGGTGGCGATGGTCTCGCCGGGCCGGACGACGAACCGGTCGCCGACGCGCAGGTCGCCGACCGGGATGCGGTATTCCTGTTCGTCGGCGCGCAGCACGGCGACGTCCTTGGCGCCGATCATGGCCAGTGCCCGCAGGGCACTGCCGGCGCGTCGTTTGGCCTTGGCTTCGAACAGTCGCCCGGCCAGCAGGAACGTGGTGACGACGGCGGCCACTTCCAGGTACACGGCCCCGCCGGGCGCGAAGATCAGCCCCCAGGCACCGGTGGCATCGCCGCCTGCCCGGCTGTTGAAGAAGATCGTGTAGATCGACCAGCAGGTGGCGGCGGTGATGCCCATCGACACGAGCGTGTCCATGGTGGCGGCGCGGTGCCGGAGGTTGACCAGCGCGGCGCGGTGGAAGGGCCACGCGGCCCAGCCGACGACGGGGATCGTCATGGCGAGCAGCACCCAGGGCCAGCCGGGGAAGCGCAGCGACGGGACCAGCGCGAGCGTGATGGAGAGGTCACCCAGTGGTGCGGCCAGCAGCAGGGCCACGACGAGGCGGCGCCACAGGTACTGGACGTGCCGCGCGTCGGTGTCGTCGGCGGGTTGTTCCGGTTCGATCAGCGTGGCCCGGTAGCCGGCGCGTTCGACCTCGGCGATCAGGTCGGCGGGAGTGATCGCGCCAGCGGTGCGGACGCTGGCCTTCTCGGTCGCGAAGTTGACGGTGGCGGTGACGCCGTCGAGCTTGTTGAGCTTGCGTTCGACGCGCGTGGCGCAGGCGGCGCACGTCATGCCGCCGATCGCGAACTCGACCTCGCCCAACTCGACTTTGCCCGGCACGGCCGGCCGTTCGACCGATGCGCCCAACGACACGTCTGCTCCGTCCAGAAATGAGAGGTTGCTGGTGACGACGGTAGCCGGACCGGAACTGCCGGGTCAGGACGGGTCGCGTAGCAGCATGAAGGTGATCGCGATCATGGTCATGACGACCCGGTCGTCCTGGTTGAGGGCCTCGATGCTGCTCTTGATGATGCCGCGGTCGGGTTTGGACGCGGACCGCTTGGTGTGCAGGACGGTGACGCGCAGGTGGAGCGTGTCGCCGGGGCGTACCGGCAGCAGCCAGCGGATCTCGTCGATGCCGGGGCTGGCGAGGGTGGCGACCTTGGACAGGAAGTTGTCCACCAGCAGCCGCATCGTGATGCCGGCGGTGTGCCAGCCGCTGGCGATGAGGCCGCCGAAGGGTCCGGTCGCGGCGGTGTCGGGGTCGACGTGGAAGGTCTGCGGGTCGAATTCGGTGCCGAACTCGACCATCCGCTGCTGGTCGAGGGTGCTGGTGTCGGCGAACTCGTAGGTGGCGCCCGGTTTGTAGTCCTCGAAGTAGCGTTCGTCGTTCGGGACGTCGAAGTCGGTCACGGTCTCTCCAGTTCTATAACTTCAGTGCTGACCGAAATCGACCGTTCCGGTCCAGCCGGACGTCAGCTCGGTCAAGAACGGCATCGGCGGCGGGTCAGTCGAGGGTGACGGGGAGGGATTCCACGCCGTACACGATGGACAGTTTGCGGAACGCGAGTTCTTCCGGTTGGACGGCGAGGCGCAGTTTCGGGAATCGCCGCACGAGGGCGGGGTAGGCGGCGCGGAGTTCCATTTTGGCCAGTTCGGCGCCGATGCACCGGTGGACGCCGTAGCCGAATGCGACGTGCGAGGTGGGGGAGCGGGTGGCGTCGAACCGCTCCATGTCGCTGCCCAGTGTGGTGTCGCGGTTGGCGCCGCTGAGTGAGACGACGACGATGTCGCCGGTGCCGATTCGGGTGCCGGCGATGTCGATGTCCGCGCGGGCGAATCGGGGGAACGCGACCTGGACGACGGTGAGATAGCGGAGGAGTTCTTCGACGAACCGGTCGATGGCGTCGTCGTGGTCGTGGACGAGTCGGAAGGTGTCGGGGTCGCGGAGCAGGACGAGCGCGCCGAGGGTGAGCATGCTGGCGGTGGTTTCCAGGCCGCCGGTGAGCAGGCCGTCGGCCAGGCCGGCGAGTTCGCGGTCGTCGATCTGGTCGCCGTGTTCCTTGACCAGCATGCCGAGCAGGCCGTCGCCGGGGGAGCGGCGCTGTTTGCGGACGATGTCGAGCAGGTAGGCGAGGGATTCGGTGATGGCGCCCAGTGACGCGTTGGTGCCGCCGAACAGGTCGAATCGGGCGGTGCCGAGGCGTTGGAACTCGTCGCGGTCCTCGTAGGGGACGCCGAGCAGTTCGCAGATGGTGAGGGAGGGGATGGGCAGGGCGAAGGCGGTGGCGAGGTCGATGGGGCCGTCGGTGGCTTCCATCGCGTCGAGTTGTGCGTTCACGATGGCGCCGATGCGGGGGGTGAGCCGGGCGAGTCGGCGCATTGTGAATTCGGGGGTGAGTGTTTTGCGGAGTCGGGTGTGGACCGGGGGATCGGCGAATCCGAGGCCGCCGGGATTCTGTTCGTCGGTGAGGCCTGCGTTGCCGCCGACGAGATTGGTGAAGTCGTTGCTGAATGCGGTTGTGTCGGCCAGTACGGCTTTGGCTTCGTCGTAGCCGCTGACCAGCCAGGCGTTCATGCCGAAGGGGAGTGGTATCCGGCTGATGGGTTCGGTTTCACGTTTCGTGGCGAGTTCGGCGATGGGGTCGAGGCCGTCTCGTTTGAGGGGCATGAGTGCGGCGTCGGGCAGGAATGACATCTTGGCCAGGTTGAAGCCTTTTTTCTGCGTTCGCGCCAGATATCTGCGCCCGACCCAGGCGCCGACGCGCGAGCGAAGAGTTGTCATGCGCAAAAGGCTACCGGACCAGGTCAGGTAGCCTGTCGGTCCCCTGGTTATTTAATTCTGTCACTTCAGTGATGATTGAAGTCCAGCTTGACAGCCGAGGTTCCGGTCACCGCGGCGATCAAGCCAAAAACACCAGGAGGGCGCAGGTTGGTTGGGGAGCGCCGTCGCCGGTTACTGGGGGAGTGTTTGCTCGGCCCAGGCGCGTTGTCCGGTTTCGGGGAGGGTGCTGATCGGGTCGTAGTAGGGGTAGCGGCGGGCGAGGGCGTCGGGGTCGCCGAGTTCGATGCCGGTGCGGTAGTTCTTGGTCCAGTAGGAGACGCCCATTTCGCGGTCGTATTCGGTGAGTTGGTGGACCCAGCGTTTCCCGACGTAGGGGACGTCGCACACGATGCGTGGGGTGGCGTAGCCGGGTAGGTAGCCCATGATGGCGTGTTGGAGTTCCTGGGCTTCCCAGACGGCGACGCGCCAGTGTTCGGCGTTGGGGATCATGTCGCACATGTAGAAGTAGTAGGGCAGGATGTTCGCTTCGCCTTGCAGCGCGAGGCAGAGGTCGAGCAGGTCGGCGGTGGTGGCGTTGACGCCGCGCATGAGTACGCCCTGGTTGCGTACGTCGCGCACGCCGGCGTCGAGGGCGGCGCGGGCGGCTTCCGCGACGAGTGGGGTGACGGTTTGGGCGTGGTTGACGTGGGTGTGGATGGCGAGGTTGACGCCGCGTCGGCGGGCGGTGTTGGCGACGCGTTCGAGGCCTTCGACGAGTTTGGGTTGCAGCCAGTGTTGGGGTAGGGCGGCGAGGGCTTTGGTGGCGAGGCGGATGTCGCGGATGGTGTCGATGTCCAGTAGCCGCGTGAGGAACGTTTCGAGTTGGGGCCATGGCACGTTGGCGACGTCGCCGCCGGATACGACGACGTCCCGTACGCCGGGGGTGCGTGTGAGGTAGTCGATCATGTGGTCTTGGCGGTCGACGGGTTTGAGCTGCAGTTTGTGTTTGTGGATCTGGTCGGTGGAGTTGCCGACGAGGTCCATGCGGGTGCAGTGGCCGCAGTACTGGGGGCAGGTGGAGAGGAGTTCGGCGAGGACTTTGGTGGGGTAGCGGTGGGTGAGGCCTTCGGTGACCCACATTTCGGCTTCGTGCAGGGAGTCCCGGGTGGCGTGGGGGTGGCTGGGCCAGGTGGGGTCGCGGTCGGTGTGTACGGGGATCATGTAGCGGCGGATGGGGTCGGCCAGCCACGCGTCGGTGGTGTTCGCGGGTGTGGCGTGGGGTGCGATGGTGTTGAGCATCTGTGGCGGGACCAGCATGGACATGGTGGCGAAGCCGGTTTGGTCGGCGGCGAGGTCGGTGTAGAAGCGTTCGTCGAGTAGGTCGCCGACGACGTCGCGGAGTTGTTTGGGGTTCTTGACGCAGTGGGCGCGTTGCCATTGGGCGTCGCGCCACTGGGTGTCGGTGATGTGGCGCCAGCCGGGGAAGCGCCGCCAGTCGGGTTCGACGAGTTCGTGGCGGGCGTACTCGTAGGGCTGGCTGTCCGTGGTGGCGGTGGTAGCTTCCCAGACGACGGTCATACCTACTCCTCTGCGTCAGTTTCGCGCAAAGATATGCTGTCATAGCGTCCGAGGAACGTAAATATTGCAGGGAGCTGGGTGTGACGGGGTCGTTGACACGCCGGTCCGGTTCGCCGGTCGGGTTGCATCGGGTGGTGTCGCCGGCGGGGGTGCTGCCGCAGCAGGCGGAGGTGTTGGACGCCGATCCGCGGCCGTGGCCGGACGAGGTCGTGGTGGACGTGCGGCTGTTGAACCTGGATGCGGCGTCGTTTCGGCAGTTGCGGGAGACTCACGGCTCGGGTGCGGTGTTGCGGGCGGTGGTGTGCGAGATCGTGGCGCGGCGCGGCAAGATGCAGAACCCGGTGACGGGGTCGGGCGGGATGCTGTTGGGCACGGTCCGCGAGGTCGGCCCGGACTCCCCGTTGGGTCTGGTGGTGGGGCAGCGAGTGGCGACGTTGGTGTCGTTGACGTTGACGCCGTTGCGGATCACCGATGGCCTTGCCGGGTGGGACGGTATGTCGGAGCAGGTGCCGGCGGCCGGCACTGCGGTCCTGTTCGGTCGTTCGATCGCGGCTGTGTTGCCCGAGGACCTGCCGGAGCCGCTGGCGTTGTCGGTGTTGGATGTGTGCGGCGCGCCCGCGCTGACCGATCGTGTGGTGCGTCGTAGGGGGCGGCCGTCGGTGTGTGTGCTGGGTGGCGGGGGGAAGTCCGGTTCGCTGTCCCTGGCTGCCGCGCGTGCGGCGGGCGCGGGGCGGCTGGTGGCGTTGGTTCCCACCGAGGGCGAGGCGCGGGCGGTGCGGGCGGCGGGGTTGGCCGATGACGTGGTGGTGGCGGATGCGCGTGATCCGGTCGCGGTGGCCGGCGCGGTGGGTGCGCCGGTGGATGTGACGGTGGTGTGTGTGGACGTGCCGGGTTGTGAGCACGGCGCGATTTTGGCGACCGCGGCGGGTGGGACGGTGGTGTTCTTCTCGATGGCCACGTCGTTCCCGGCGGCCGCGTTGGGCGCGGAGGGCCTGGCCGCGGACGTGGAGATGATCATCGGGAATGGTTACGTCCCCGGTCACGCGGCGTTCGCGCTGGACCTGGTGCGCGGCAACCCTGGGGTTCGTGCCCTGTTCGAGGCACGCGAGCGGCACACTCCCACAGCATGACCACCACGTTGTTGCTGGGCGGCCGCATCGATTCGCCGGTGTCGCCTGACACCACCGCGATGGCTGTGTCGGGCGACACCATCGTTTG
>DASXXM010000091.1:0-5506 GCA_036503065.1 Pseudonocardiaceae bacterium | reverse complement strand
CGATCCGCTCGATGGCCTACCTGTCGCTGACCTACGACCACCGCCTCGTCGACGGCGCCGACGCGGGCCGGTTCCTCACCACGGTCAAGCACCGCCTGCAGGAGGGCGCGTTCGACCCCGATCTCGGCCTGTAGTCAGGTTCCGTCGATGGGCCCTGTCACCGAGACGGGGCCGATCGAGTTGTCCACAGGTCAGCCAAATCCGGTCCTGTTGACTCACGTCAAGATGCCCGCGTAGGCGGAGTCGTTGCCTCACCCGAAATGCCCGCGACACGCAGCCCGTCATAAGGTCGGGTGGGCAGGTCAGGACGGGTGACCTCGCGGGCCAGAGCGTCACCCAGCGCGACGATCTCCCGGCGGATCGCCGCCGGGTTGAGGGTCGTGTAGTACTCCCGCAGCACGGCCACGTCGGCGATGTCGACGTGACGGTCGACGCAGACCCGTTGGAACGGGGTCTGCGCACTGTCGTGTTTCTTGATCACCTTGGCGCCCTGTCGGGTCTTGGACAGCAGTTTCTGTTGCGGCGTGAAGAAGTTAATCTGATCACGCAGCAGGGCGTAGATCCCGTTGAGTACGTCGACCTGCAGATCACCGCTGTAGCGGTGGTAGCCCACCGCCTGACGGACCACCGACCAGTTCTTCTGCTCGACATGGCAGCCGTCGTTCTTGTTCCCGGGCCGGGAGCGGGTGAAGGTGATCTCGTGGTCAGCGCAGAACGCGAGCAGGTGGGCGTTGATGAACTCCGTCCCGTTGTCGGAGTCGATGCCCAGGATGGGGAAGGGGAACCCGGCCACGATGTCTTTCAGGGCGGCCAGCACCCACTTCTGGGCCTTGTTGCGGACCGCGCGGACTTCGGTCCAGCCGGTGGCGATGTCGGTGACGGTCAGGGTGGAGGCGAACTCGCCGGCGGGGTTGCCGCCCTCGTGGCCGACCAGGTCGATCTCGACGAAGCCGGGCCGGTTCTCGTCCCACTGGGCCCAGGTGCGGATCGGGATCTGGGATTTGAGCAGGCTGCCGGGTTTGGTCAGTGACCGGCCCCGCAGTTGCCAGCGGGCCCGTTCGGGTGCCAGGCGGCGGTCGATGGTGGCTGCGGACATCCGCACCAGTTGATACCGGGTGGGTTCGCTGATCATTAGTTCGCCGCAGGCGATGAGTCGGTCAACGATCTCGGGCAGGAAGGGCGCCAGCCGTTTCCCGGATGGTGCGTCGAGCACCGCCCAGACCTTCCGCAGCGCGGTGAGCACCTGCTCGCCGTAGACAGGTGGGCGTGGTGTCCGTTGGCGTGTCACGGGTTTCGGGGTCAGTGCTGTACGGAGGGCTTTGCGGGCGTGGTCGCGGTGCCAGCCGGTCAACGCACACAACTCGTCCAAGATCGTCGCTTTGGTGGTCTTGGACGCCGACCGGTAGCGGCGGGCGGTTTGCTTCGTCACGGCTTTGCGTTGGCTCATCGTCAACCCCATCGATCACGATGAGTCACCACCGCTGGTGGGGGTGGGTGCCACGCCGGTACGCGGGCGTTGTTAGGTGAGGCAACGACTCATCTACGCGGGCATTTTTGATGAGTCAACGCGGAGCCACCCATTGGGGGGTTGACAACGGTAGATTGGAAAAGGGCCGTAGCCCCCAGGGTTGGGCGGGGGTCTGCCCGTGGGTCGTCGTCGTCCACAGTGGATGGTGGGGTTGCGGGTCGGCTTTCTGCTGCTGGGTTTGGGTTTTCCGGAGAGCGTGGGTTGGCTGTTCGTCGGTTTGGGCGGTCGGTTGCTGGTGATCCTGACGTTGTCGAGGCCGACGGTGAGTCGTTCATTCGGGTTCTGTTGGCTGGGTATCAGGTTGGTGGGGCTGTTGCGGCGTTCATCGCGGCGGAGCATCGGTCGGACTTGGTGCGGCGGTTTCTGCTCCTGGTTGGCGGGGAGCCGATTGCGGCCGCTGCCATGAGCGTGCACGACGGTGTTGCCGTGTTGGGTGGGGCCGCCACCCTGCCGGCGCGGCGGGGGCTGGGTGCCCAGGCGCGGTTGATTCGGCATCGGCTTGCGGTGGCGGGCGGTTGTTCGATGGCTGTTGCCACCGCCGTGCCGGGGTCGGGCAGTGCGGCGAATCTGCGGCGTGCCGGGTTCGAGTTCCTCGTGCGTCAGGGCTGGGGCAGGTCCAGCACGGCTACCGACCGTTCGGCCAGACTGCCCAGGTAGAGCTTGCCCTGGTGTTCGCGGACGCCGGTGACCATGTGGTAGCGGTCGCCGGCACCTTGTAGGTCCGCCACTATCGTTCCCGCCGCGTCCACGGCCAGTACCCAGGCGGTGCGCTTCGGTTTGGGTTGCCACTGGTGGGGCATGGCCCAGATTGCCTTGCGCAGCAACGGGCTTCTGGCGTGCGCCCAGTCCAGCACGGGGTTGCGCGGGCTGGCGATGGCGATCCACAGGCGGCCGTCGGTGCCGGTGCTGATGTTGTCGGGGAAGCCGGGCAGGTTGTCGATCAGCACGTCGTGCCGGCCCGCCCGCTCGCCGGTCAGCCAGACCCTGCTGATTCGGTACGCGCCGGTTTCCGCCACCGCCACGAACGAGCCGTCTTCGGCCAGGGCCACGCCGTTGGCGAACTGGAGGCCGTCGGCCAGTACCTCGACCTTGCCCGAGGGTGTCCGGCACAGCAGGCGGCCGGTGCCGGAGTGTTCCAACAGGTCCGCCTGCCAGTGGTCCAGGCCGAACCGGCGGGACGAGTCGCTGAAGTAGATCGAGCCGTCCGGGCCGACGGCCGCGTTGTCGCACAACCGCATCCGGGCGCCGTCGACCGTGTCGACCAACGTTTCCACCGTGCCACGAGCCGGGTCGACGCGGAGCAGGCCGCGGTGGGCGTCGCAGATCACCAGTCGACCGTCGCCGGCGAGTTCCACACCCAGCGGTCGGCCGCCGGTCTCGGCGATCGTGGCCACGGCGCCGTCCGGTGTCAGGCGGAGGATGCGGCCGTCTGCGACACCGGTGAAGACCTGGCCGTCATCGTCGATCACCACGTCCTCAGGGCCGGTCGCGTTGATCGCGATCAGGTCCGGGCTCGGCATCGGCGGCCGGCTGGCCTGCTCGCCGGAGCGCGGCGGGATGCCCGGTGGTGTCCACACGACAGGTGCGATCGTCGGCCGCATCCGCCCACCCTAACTCCGCAGGCGGTGGTCCAGCGCGGTGTGCCGACGGCCCGCGCCGACCGCGCGCACGGCCTGGCCGATGGCCCTCTTGGACCCGACCAGCACGACCAGCTTCTTCGCCCTGGTCACCGCCGTGTAGAGCAGGTTGCGCTGCAACATCATCCAGGCGCTCATCGTGATCGGGATGACGACGCACGGGTACTCGCTGCCCTGCGAGCGGTGGATGGTGACGGCGTACGCGTGGGTCAGCTCGTCCAGCTCGCCGAACTCGTAGTCGATGTCCTCGTCCTCGTCGGTGCGGATGGTGAGTTTCTGTTCGGTCGGGTCCAACGCGGTCACCACGCCGAGCGTGCCGTTGAAGACGCCGTTCGCGCCCTTGTCGTAGTTGTTGCGGACCTGGGTGACCTTGTCGCCCACCTTGAACACGCGCCCGCCGAACCGCCGTTCCGGCAGGTCAGGGCGGGACGGGGTGAGTGCCTCCTGGAGCAACTGGTTCAACGCGCCCGCACCGGCCGGGCCGCGGTGCATCGGGGCCAGCACCTGTATCTCGCGTCGCGGGTTCAGCCCGAACTTGGCCGGCAGGCGCCGCGCCACCACGTCCACGGTCAGTTTCGCGGCTTCCTCCGCGTCGTCCTCGGCGAAGAGGAAGAAGTCCGGCAGGCCCGTGACCTGCGGATATTCGCCCGCGTTGATCCGGTGCGCGTTGGTCACCACGCCGGACTGCTGAGCCTGGCGGAACACCTGCGTCAGCCGCACCCTGGGGATCGGCGTGCCGTCGGCGAGCAGGTCGCGCAGCACCTCGCCGGGGCCGACCGACGGCAACTGGTCGACGTCACCCACCAGCAGCAGGTGCGCGCCGGGCGCGACCGCCTTGACGAGCCTGTTGGCCAGCAACAGGTCCAGCATGGACGCCTCGTCGACGACCACCAGGTCGGCGTCCAGCGGGCGGTCCTTGTCGTAGGCCGCGTCGCCGCCGGGTCGCAGTTCCAGCAGGCGGTGCACTGTCGCGGCCTCGTGGCCGGTGAGTTCGGTGAGCCGCTTGGCCGCGCGGCCGGTGGGCGCGGCGAGCACCACCTTGGCCCCCTTGGCCGCGGCCAGCGTGACGATGGACCGGACGGTGAAGCTCTTACCGCAACCGGGACCGCCGGTGAGCACGGCTACCTTGCTGGTCAGCGCGAGCCGGACCGCCTCCTCCTGCGCCGGCGCCAGCTCGGCACCGGTTTGGCCGCGCAGCCAGGTCAGTGCCCGGTCCCAGTCGACGTCGGCGAACGCGGACATCCGGTCGGCGGGAGTGCGCAGCAACGCCCGCAGCTGATTGGCGAGCGCGATCTCCGCGCGGTGGAAGGGAACCAGGTAGATCGCGATGACAGGTTCGCCGTCATCGCCCGGGAGCTGTTCTCGCACAACACCTTCCTCGTCGACGAGGTCGGCAAGGCAGTCGATGACGGCTCCGGTGTCCACCTGGAGGATCTTGATGGCCTCGGCGATCAGCCGTTGCTCCGGCAGGTAGCAGTCGCCGCCGCCGGTGGCCTCGGACAGTGTGAACTGGAGGCCCGCTTTGATCCGTTGTGGACTGTCGTGTGGGATGCCGACCGACTTGGCGATGGTGTCCGCGGTGCGGAAGCCGATGCCCCACACGTCGGTCGCCAACCGGTAGGGCTCGGTGCGCACGATGTCGATCGACGTGTCGCCGTACTGCTTGTAGATCCGCACGGCGAGCGAGGTCGACACACCGACCCCCTGCAGGAAGACCATGACCTCCTTGATGGCCTTCTGTTCCTCCCACGCGGCCGCGATGAGCTTGGTGCGTTTCGGGCCGAGTTTGGGCACCTCGATGAGCCGCTGCGGCTGCTGTTCGATCACGTCCAGCGCGTCGACGCCGAAGTACTCCACGATCCGGTCGGCCAGCACCGGCCCGATGCCCTTGATCAGGCCGGAGCCGAGGTACCGGCGGATGCCCTGCACGGTGGCCGGCAGCACGGTCGTGTAGTCGTCGACCTGGAACTGCTTGCCGTACTGCGGATGTGAGCCCCACCGGCCGCGCATCCGCAGGCTCTCGCCGGGCTGCGCCCCCAGCAGCGCGCCGACCACGGTGACCAGGTCGGCGCCGCGGCCGGTGTCCACCCTGGCGATGGTGTAGCCGGTCTCGTCGTTGGCGTAGGTGATGCGTTCCAGTACGGCTTCCAGCACGGCGCCGCGTAACGGCTCCACCGCGACCATGCCGTCCTCCCGCCGATGAGCTGGCTGTGGCAGAAAATACACCCGTTCAGATGAGCGTGTTGCCGCCGGTGATCGCGTCGAATCCGGCGACGCAGGCCAGGATCAACAGCACGATGGCGGTCACCCTGCGGACCAGCGCCACCGGCAGCCTGCGCAT
>DASXXM010000090.1:0-25741 GCA_036503065.1 Pseudonocardiaceae bacterium | reverse complement strand
GGTGCCCGACCAGCTTCGCGACTCCGGACAGCAGCGCCTCGAGCACTGCCCGCGGGTCGTCGGCGTGCCGCTCGGCAACACGATCCCACCACGCCCAGAACGACCGGTCCCGCTCCGTGGCGAAGGCGGCGATCAACTCGTCCTTGGACCGGAACACCCGATAGAGGCTCGTCTTCGACACGCCCGACCGCTCGACCACCGTGTCGACGCCGGTCGCATGGATGCCGTCGCGGTAGAACAACTCATTCGCGGTCGCGAGGATGCGCTCGCGAGCGCTCGCCTCACTCTTCAGCGGAGCGCCGCGGCGAGGTCTGGCCACCTCCACCATGGCCGCGGCTCCTCTCGTCACGAATCTCCTCGGTCACATAGTTACAGACCTGTCCGTAACCTGCAATGTGACGTACGGATCAGTCACGGCCGGGGTTGGTAGATCGTGGTTTCCGTGTTGCGCACGAGACTTCGAAGGTCGTGCAGGCCGCCCGTGAGGACGCGGGCCGCCCGCGCCTGGACCAGAACGTTCCCCCATGCGGTGGCTTCCACCGGTCCTGCGATGACGGGGATCTCACACTGGTCAGCCGTGAGTTGGCACAGCAGCGCGTTTCGCGCGCCGCCGCCGACGATGTGGACCGCGTCCACGGTCCTGCCGGACAGTTCGGCGGCGGCGTGGACCGCTCGCCGGTAGGCGGCCGCGAGGCTGTCATGGACGCACCTGGCGATCTCGGCGGGCGTTTCCGGTACCGGCAGCCCGATGCGCCGGCATTCGGCCCGCAGCCGCGCGGGCATGTCGCCGGGGGCCAGGAATTCCGGCCGGTCGGGGTCGACGACGAATCGGCCCGCGGGCACGTACTCGGCCTCGGCGAGCAGGCGTGCCTGATCGATCGGCTGGCCGGCCGCTTCCCACGTTCTGATCGACTCCTGCAGCAGCCACAGTCCCATCACGTTGCGCAGGAACCGAACCGTGTTGTCCAGGCCGAGTTCGTTGCCGAAGTTCGCGGCACGCGCGGCATCGGTGGTGATCGGACTGTCGAGCTCGACGCCGACCAGGGACCAGGTACCGCACGAGATGTAGGCGAACCGCTCGTCACGGGCGGGCACGCCGACAACGGCCGACGCGGTGTCGTGTGACCCGACCGTGAAGACCGGCACGTCGCCGAACGCGGCCTGCCCGCGCACGCGGCCGATCCGCTCACCGGGTTGCCTGAGAGGTGGAAAGAGGTTGTCGCGTAACCGAAGTCGGTCGAACAGTGCCGTTGACCACTGGCGGCTGCGGACGTCCAGCAGTCCGGTCGTGGACGCGTTGGTGAGTTCGGTGCCGAGTTGGCCGGTCAGCCAGTAGGTGAACAGGTCGGGAATCAGCAGCGCGTGTGCGGCTGCGCGCATCGCCGTCGAGTCGCGGGCGGCGACCCACTGGAAGACCGTGTTGAACGGGAGAACCTGCACGCCGGTGGTCGCGTACAGTTCGGCCGAACCGATCGTCTCGGCTATGCCGTCGGTGCGGGTGTCCCGGTAGTGGACCGGATTTCCGAGCAACCGGCCGTCTTCGTCCAGGAGCGCGTAGTCGATCGCCCATGAGTCGACGCCGATGCCCGCCAACCGATCGACCTGGCCGGCTGCGATGCGGAGGCCGTCGGTGGTGCCGGCCCAGAGTGCGAGGATGTCCCAGTACAGCGTGCCGCCGACGGACACCGGCCGGTTCGGGAAGCGGTGCACCGCACGCAGGCTCAGGCGCGACCCGTCGACCTCCGCGAGCATGACGCGGCCGGATGACGCGCCGAGGTCGATCGCGGCGAAGGTCGAACTCACCGGCGGACTCCTCTCAGGTGCGCGCAGCGTCTGAGCTCAGCGCAGGAAGGCCGCCGCGACGCCGCCGTCGACCGGCACGTGCAGCCCGGTGGTCCGGGACAGGTCACCGCCGGTCAGCGCGAACACCGCGGCCGCAACGTGTTCCGGCAGGACCTCACGTTTGAGCAGTGTGCGCCGGGCGTAGAACGCGCCGAGATCCCGCTCGTCGATCCCGTACACGGCGGCCCGTTGCGCCCCCCAGCCGCCCGCGAAAATGCCGGAACCCTTGACCACGCCGTCGGGGTTGACGCCGTTGACCCGGATGCCGTCCGGGCCGAGTTCGGCGGCCAGCAGCCGTACCTGGTGCGCCTGATCGGCCTTTGCCGCGCCGTAGGCGATGTTGTCCGGGCCGGCGAAGACGCCGTTCTTACTGCAGATGTAGACGATGTCGCCGCCCATCCGCTGCGCGCGCATGATGTTCGCCGCCGCACGGGAAACCAGGAACGAACCACGAGCCATGACGTCGTGCTGAACGTCCCAGTCGGCCAGGGTCGTGTCGGCGAGCGGCTTGGAGATGGACAGGCCCGCGTTGTTGACGACGAGGTCGACGCCGCCGAAAGCCCGTGCGGTGTCGGCGAAAGCCGCGGCAACGGCCGATTCGTCGGTGACGTCGACGGTCACGGCGACCGCGACATCGGCGGTGCCGATCTCGGCGGCCGCCGCGGCCGCGGCGGCCGCGTCCCGGTCCGCGACGACCACGCACGCACCCTCGGCCGCGAGTCGCATGGCGATCGCCCTGCCGATGCCCGACCCCGCCCCCGTCACGAACGCCACCCGTGTCGCGAGTGCCCTCGGCTGCGGCATTCGCCGTAGTTTTGCCTCCTCGAGCGCCCAGTACTCGATGCGGAACTTTTCCGACTCGTCGATCGGCGAGTACGTGGAGATCGCCTCGGCGCCGCGCATCACGTTGATCGCGTTGACATAGAACTCGCCCGCCACTCGGGCGGTCTGTTTGTCCCTGCCGAAGCTGAACATGCCGACGCCGGGTACGAGCACGATCGCGGGGTCGGCGCCGCGGATGGCCGGGCTGTCCCGGGTCGCGTACCGCTCGTAGTAGGCGGCATAGTCGGCGCGGTAACTCTGGTGCAGTTCGCCGAGCCGCGCGAGGACCGCGTCCAGCGGGGCGTCGGGGGCGATGTCGAGCACCATCGGCCGGACCTTGGTGCGCAGGAAGTGGTCGGGACACGACGTGCCGAGCGCGGCCAGCCGGGGATGTGCTTCGCTGGCAAGGAAATCCAGCACGACGTCGGCATCGGTGAAGTGCCCGACGACCGGGTGGTCGGTCGCGGCGAGGCCGCGCAGCACCGGTGCGAGCGCCGCCGCACGGGCCGAGCGCGCGTCCGGTGGCAGCGGCTCGAATGCCTCGACCCGCTTGCCCAACGGCGACGGTCTGCCGTGTTCCGCGATGAACGCCTCGGCTGTCCGGATGATCTCCAGGGAGTTCGCCTCGCACTCGGCGCTGGTCGCGCCCCATGCGGTGATGCCGTGGCCACCCAGGACACAGCCGATCGCCTGCGGATTGGCGGCCGCGATCGCCGCGATGTCCAGGCCGAGTTGGAAACCGGGTCGCCGCCACGGCACCCAGCCGACGCGGTCGCCGAAACACCGTCCGGTGAGCCGCTCGCCGTCCGCCGACGTGGCCAGCGCGATACCGGAGTCGGGATGCAGATGGTCAACATGCGGTTGATCGACAAGGGCGTGCATGGCGGTGTCGATCGAGGGCGTCGCGCCGCCCTTGCCGTGCAAGCAATAGTCGAACGCGGCGACCATCTCGTCCTCGCGTTCGACGCCGGGATACGCCTTGGCCAACTCGCGCAGGCGGTCCAGTCGCAGCGTCGCGATCCCGGATTCGGTGAGGGTGCCGAGATCGCCGCCGGACCCCTTGACCCACAGCAGTTCGAGCTCGGCCGCGGTGACCGGGTCGGTGCCGATGCCCTTGGCGGAGGTGTTGCCGCCCGCGTAATTGGTGTTGCGTGGGTCGGCGCCAAGCCGGTGGGAGCGTGCGATGAGGTCGCCGACCGTGCTCATCAGGCGTGCCACCCCGCCGCGGTGCCACCGACGCGGTCGGCGACGATACGTGCCGGGTAACCGGATCGCGCGTAGGCGGCCATCGGGTCGGGGTCGAGGCCCTGTTCCGTCCGCAGTTCGGCGAGCAGCGGGCGGACGTCGGTGTTGTAGGCGTCCATCAGTACCGCGTTGGCGCCGAGGACGTCACCGGCGGACTGGGCCGCGGCCAGCGCTGCCGCGTCGACGAGCAGCGCCTTGGCCGTCGCCTCCTGCACGTTCATCACCGACCTGATCTGGGCGGGGATCTTAGGTTCGATGTTGTGACACTGGTCGAGCATGAACGCGATCTCCGTGTCGACGTCGAGGCCGCCCGCGCTGACCACCTCGAACAGGATGCGGAAGAGCTGGAACGGGTCGGCCGCGCCGGCCATCAGGTCGTCGTCGGCGTAGAAGCGGGAGTTGAAGTCGAAGGCGCCGAGTTTGTCCGCCCGCAACAGGAAGGCGACGATGAACTCGATGTTGGTGCCCGGCGCGTGGTGGCCGGTGTCGACGCAGACCTTGGCCCGCTCCCCCAGTTGCATGCAGTGCGCGTAGGACGTGCCCCAGTCGGGCACGTCCGTGGTGTAGAACGCGGGCTCGAACAGCTTGTACTCCAGGATCAACCGCTGCTCACCGGACAACCGCCCGTACACTGTGGACAGTGCTTCGGCCAGCCGGTCCTGGCGAGCGCGAATGCTGTCCTGGCCCGGATAGTTCGTGCCGTCCGCGAACCACAGCTTCAGATCCCGGGAGCCGGTCTGGTCCATCACGTCGACGCAGTCGAGCAGGTGCCGCACCGCCTTGCGGCGAACGGCGGGATCGGGATTGGTGACACTGCCGAGTTTGTAGTCGTCGTCCTGGAACACGTTGGCGTTGATCGTGCCGAGGCCGATGCCGAGCTCGGTGGCTGATTTGGCCAGCTGCCGGTAGTCGTCGACGCGGTCCCACGGGATGTGCAGCGCGACGGTCGGCGCGACCCCGGTGAAGGTGTGCACGGTTGCGGCGTCGGCGATCTTCTCGTAGGGATCGCGCGGCACACCGGCCTGGGCGAACACCTTGAACCGGGTGCCGGAGTTGCCGAACGCCCAGGACGGGAGCTCGATCCGCTGGCGGCGCAGCACCTGTTTCGCGGCCTCACGGTCGATCATGGATCACCTGCCTTCACTGTCACGATGGTGGGTCACGGCTCGACCTCGATCAGCTCGACGCCGAGCAGGTCCGCGGTCGCGCGCAGTTCGGGGATGAGGTTGCCGATGCCGAGGGCCCAGTGGTGCGAGATCCCGGTCGCGCTCCACGCGTCCGTCCACTCCCCCGGGTCACAGCCGAAGTCGACGCGCGACGTGGTGTTGCCGATCCGCAGCAACGGCCCGCCGACGACCTGTCCGGTCGACGCCACGAGCCGGAACGAGCCGTCGCGCTGCTGGGCGATGCCGGCCAGGGTCACCGGACCATGCCGGACGTCGAACTCCACCGACACGCCCCAACCGCGTTTGCCGTGGTAGACGCCCAATCCGCGCAACAGCGGCCGCCGCATGCTGATCGACAGGTGCGCGGGGCCGTCGTGCCCCATCTCGACGACGTTGTCGCGGAAGTTGAGTGCCTGCAACTCGGTGAACGAACCGCCGCCGCCCAACCGGTCCACGATCAGCATCGCCAGCGAGGTGCGCAACTCGTACTCACCGGCCGCCGGGATGCCGCGCGCGGTCAGCAGCGAGGCGCCGAGGATCATGCCGGCGCCCAGCCGTTCGTGCTGCTCGCCGTCCAGACCGCGGTGGTAGTAGGCGAGGCTGTCCAGCGCGAAGTCGTCCACGAGCCGGTCGAGGCCGACGGACACCCTTGCCGCCCAACGGAAGTCCTCGTCCTGCACGCTGGGGTCGACCTCGAAGGTGTCGCGGGCCAGCCCGATCCGCTCCGCCACCTCCTGGTCGGTGACCGCGGCGACCCGGACCCGCAGGTCGTCGAACTCGAGCGTTTCCACATGGCCGCCGAGGTTCGCGGTGACGAGGGTCAGGTCGGTCGAGACGTCGAGCATGCCCGGGTAGAGGTGCCCCATCAGGCCGTGCCGGCCGGTCCGCAGCGCGCCGCGCACCCCGGCGACCTTGATCCACCTGCCGATCCTGGCCCACGCCCGCTCGTCCTCGAGGTGGCCCGACACCGAGCGGAACGGGATGCCGCAACGCAGGAAGGTGTTGGCCATCTCCGGCAGCGGACAGGCGCCGCAGTAGGCCAGCCACTGGCCGGTGTCGAACGTGGCGTGGTCCATCGCCTCGGTCGGCTGGAGGTTGATCAGCAGTACCGGTGCGTCGGCCCGCTGCGCGACCGGCACCAGCATGGACGCGGTCAGGTAGGTCGTCAGGAAGCCGACGATCAGATCGCAGCCTGCCACCCGCAACGCTTCCGCGGCCCGCGCGCCGTCCCGCTCGTCGGAGATGAACCCGACATCGACGACGTCGCAGTCCATCGCCCGCATCCGTTCGCCGACCCGCTCGGCCGAGCGCCGCAACCGCGGGAGCAGGTCGGGGAACTGTGGCCAGTACGCACCGAGTCCGCCTGCGACGAGCCCCACCTTGACACGCCGGCCCGGCACGCGCCGGATACCGGGCGGTGTGACGGTGGGAGCGGTGGTGGTCACCGTGGCGCCTCCTTGTCGGTGGGTGGTGCTCGGCGAATCAGAAGTTGAACTGGCTGATGTTCGACGCGTCGAACACGGTCGGCGGCCCGAGCACGACCGACGGACCTGTCGTGCCGGACGGCGCGGCAACCTGGTAGCTGCCCAGGCTGCCGGCCTTGAAAGCGGCGCCGGTCTGCATACCCGCGCTGCCCGAGGCGAGCGATGCGGCCGCGTAGCCGGCCAGGTAGCCCAGGTTGGACGGGTTCCACAACTCGAACGACTTCACCGTGCCGTCCAGCACGTAGGACTTCATCTGCGACGGCAGGCCGAGGCCGGTCAGCACGATCTTGGCCGCGACATCCTTGTGGGTGTCGAAGTACTGGGCCGCCGTCGAGATGCCGACCGTGGTCGGCGAGATGATGCCCTTGAGGTCGGGATAGGCCGACAGCAGGCCCTGCAGCACGGTCAGCGAGGTCGCGGGATCGTCGTTGCCGTAGACGGTCGTGACCAGCTTCATGTTCGGGTACTTCGCGAGTTCCTGTTTCATGTAGCCGATCCACGCGTTCTGGTTCGTCGCGCTCGCGGCGGCCGACAGGATCGCGATCTGGCCGGTGCTGTTGATCTGCTTGGCCAGCAGGTCGACCTCGGACGTGCCGATCTGCTGGGTGTTGGCCTGGTTGATGAACAGGTGGTTCGGGCTGCCGCCGCAGTTGATGTCGGAGTCGAACGACACGATCTCGATGCCGGCCCGCGACGCCTGGTTCAGCGACGGGCACAGTGCGGACGGGTCGTTGGCGGCGATGACGATGGCGGCCGCGTGCGCCTGGATCGCCGCCTGGATCGACGGAATCTGCGCGGTCGCGGTGTCCTGGGTACCGCTGCTGACCACGACCTTGCCGCCGACCTCGGCCAGTGCCTTCTGGCCGCCCTGGTCGGCGAGGACCTCGTACGGGTTCTGGGTGTCCTTCGGGATGAAGTACACCGTCAGGCCCTTCTTGATCCCGCCCGCGGTGGCCGCGCCGGCCTGACCGGCACCGCTACCCGTCGAGGAACCGCAGGCCACGATCGAGACACCCGCGAGCACCGCCGCGATCGCGACACCCGCTATGCGGTGCGCCGCCCGGACTCCAGTCATGTGTGGTCACTTCCTCTTGATTCGTTCGCGGAGTCGACCGATGGCCTCGCCGCCGTTGGGCACGACGACACTGATCAGCAACAGCGCACCGGTGATGACGTTCTGTATTTCCGGTTGGACGTTCAACTGTGTCAGCGCCATCTGCAGGGCGCCGAAAATGGCAACGGACAGCACGACTCCCACCACCGTGCCGCGGCCACCGAAGATCGAGACGCCGCCGAACAGCACGATCGCGACCACGTTGAGTTCCAGGCCGGTGCCAGCGCCGTAGCTGACCGAGGAGTTCTGCAGGGTGAGCAGAATCCCGGCGAACGCGCACACGACACCGGACACGACATACAGCCAGAACTTGATGCGGCGCACGCGAATGCCGGAGAACTGCGCGGCTTCCGGTTGTAGGCCAATGGCATGCATCGCGCGGCCCAACGGCGTCGCGTGCAGCACGACCCCGCAGACGACGGCCAGCACGAGAAAGATGACCGTCGTGTAGGACAGTTGGGTACCGGGAATCGGTGCCACGCCGATGTTCGTCAGCGCGGCCGGGAACTGCCGGTCCCCCGTGGCCGGGACGGTGAGCGAGCCGAGCAGGATCTCGGCCAGTCCCCGGAACAGGGTCAGCGTGCCGATGGTGACCGCGATCGAGGGCAGGCCGGCCTTTGCGACGAGTATCCCGTTGAGCGCGCCGCCCAGCGCGCCGACGAGCAGCGCGACGACGACCGCGGGCACGATCGACCAGCCGTGGTGCCACAGCAGGCCGAGCACGGACCCGGACAGGCCGAGGATCGACGCCACCGACAGGTCGATCTCGCCGGTCATCACGATCAGCGTCATCGGCAGCGCCATGATCGCGAGGTAGCCGACGTTGATGCCCAGGTAGAAGAACGTCGACGAGTCCACAAAGGTCGGTGATTCGGCCGCGCCGAAGACGAGCACGCCGATCAGGACGACGACGAGTCCGACCTCCCACCGCGCGGCCGAGCGCCACCGCGCCCGCCTCGCGTCGGTGTTGACGTCATCGTGCGGGCGCCGGGCGCGAGTCGCCATGTCAGACGTCACGATGCACCCCGCGCGCCGACTTCAGCCCGCGCGCCACGCGTAGGCTCAGCCACCGGTCGAAGGCGATCGCGGCGAGCAGCAGCCCGCCCGCGACGGCCATGTTCCAGAACGAGGACACCTTCGACGCGACCAGTGCCTGGTTGATGGTGTTGAGCAGCAGGGCGCCCAGTGCGGCCCCGACCACCGTGCCGCTGCCACCGAAGATCGCCACGCCACCGACGACGACCGCCGCCACGACGGTGAGTTCGTAGCCGAGGCCGCCGCTGTTGTCGACCTGCGCGTGCAGCGCGAGGAACAGCGCGCCGGCCAGCCCGGCCAGCGTGCCGCTGATGACGAACGCGGTGAAAACCCTCCTGCCGGCCGGAATGCCCGCCAGGGCGGCCGCCTCCGGGTTCGATCCGATGGCGTAGAGATCGCGGCTGGCGCGGAAGGACCGCATCGCGTACCCGGCGACCGCCACCACGACCAGCACGATGATCGCCAGCCACGGCACGCCGAACAAGGTCCGATAGCCGACTTCGGTGAAGGCGCGCGGAATCGCGCTCGGATCGATCGTGTGGCCGTTGACGATCACCCCGTCGACACCGCGGATCACGTACAGCATCGCCAGGGTGACCACCAGGCTCGGCACCCGCAGCACCGTCGTGACCAGCCCGTTGACCGCGCCGACCACGGCCCCGACCACGATGCCGACGGCGAACCCGGCCAGCACCGGGATGTGCTGGTACTTGAAGAGGTCACCGACCACGTACGCGGACAGGCCCAGCGTGGACCCGACGGAGAGGTCGACGTTGCGGGTGATGATCACCATCGTCTCGCCGACACTCAGCAGTGCGACGAGAGCCGCACCGCTGAGCAACTGCTGCACGCTCTGGGCGGCCAGGAAATTCGCGTTGCGCACCGCTGTAATCGCGACGACAAGGACGATGACGATCGCGATGCCGAGTTCGCGCGCCCGCAGCAGCGACTCGAAGCGGTGGACCGGGCGTACGGCCGTGTCGGTGGTCATGCCGCCGCTCCCGCGTCCTGTCCGGTGGCCGCCCGCATGATCGAGGTCTCGTCGGCGGCCGCCCGGCTGAAGCTGCCGGTCAGGCGCCCCTCGCGCAACACGAGCACGCGGTCGGCCATGCCGAGCACCTCGGGCAGTTCCGACGAGATCATCAGGATCGCCAGGCCATCGCCAACCAGTTCGTCGAGGATGCGATGCACCTCGGCCTTGGTGCCGACGTCGATGCCCCGGGTCGGCTCGTCGATGATCAGCAGCGCCGGGTCGCGCGCCAACCACTTGGCCAGCACGACCTTCTGCTGGTTCCCGCCGGACAGCGTGGCGACGGCGTCGCGGAGTCGACCCGACTTGATCCGCAGCCTGGCCGACCAGCTCGACGCCAGCGCGCGTTCACCGGCGCGACGGATCAGGCCGAAGCGCGCCAGCCTGCGGATCGAGGCGAGCGCGACGTTCTGATCGACGCCCATGGCCATCACCAGGCCCTGCTGGCGCCGGTCCTCCGGGACGAGTGCCACGCCGGCCGCCATCGCGGCGAGCGGATCGCCGTTGGGCAGCGTCCTGCCGTGCACCCGGACCGTGCCCGAGTCGCGGCGGTCGATACCGAAGATCGCGCGGGCCACCTCGCTGCGCCCCGCGCCGACGAGACCGGCGAGCGCGACGATCTCACCGCGTCGGACGGTCAACGAGATGTCGTCGAAAACGCCTGCCGTAGACAGCTTCTCGACTTCGAGGACCGGTTCGCCCGCGGCGGTCACCGTCTTGGGGAACAGCGTGGCCAGGTCCCGGCCGACCATCGAGCGGATGACGTCGTCGACCGTCAGCTCCTCGATCGGCGCGGTGCGCACGAAACGGCCGTCCCGCATGACGGTGACCCGCTGGCAGCTCGCGAACACCTCTTCGAGCCGGTGCGAGATGAACAGCACGGCCGCGCCGTGCGAGCGCAGCGTGCGCATCACCTCGAACAGCCGCAGCACCTCGACGGTGGTCAGCGCCGCCGTCGGTTCGTCCATGACCAGCAGTTGGGAGTTGAACGACAGCGCCTTCGCGATCTCCACGATCTGCTGGTCGGCGACGGACAGGCCGCGTGCGGGCTGTGCCGGGTCCAGTCGCACCCCGAGTCGGGCGAAGATCTCGTTCGCGTCGCGGTGCATCGCGCGCCGGTCGATCCGCCGGAGCGTGCCCAGTGGCTGCCGACCGGTGAAGATGTTCTCGGCAACGGTGAGGTCGGGGAACAGTGACGGCTCCTGGTAGATGATCGAGACACCCGCCGCGCGCGCGGCCGCCGGACCACCGAACTCGACCGGTACGCCGTCGATCCGCAGCTCACCGCCGTCCGGTCGATACACGCCCGCGAGGATCTTGACCAGGGTGGACTTGCCGGCGCCGTTCTCGCCGAGCAGCGCGTGCGCCTCGCCCGGGTAGAGCGTGATCGAACCGTCCGCCAGTGCGCGCACCGTGCCGAAGCTCTTGGTCGCGTTCGTCAGCACCAGTCGAGCGTTCGTGTCCGCCGGATTGGTCACGCGCGCCCTCCCCGAGCCGATGAAACCTTTCAATTTCTGCGGTCCCAAGGTAATCTCCGTCACGCCGGCACGTCAATAGTTGGTGTCGTCCTTGTTACGACGCGGTGGCGCGGGGTGACCGCTTATGTTGGTCTGTAAGGCGAAGTAGGCTGAGGAGGCTGGTGTGACCAGCGGGAGACGGGCCGGCACCCGAGCTTTGATACGTTTTAGCCGGTGGGCGGGGTAACGGCGTGCGCGAGCCGGCCGGGGTGATCGACGTCGCGGAGCGCGCGGGCGTGTCGATCGGCACGGTGTCGAACGTGCTCAACCATCCGGAGCGGGTCGCGCCTGCCACCCGGGACCGGGTGTTGCGGGCGATCGCCGAGCTCGGGTTCGTCCGCAACGAGGCGGCCCGGCAACTGCGGGCCGGGCGGGGTCGCACGGTCGGCCTGGTCGTGCTGGATGTCGGGAACCCGTTCTTCACCGATCTGGCGGCCGGTGTCGAGAAGACGGCGGATCAGTACGGGCTGTCGGTGGTGCTGTGCAACAGCGGTGATGACGCCGAGCGGGAGGAGCACCATCTGAGCCTGCTGGAGGAACAGCGGGCCTTCGGTGTCCTGATAACACCGGTCGCGCGGCGGACACCCGCCGTTGACGTCATCCGTCGTCGCGGTACGCCCGTTGTGCTGGTCGATCACGGTTCCAGCGCTCGACAGTGTTCGGTGTCGGTCAACGACCAGGTGGGCGGCGAGTTCGCGATGGCTCATCTGATTGCCCAGGGGCACAAGCGAATCGCGTTCGTCGGCGGGCCGTTGCCGATCAAGCAGGTCAGTGAGCGGTTGGCCGGGGCGCGGCTGGCGTTGCGTGCGGCCGGTATGCGGCCCGGTGCGCTCACGGTCATGGAGACTCGGGCGCTGAACGTGGCTGCCGGGCGGCAGACCGGGGATCTGATCGCGGATCTGCCGGCCCGGTCGCGGCCTACCGCGGTGTTCTGTGCGAATGATCTGTTGGCGTTGGGCGTGTTGCAGACCATGACCCGTCGGGGTCTGCTGGTGCCCGGTGACCTGGCGATCGTCGGGTATGACGATATTGATTTCGCCAGCGCGGCGGCGGTGCCGCTGACCTCGGTTCGGCAGCCCAGTGCGCAGCTCGGGCAGGCGGCGATGGAGCTGTTGGTCGATGAGGCTCACGCTGCCCAGTCCCATCAACATCGGCAGGTCGTGTTCGAACCCGAACTGGTTGTCCGCGAGTCGACCGTCCTGGGTTGACGAGGTACGCTGCCCGTTTCGATTGGCCCATATTGGCGGGTCCGTAGTGGACAAATGAGAGACAGAAAGGGCGACCGGCCGCTCCCGATCGCGGATGGCACCATCAAGTGGCTACTTCCCTTTGGTGGATTGACATCCGCCAACCTCTACGTCACGGTGATGGCTCATCGGCGTGTTCCCACGCCGGTCTGGGGTTCAGCCGGTGTGGTCAGCGGATGCCGCATGTCCGGCTGATGGAAGGATGTCGCATGCGTGGCCCGCTGTTCCCGATTGTCGGTATCGTCCTCGCGGTGGCGGCCGCCGTGGCCGGCGGGGTCACGCCCGCCGCCGCGGCGTCCGTACCGCAGACCAGCAACGCGGCCAAAGCCGCCGCGGGTTGGCTGGCCCGCGAGTTCACCGACCAGCAGCGCGTCGCGCTGACCTTCGAAGGCCTACCAGGTGACTTTCCCGATCTGACCGCCAGGGCGGTCCTGGACTTCGACGCCGCGGGTGTCGCCAGGGACTATGCCCGCAACGCCACCGCCTGGCTGGCGGGACCTACCGTGCTGCCCGGGTTCCTGGGCGACGGCGTGACAACGTCGTCGGTCATGGCGCATGCGCTGATCGCCATCGTCGCGCAAGCCCAGGGCGCGCACCCGGCATCGTTCGGCGGGGTCAACGTGCTACAGGGGCTACGAGCCCTGCGGACACCGTCCGGCGAATTTCAGGACCTGCCGTTCGTGCCGGGCGGCGATGACGTCACCAGCCAGGCGATGGCGATCATCGCCCTCGACCGCGCCGGCGGCGCACCGCGTGACGCGGTGGCATTCCTGGCGGGCGCCCAGTGCCCGGACGGCGGATTTCCCGCTTCGTTCGAACCCGGTTCGCCAGGTGTCTGTCGCTCCGATGTGCTGGCAACGCCCTACGTCGTTCAGGCACTGCTGGCGGTCGGCCATCACCGAGCCGTGGTTGGCCGGGCGTTGGACTGGCTGCAGTCTCAGCAACACGCGGACGGCGCGTTCGGCGTGATGGGCGAGGACTCGCTGACGACCGGCACGGTGGCGGTGGCGCTGCGGGTGGGTGGCCGGCCGCTGCCGGCTCACCGGGCGGTCGCGTTTCTCCGGACACTGCAGGCAGGCTGTGCGAGTGTGCCGGCCGACCGCGGCGCGGTGGCCGGCGCTGCCGCGGGTCGCGTGGTCAGCGGCACCACCCTCGATGCGCTGACCACGATCGACGCCAACCTCGCGGTCATTCCGGCGTTCGCCGGAGTGGGCTTGGCCGACGTCAGCGCCCGTGGCGCGCGTCCGGCCGCTCCCCAACTGCGCTGTGCCCCGTCACCCTGAACCGGTGGGGTGGGTATTTGTGCCGTCCGATGGCCTGCCCGTGACGAATACAGTCGCGCGGGCAGGCCACAGGACAAGGAGTGGGCGCGGTGACTGCCGAGGCGTATCAACTCAACCCCGGTGCGGTCTTCTCGACCGTATCCACTATGGATGGTTTGGTGTCCGGGACGAGCTCCGTGGTCGGCGACCTGGGCTCGATGGCCCTGGACCCGTCGGTCTTCGGCACGTTCGGCAGTTCGGTGGCCGGCGCGAACTCGTCCTTGCAACAACAGTTGTTCAACGGGCTCACCCGGACGGTGACGTTGCTCGGCAAGATCAGCCAGAACGTGCGCACGGCGGGGCAGGACTATGTGGCCGCGGATGCCGCGGTGGCCAAGAGCTTCGGCGGCGGCACGCCGAGTAATCCCAAGGGGGAGCTCAACGGCGGTGTCGACGCCGGCCTGTCCACCGACCTCGCGACCCTCAAGAAGCAACTGGACGCCGCGCGCGCCGCCGGGGGCGACCCCACCCGCTACGCGGCCCTGCTCAAGCAGTACTGGCTGGTGAAAGCCGCCAACGACGCCGGGATCGACCTCAACTCCTGGGATCCGCAGAAGGGCCTCGACGGCAACGCCAAGAACGTTCGCGACGTCTACAACTTCTACGGCAAACTGTTCCTGGCACACCCGGAACTCCAGTGGGCGGGCATGGCGAACATGATCGGCCCGTCCTTCGCCGCCGGATTCACCGATCTCGACTCGATGAAGAAGTTCGCGAACTCCCTCAATGACCAGATCAACACCATGCCGGACTGGCAACGCGCGATGCTGCCGCCCGAGGTGACCGACCTCAGCAAGCTGGGCAGCATGACCGGGGACCAACTCGGCTGGTACCAGGACAAGTTCCTCGCGATGCAGAAGAACATCTTCATGGACCAGGCGTCGATGCACGAGGCGTATCTCAACGGTGGCCTGCCGGCCATCGACGAGATGCACTCGGCCGGGCTGATCGACAACCAGACGCAGACGGCATGGCACGAGATCGCCAGCGGCGACCCGTCGCAGATCCAGAACGGCAACGGACTGCTGCTGTCCCGCGAACAGAACCAGGTCATCGACCAGCAATGGGACCAGATGCGCCAGCACGACTGGCCGGTCGGCGAAGCCGTGACCTACGGCATGACGGTGACCGGTGCGGCGAGCATTCCCGGCACCCAGACCCCGGGACATTTCTCGCCGTTGACCGTCAGCGGACAGATCAACGATCCCGGCGTGATCGTTGACGAGAGCGTGAGCGCGAAACTACAGACCCCGCTGCCGGACTTCAATATCGCGGACAAGAACTCCCGGTGGAACTACATCACCCAGGACACGCTGCCCGCCTATCAGCAACTGCTCCAGAACAACCCCGATCTGGCCCGGCAGATCGTCGCCACACCGCTCGACGACCGAATCAACCAGCAGCTACTGTCCAACCGGCTGCCACAGATAGAGCACGACATGCTCACCAACTGGAAACTGGACGTCAACGGTCAGGTCAACGTGCACTGGCCAAAGTTGCCGTGGTCGCAATGACAGGGCGCACACCGATGCTTCGATCGGGCAACAGCGAACCCGGCTCGATGGTCCGGGACGACACCGCGGTCATCGATCTGCGCCGGCCACCCACCCGCGCCGAACTGGGTTTCCGACCTGGCCGCAACGACCGCTCGTACCAGCGTGCCGGCGGCGGGCCTGCGATCGTCACCAGGATCGAACTGCCCACCGGCACGTTGTCGACGCAGGCTTTCGTGATCACCGCGTCCGGCGACGACAACACGCCGGCAGGCGGGGCGAACCCGCGTCCGCCGCAGCGGATCGTCGTCGAGCGGGTGTTCTCGGATGTCGCGGCGGCAACGTCGAGCCTGGCCGACGACGCGGTCACCCTCGGCCTGAGCCGGCCCGGGATCACATCGCTGATGTCCCGCATCGCCCCCGGTTCCGGCCAGGGCGGCGTGTTGCCCGGCCTCGTGCGGGACTGGTTGGCCGTCTCGGTGGCGGTCATCGGCCAGGACGATCGGACCGTCCAGGTCAACTATTCCTTTACCGTCAACGAGTTCCACAACGCGGCGATCGACGACGTGGTGCGTGACGGCGTGTTCGACATCGACCTGACCATGCGCCCGTCCCGCGCGGACCTCGCGTTCCGCGACACGTTCAGCCTCGCCTCGGTGCAACCGGCACCCGGACAGCGGCTGGTCGCGCGGATCACGCTGCCACACGGGGTGCTCCAGCGTGAAGTCCACAGTGTACGGTCCTCGACCACCGCGCCCGACGTGATCGATCCGTCGGGCACCGGCGAGCCACGACAGACCACCGTGACGCTGCCGTCCAGCAGCGTGGCCGGCGCCGAGCGGACACTGCGGGACGACGCCGCGCTACTCGGGCTGAATCCCACCGACATCGAGGCGGCCTTCCGCGGTGAACGCGGCACGCACGTCCGAATGACGCTGCCCGGCGGCAGCACCCCGGTCTACGACATCGTGGCGGTCGTCGACGCGACACCGGGCCAGCCGGGCAATTTCGCGGCAAGTGTCGGCTACCGGTTCACCTACCGCGGCAGCACCTGAGATCAGCTCGGCGGCGGCTCGTTCGTGATGCGGTGCGCGACGGCGAGCGCCCACGGAATGCCGAGCAGCAGCACGAGGGCGAGGCAGAGGACGAGCGGCGCCGGCCGCAGGGCGCCAAGGACGAGACACGCGACGGCCACGGCTGCGCAGGTGCGGGCGAGTGGCCGGTACAGGCCGCGGTCGTCGTGCCAGGCCTGCAGGCTCGCTGCCACGAACGTCGTGGCGCCGACCACGACGGCGGCGCCGGAGCACAGCACCCATGCCGTGCCGGCCGGTGTCCGACCGTCGTGCGCGTGCGTGATGAGGCTGACCATGGCGGCGCCCATCGCGGCGACGGCGGCCGTCAGGGGCAGGTGGCTGAGCATCCACAGCAGCCCCGCGGTGCGCGTCGATCTGGGTGGGCGGTGTCCGGCGAGGTCGAAGTAGGTCCACCAGGCACCGAAGCCGACCACGACGGCGGCCAGTCCCACCGCGATCGTCAGCGTGGTGACCGGCTCGCCCGCCAGTCCGGTGACGACACCGGTGAGGGTTTCGCCGAGCACGATGATGATGAGCAACCCGAACCGCTCGATGAGCGCGTCGGTGACGGTGAGCACGGCGGCCTGGGCGGGGAGCGCGCCGAGGAAGACGGCGACGAAGCCGGCCAGGTAGCTCGCGTCGATCAGGCCCCAGGCCGGTGTGCGGGCGTCGGCCGGCAGGAGGGCGGTGCCGGCCAGCAGGACGGCACACGTCGCGGTCCCGGCGACGAACAGCCGGCTCGATCGCCGGTATTCGGGGCTGTCGCAGCGCGCGGCCAGCAGCCACAGGACGGTCAGTACCGCGAACAGCACCGCCGCGGTCAGGGCGAACGCGATGGCCCGTGGGCCGCCTGCCGCGGGGATGAACGCGCCCATCGCGGCGAGTATCACGATCTGCAGTAGGAACGTGCTGCGGCCGCGAGCGTCCTCGCGGCCGTGCAACTCGTGGTGCAGGCTGCCGTTGACCCAGGCGATCCACACCAGCGCGAACACCGCGGCGTACTCGCCGAACCCGCGCCAGGTCAGGTGTCCGGCCAGGTGGTGGGCTGCCTGGGCGACGAGGACGACCACGGCCAGGTCGTAGAACAGTTCGAGCGGGCCGACCACACGTTCGCGGGGCTGCTCGCCGTGTGGCCGGGGCGGCTGCCACAGGTGCCGGCGCAGCCGGACCCACGGCTCGCGGCGTGCGTCCGGCATCCGACTCCTTCGCCTCGTCCTGCTCGATCAGTTCGTCAAGCTACGCGTCCTGCGGACCCGCCGTGGCCACCCGCTGGTAGCTGCCGTTGCGGAACTCCTCGACGAGCGTCGGGCGGGACGGCGACCAGCCCAGCTCGGACTGCGCCCTTGTCGCGGCGTGGGCCTGGTCGAGCAGGAGGACTTCGGCGAAATAGTCGCCAAGGCGCGCCCTGGCCTCGTCATCGGAACCGGGGACCGCTCCCGCGGCGCCGGTCGCGGCGGCGGCGGCTTCGGTCAGCTCGGCCACGGTGGGATTGTGGCCGTTGCCGATCACGTAGTAGCCGGCCGCCGTGTCGTCTTCCAGGACTCGCCGGAAGACCTCCGCGAGGTCGGCCACGTGCACGGTCGACCAGTGCTGCCGGCCGGTGCCGACCATGATCAGGTTGCCGGCCGCGTCCCGGGGTGAGCCGAGCAGCAGTCCGGGAATTCCGCCGCCGCCGTCCCCGTAGGCGACGCTGGAGACGATGACGGCCGCGCGGATGTCCTTCGCCTCCAGGGCCCTGCGCTCGATCGCCTCCTTCCAGGCCACCAGCGGGGGCGCGTTGAATGGCGACTCCTCGCTGATCGCGGTGTTGTCGCCGTAGACCCACATGCCGCTGATCTGGAGGTAGGGCTTGCCGGTGCCGGCGTACGCCTCGATCACCGCGTCGACCACCGCGGAGTCCACGTCCGCGCTCGTGGCGTCGCCCGGGCTGGCGGTGTGGATGGCGCCGTCCGTGTCGCTGAGCAGGCGTGCGACGGCCGGCGTGTCGTAAAGGTCGACCACGGCCGGGGTGGCGCCGTGCGCGGCGACCGTGTCCGCCCTGGCGGTGTCGCGGACGAGCGCGATGACCTGGTGGCCGTGCTCGACCAGTTCGGTGAGGACATGCGATCCGACGAACCCTGTTGCTCCGGTGAGTGCGACCTTCATGGCCGACTGGCCTCCTGTCTCGACGTTCCAACTTGCGCGTTCAAGTGAACCCTAGCGACGACGACTTGAACAGTCAAGTGGAGATTGGCTTACTATGCCCTGGACTGCACTAAGGTCGGTCAGATAGCTTGAAAGTTCATGTCAATGCGATCGAGGAGGCGTCGATGAGCGATGAGTACGCAGACCTGTGGCTCACCACGGGCGAACTGGCATCGTGGCTGTCGGTGGCCCGCCTGATGACACGGCTGCCGTGGGCCATCGACACGCAACTGCAGCGGGACGCCGACCTGAGCATGGTCGAGTACATGACGATGGCGATGCTCGCCAAGGCGCCCGCTGGCACGATGCGGATGAGCGAGCTGGCGGAGAACACCAGCACCTCGCTGTCACGGCTCTCGCACCTGGTGAAACGGCTCGAATCGCGCTGCTACGTCCGACGCGAGCCGGACCCGGCCGACGGGCGCTTCACCAACGCCATCCTCCTGCCGGCCGGCATGTGCAAGATGACGGCGGCCGCGCCCGGCCACGTGGCCCATGTCCGCCATCTCGTGGTGGACAACCTGTCCGGCGAACGCCTGCGTCGGTTCGGTCAGGACGCCGAGCGCATCCTGCGGCACATCGACTCGCCGGCACGCTGATACGTCCGGCGCTCGAGCGGCGCTTGATACTCTCCCCGAATGACCACGTCCGAGTCGTCGCAGGCGGACGAGCACGCGGACCTGTGGCTCACACCGGGCGAGCTGGCCTCGTGGCTGTCGGTGGTCCGCCTGATCACCCGGCTGCCCTGGGCCATCGACGGCCAGCTCCAGCGCGACGCCGACCTGAGCATGGTCGAGTACATGACCATGGCGATGCTCGCCGAGGCGCCGGAGTGGACCATGCGGATGAGTGAACTGGCCGAGCGGGCCAGCGCATCGCTATCGCGCCTCTCGCACCTGGTCAAGCGCCTCGAATCCCGTGACTACGTCCGGCGCGAGCCGGACCCCACGGACGGGCGCTTCACCAACGCCATCCTGTTGCCGGCCGGCATGCGCAAGCTGGCGTCGGCGGCGCCGAGCCACGTGGCGTTCGTGCGCCACCTGGTGGTGGACAACCTGTCCGCGGAGCGGCTGCGCCGGCTCGGCCAGGATGCAGAACGGATCCTGCAGCGCATCGACTCGCCCGCCCGCTGACCCAAGCCCCGCAGTGCCCTGCTGGGCTGACGCATGCCGGCGTCGTGACCATCATGACGTGAACAGTCAAGTTATCCTGCTCGACATCCAGTGTTCCGATCAGGTCCTCAATGAGATGCACCAAGACACTTGCGCATCGGTATGACTTGAGTGTTAAAGTGACTCGACACCGGAGGAAGACCAAGGAGAGCGTCATGAAGAAGTGGCAACGCATCGCCATGGGAGCGGCCATGGCCGGGATCGCCGCAGGCGGCCTGACGGTCGCGGGCACCGCGGCGAACGCACAGACGGCGGGCCCGGGCCAGCCGGCGGCGTTATCCGCCGATCGCGAGGCCAGGGCCAATGAGGCGGTGGTGGTGGCGTTCATGCGGGACGTCCTCAATGGACACCACGGCGACCACGCGGCGACGTACTTCACCGCGGACATGCAGTGGCACGGCGGGACGGTCGGCACGGTCGCCGGGCGGGACAACGTCGCAGGCCTCATGACCACCGTGGTGACCTCGCTGCCGGACCTGCACGCCGCCCCGCAGGACATCGTCGCCAAGGGCGACGAGGTCGTGGTCCGCCTGGTCGTGACCGGCACGCAGACCGGGCCCCTGTTGGGCATCCCGGCCAGCGGGCGAGCGGTGCGCTGGGACGCGACCGACCTCTACCGGCTGGCCAACGGCAAGATCGCCGAGGAATGGGCCGCCGAGGACTTCACCGCCTTCCTGGCGGACACCGGCACCTACAAGGCGCCCTGGATCCCGTAACACGGTCGCACCCCTACACCTGATGGAGAAACTGGAAATGCACGAGAACGAGAAGATCATCCGCAACGCGTACCAGGTCGCCGAGGACAAGGACGTCGCAGGCTGGATCGCACAGTTCACCGAGGACGGGACCTTCACCGACGAGTCCATTCCGTACACCTACCGCGGTCCGGCGGAGCTCGGGAAGACGGTCGAGGTCTACGCCAAGGCATTCCCCGACATGCACCGCGAACTGCACACCTTCTACGTCGTCGACAACATGGTGATCGTGCAGCTCTCCCTGCAGGGCACCCATCTGGGACCGCTGGAGACGCCCGCGGGCACGGTCCCGCCGACCGGCAAGCGGATGGACGCCCCCTGCTGCGACGTGTTCGAGCTCGTCGACGGCAAGATCAAGCGCTTCGACTGCTATGCGGAAGGGTCCGTCATCGCCAGGCAGCTCGGCCTGGCCTGACGCGTCCGGACGCCGGGTACCGACCGGGCCGGTGATCTGCTCGCCGCACTGTCAAACGGCGGCGGATCACCGGTCCGGCCCGCTTTTACCCGGTGGGCCATTGCTCGGCATTCACTCGAATGCCGCGGCGGCGAGAAGTGTGGCCTCGAAATCGGACATGAATGTCCGCATGTGGGTGGGTGGGAAGCAGCGGGTGTCCGCCTGGAGCAGGAGTTCCACCTCGGCGTGTGCGGTGTCGTTGATGTGCACGAACAGCGGCGCGAACGGCGTGTCCGAGTGCGGGCCCCAGGTGATCGTGGTCTCGGCCGGGGTTTCGGGTGCCGACGCCGGTCGGTCCGGCAGCCGATGGTGCGGAGCGCGTCGGTCGTTGAAGAAGCACGTCAGGTCGATGTGCTCGCCGCGTGCCCGGCCGAGTTCGGCGATCAGCGCCTCCATCTGGTCACGGTCGAAGTACGCGTTCAGGTAGGCGTTTCGCGCGCCGCGGGCGGCGCGGTCGAGCACCTCGTCGAACGGGGCGTCCGCCACGTCGATCACGCACACGCAGCTCTGGCCGATCGAGCTGACCGAGTCCGCCAGCCCCGGCCGGAACCGGTTGCCGACCGCGACCTGGAACACGGCGGGATCGCAGCCGGTGGCCCTGGCCATCGCCATCGCGGCCGCGGCGAGCAGGACCGCGGACGAGTCCGCCGCGGTCCGCGCCGTGATCGACCACACCGCCCGGTACGCCGACGGCGACCGCAGCGTGGCCTGCCAGTGCCTCGGCCGCCGCTCGTCATCGGACGCGCCGAACCGGTATGCGGGCACGCGAGCCAATTGACGGGTCCAGTAGCGCTGCACCGCCCGGTTGTGGCGGCGGCCGGCCGGGCCGCCCTGCCAGGCGACCTGGTCCAGCGGGTCGAGCGCGTCGGTTGCCGGCAGCGCGGCCGCATCGGTCTCGGTCAGCAACAGGGCGCCCAGGCCACCACGGAACAGCGCGGCGATGCCCTCGATGTCCAGTGCCAGGTGGCAGAACACGCCGACCAGGTGCGTGATGACGCCGCGCTGCCGAATCGCGGCCATCCGCAGCGGCCAGTCGTGCTCGTAGTCCAGCTCGGCGCGCCGGAACCCGGCGTCCACGTCGGCCGCGACCCGGGCCGGATCGCCGTCGTCGGGGACGTCCACCACGTGCAGCGGGACCTCGCCGCAGTTGGCGACCTCCTGCCGCACGCCGCCCTCCTGGTCGAACCGCAGCCGGGTGCGCAGCGACCGGTGCCGGCCCAGCATCCACCGCATCGCCGCGATGATGTCCTCGACGTCCTTGGCGGGCGGCAGTTCGGCCGGACCGCCGAGGGGCATCCAGGACTGTTGGTCCGCGATGGCGCGCCACATCTCCGCCTGCCCCCAACTCAGTGCCGCGACCGCGCCGCCCGCGCCTTCGAAGGGCACCATGACCGTCGCCGTGACGGTTCCGCCGAGCGGGTGATCGAGATGCGATGTCACAGGCCCTCCTCATGCGTGCGTCGGCAGGCACGCTCGCCTCGCCGCCGGCACGATGTCAAGCAACGGCGGATGTTTCGACCGGGTTTCGAACAGCCGCCCGCTGTCGGCACAACACGCGGCACGTGAGCACATCCCGCACGCCGCCGGTGTTCATGATCTCGAAACGGCCGCGCAGCCCCTTGGACAACCACCATCCACATTTACGGAGACGGTGCAAAATACACCTTGTTGCAAATGTTGTCCACACTCCGACAAACGGGTTCCCAGCGTACCGGAGCACCCGAGATGCTTTCGACCGATCTGGCCCCCAGCTGGCCCGATGCGGTGTGGCAAGGTCGCCACCAAGCCTACGAGATGTGCGTTTCGCGCCCTTGTACCCATGATCGAACATCCACTATTCAACCCGATCGTGTTAAACCAACCGGACCACTCTTGTTTGACCGCCGGCAGCGACATAGCGTTGTCGTTGCTTCGAGGGCTGGAGCCAGCCAACTAACCATTCTGAATGGTGGTCGAGTCGTGTCGGAAATGACTACGGAATATACACCTGACCGCACCGGAAACAACGGCGCCGGGCAACTCAGTCTCAGTACCACGGCCGCACGCAAGTTGTCGTCGACGACCAAGTCCGTGCCGCAGATGCAGGGCATCACACCGCGTTGGCTGCTCAACCTGCTGCCATGGGTGGAGGCAAGGGGCGGTGCGTACCGGGTCAACCGGCGGCTGAACTACCGACTGGGTGACGGCCGACTTGACTTCCTGACCACCGGCAGCGAGGTCCAGATCATTCCGGCCGAGTTGACCGAACTGCCATTACTGCGCGACTGCGGCGACATTGAGCTGCTCGGCCTGCTCGCCAGCCGGTTCACCCAACGTGAATGCGAGCCGGGTGAGGTACTGGTGACCGCCGGCAGCCCGGCCGACCAGCTTTTCCTACTGGTACACGGCCGGCTGGTCAAACTCCGCGATGGCGACTACGGACATGAGTCGACGCTGACCATAATGGCCGACGGCGACTATTTCGGTGACGAGACGCTGCTCGATGCCGACAGCACCTGGGACTATTCAGTCAAGGCGACCACGGCAGGTACGGTGATGTCGCTCGCCAAGTCGACGTTCCGCGAACTGCTGGATCAGTCCGAGGCACTTCGCGCCCACGTCAGGCAGCAGCAGGCGACCGCCCAGAAAGCACAGAACCCGCACGGTGAGGCGTCGATCGACATCCTTTCCGGCCATCGCGGCGAGCCTCCGCTGAGCGGCACCTTCGTCGACTACGAGATGAAGCCACGCGAATACGAGCTGAGCATCGCCCAGACCATCCTCAGGGTGCACACCCGGGTATCGGACCTCTACAACGAGCCGATCGACCAACTCGAGCAGCAGGTTCGCCTGACCATCGAAGCGGTGCGGGAACGGCAGGAACACGAACTGGTCAACAACAAGGACTTCGGCCTGCTGCACAACGCGGACTTCAGCCAGCGCATCTACACCCGCAGCGGTCCGCCCACCCCACACGACATGGACAAGCTGCTCAACACGGTGTGGAAGAACCCGGGATTCATCCTGGCCCATCCGGAGGCCATCGCCGCGTTCCGCGACGAGTGCACCCGGCAGGGCATCTCGCCGGAGACCGTGCACGTCCCCGGCGGGCGGGTCTCCGCGTGGCGCGGCGTGCCCGTCTACCCGTGCTGGAAGATCCCGATCACCGATCAGCGCACCACCTCGATGATCGTCATGCGGACCGGTGAGGCCGACCAGGGAGTCATCGGCCTGCGCAAGACCGGTCTGGTCGACGAGTACGAACCGGGCCTGAGCGTGCGGTTCATGAGCATCGACGAGAAGGCGATCATCAACTACCTGATCACCTGCTACTACTCGTTGGCCGTGCTGGTGCCGGACGCGCTGGGGGTGCTGGAGAACATTCAGCTCGGGAGCGTCGATGGCCACAGCTAGGGCTACCGCCGACCCGTTCGACCGGGCCCGCGAACTGGTCACCCCCGGGCTGCGGGCCGCGGCGGATCGGATGAACTCGGCCACCCGCCAGGTCATCGGCTATCACTTCGGCTGGTGGGACGAACAGGGCCGCGCGCTGGCGGGAAACAGCGGCAAGGCGGTCCGGCCCACCCTGGCGATGCTGGCGGCGGAGGCCGTCGGCGGCACCGCGGACCGCGCGACCAACGCGGGGGTCGCCGTCGAACTCGCGCACAACTATTCGTTGCTGCACGACGACGTCATGGACGAGGACAGGACCAGAAGGCATCGCCCGACCGCGTGGACGGTCTACGGCGTGCCCGCCGCCATCCTGGCCGGCGACGCGCTGATCACCCTGGCCACCGAGGCCCTCGTCGCCGACGGACCGCCGTTGTCCACCCAGGGGGTGGCACGGCTCGACGCGGCACTGTTGCGGCTGGTCGACGGCCAGACCGCCGACACGGCGTTCGAAGGTCGGACCGACGTGCGACTGGACGAGTGCGTCACGATGGCCGGCGACAAGACCAGCGCGTTGTTCGCCGTCGCGTGCGAGCTCGGCGCACTGGCCGCCGGCGCCGCACCACAGCGGGTCTGGCAGCTGCGCCAGTTCGGCGAACACCTCGGTCTTGCGTTCCAGCTCGTCGACGATCTCCTTGGTATCTGGGGCGATCCGGCCGACACCGGCAAGCCGGTGCTGTCCGATCTACGCGCCCGCAAGAAGTCGCTGCCGGTGGTGGCCGCCCTCAACGCGGGCAACGGCGCCGCGGGGCGACTTGCCGAGCTGTATCACCGAGCGGCCCCGCTGGACGACGCCGACCTGCGGACCTGCGCCAACCTGATCGAGGAAGCCGGCGCCCGTGTCTGGGCGCACGAGCAGACACATCGCCAACTCGACGCGGCCCTGGCGTGCCTACAGGCCGCGAACCCGGAGTCGAGCGCCGCGGCGGAACTGACGGCGATCGCACGACGGCTCAGCACACCGCCTGCCAAGCACACCCCAACCGACAGCAAGTCGCGGCCGTTCCGGCTACCCGAGATCCGGATGACCCGCCCGGCAAGGCTGAACCCAGAATTGACGACGGCCAGAACACACGCATTGGCGTGGGCCAGGGAAATGGGCATGCTGGACCCGGCGGCCGGTGTCGCGCCATGGACCGAGGCCAAGGTCGCCGCCGACGACTACGGGCTGTTGTACGCCGCCGCATTGCCCGACGCGCCCGCCGACAAGACCGATATCCTCACCGACTGGCTCGTGTGGTCCTTCTACGTCGACGACTACTTCGTCGACGCGTTCAAACACAGCGGTGATATCGCCGCCGCCAAGGATTATCTGGCACGGGTCCCGCAGTTCATGCCGCTCGATCCGAGTCAGCAG
>DASXXM010000089.1:0-27507 GCA_036503065.1 Pseudonocardiaceae bacterium | reverse complement strand
GAGGAGACGTTGCGGTCCGACCGCGACCGGTTGCTGTGGCGGGCCTTCAGCCGGTTGCCTTACGAGTGCCAGGAGCTGTTGCGGCTGACGGTGCTCGGCGGCCGGGCTGAATATGACTATGTGGCAGAGAAACTGGGGATGCCACGGGGCAGCATCGGTCCCAAGCGGGGACGTTGCATCAAGCGGCTCCGTGGGCACCTCCACGAAGAAGGAGGCATGTCGTGAACCCGACCGAGCGCCCACCGGGGCGTACAGCGGCGGGTGAGGAGAGAGCGTTGGAGCTTGGCCTGCCCGCCGAGGACAAGCGGCTGCTCGCCGAGTTGGCCGCCCTACTCGAACTCGCCGATCCGCTGCCCGACGACCTGGTCGTCCGTACCCGGTTCGCCATGGAGCTGGACGACCTCGACTACGAGGTGGCCACCTGGCAGCGCGATGATCAACTCGTCGGCGTGCGCGGGGCCGCGGCGCCGAACACGATCACCTTCACCGTCGGCGACCTGACCGTGATGGTCAGTCTCGCGCCGGCCGCCAACGGCAACCGGTTCGACGGTTGGCTGGTGCCCGGCGGGCCGCACCGGATCGAGGTACGCGTGGACGGCCACGAGCCGGCCACCACGAGTGCCGACGAGGGCGGCCGGTTCGCCCTCCAGGAAGTGCCGAAGGGCATTACGCAGATCGTGGTACATCTGGCCGAACAGTCCGGCCAACGTGCACGGACAGTAGTGACCCCTACCATCGTGTTGTAGTCCGACCGAGGTACTGCCCGGATCGCCCGACGGGTGGACAGCGTCACCAGTGCGGCTTGTGGTGATATAGACCCGTGCCCGCCCCGGATCGCCACCGCAAACGGCGCGGAGGCCCGGAGAACCAGCGCCAGCGGGCCGACAAGCTGTACCGGTCAGCCCGCCTCGCCATCAACGCGCTGCGGCCGCACGAGGCCGTCGTGTCGCTGCGGCGCGCCCTGCGCATGCTCGGTCCGGACGCGGATTCGGACGGCGCCGCACTCCGGGTGCGGATCCTGATCACCCTGGCATACAGCGACGCGGAGGAACGCAGTTTCGAGGACGGTGTCGAACACCTGCTCACCGCCGGCACGCATCTGGCCGATGTGTCCGACCCTCGGTTGCGCGCCGAGCTGGAGTCCACCATCGAGGCCCAGCACGGCGTGATGCTGATGCGTGAAGGCCGCCTCGAGGAGAGCGTCGCGAAGCTCGCCCGCGCGGTCCTGGTCAGCGACCGGGCCTGGGCGCAGGGCATCACCGACCATCTCGGGTTGGCGACGAACCTGCTCAACCGTGGCCTCGCGCTGTCCGCGTCGGGCCGGCCGGCGCAGGCCCAGAAGGACATTCGGCGCAGCATCGACGTGGCCGAGGCCGGATTGCGGGACGGATATCCCAACCCGGACGCGTTGACCCAACTGGTCCCGGTACTGCATCACAACCTGGGTGTGGTGGCCTGGCGGGTGGGTGACATCCCGGCGGCGCTCGCCCATCTCGGCGAGGCCAACCGGCGGTACCAGCAGCGGAACCCGAGCCTGGTGCCCAAGCTGCGGATGGCGCAGGCGGACGCGTTGCTCGCGGCCGGGCTGGCCGAGGAGGCTGCGCGGCTGTTGGACGAGGCGCTGCCGGACCTGCGGCGGCAGCGGGATCATCTGAACCTGGCCGAGGCGGAGGCGTTGCGCGCGGCAGCCGCGTTGGTCGAGGGCGACCAGGTCACGGCGCGGCGGATGGCCTCGTCGGCGCGGCGGCGGTATCTGCGGCGGCGGGCGCCGGTGTGGGCGGCGATCGCGTCGCTGACCCGGCTGCGGTCCGAAGTGGTCACCGCGTTGGCGGCGGTTCGGGTGCCGAAGTCGTTGCCGGCCAGGGCGGTGGCGCTGGCCGATGAGTTGGCCGGGTTGCGGCTGGTGGACGAGGCCGCGGTCGCGCGGATGTTGGCCGTGCGACTGGAACTGCGGCGTGGCGCGACGGAGCGGGCGGCCGAGTTGTTGGCGTTGGTGCCGAAGCCGCGGCGGATCACGCCGGTGGACCACCGGATGATGTTGCGGCTGTGCCGGGCGGAACTGGCAGTGGCGACCGGACATCGGCGGGCCGCGTTCGGGCAGGCGCGCGGCGGGCTGGCCGAGTTGGGCCGGTTGCGGGACCGGATGGGTGGGCTGGAACTGGTGTCCGGCACCGCGGTGCACGGTCGGGAGCTGGGCGAATTGGCCGTGCGGTTGGTGTTGGACCAGCCGAGGGCCGACGCCCGTCGGCTGTTCGACTGGCTGGAGCGCACCAGGGCGCAGGTCTACCGGTACGAGCCGTTGCCGCCGCTGGACGATCCGGTGCTGGCCGACCGGGTCCAGCAGTATCGGATGCTGGCCCGGCAGGCGCAGCAGGCGCGGGTGTCGGGCCGGCCGGTGGGTGATCTGATCGCGCGGCACGAGGCGTTGGGCCGTGAGGTGACACGGCTGGGCTGGCGGGAGAGCCCGTGGGGCCGGCCGCGGCCGATCGCGGCGCTGGACGAGGTGGCCGGGTGTCTGGGCGACCGGGCGCTGGTCAGCTTCGTGGCGTCCGGGCAGGGGATCGCCGCGGTCGTGGTGACCGACGGCCGGGTCCGGCTGGTGCGGTTGGGCGGGTTGGCCGACGCGGCCGAGGCCGCGCTGGAACTGCGTGCGGACCTGGACATGCTGTCGCCGGACTATCTCGCCGAGCCGGTCCGGGTCGTGGTGTCCAGGTCGGCTGAACTGCGGGCGCGCCGGCTGGACGAGCAGTTGTTGGGGCCGTTGGCCGGGCTCATCGGTGACCGCGAGCTCGTCGTGGTGCCGACCGGGGACCTGTACGCGGTGGCGTGGGGCGTGTTGCCGTCCCTGCTGGGGCGACCCGTTTCGGTCGCACCGTCGGCGACCGCGTGGCTGACCGCGATGCGCGGCCCCGCCCCCGCCACACCCGGTGGCACGGTGCTGGCCGCCGGCCCGGACCTGCAGGCCGCGGTCGCCGAGGTGAGCAGGCTGCGCGAGCAGTACCCGGACGCCGTCCTGCTGGACGGCCAGCGGGCCGGGGTGCGGGAGGTGTTCGCGGCCCTGGAGGGTGCCCGGCTGGCGCACCTGGCCGCGCACGGCACGCACGAACCGGAGAACGCGTTGTTCTCCCGGCTGGAACTGGCCGACGGCGGGCTGTACGCCTACGAGATGTCGCGGCTGCGCAGGCCGCCGGAGCACGTGGTTCTCGCCGCGTGCGAACTCGGCGTGTCCCGCATCCGGCCGGGTGACGAGGCACTGGGGTTCGCCGGGGCGCTGCTGGCGATCGGCTGCCGGGCGGTCACCGCGCCCTTGACCAGGGTCGGTGACCTGGCCGCGGCCGCGGCCATGGCCGACTACCACCGCCGGTTGGCCGCCGGTGCGCCACCCGCGGTCGCGCTGGCCCAGACCACCGCGGCCGACCCGTTGCGCCGCCCGTTCATCAGCCTCGGCGCCAGCCGCCCGAGTGGCCCGGTCCGCTGACGTCGCAGGGAATCGACCGATCCGCACCGTCGTGTTGGGACGGTCGAGATGACTCTGTCGAATTGCGGTCCGACTGCCGGCTGACGGTCCACAGTAGATGTTGACCGGTACACTGTCCGATAAATCCGGATTGTGCTGGGCACGTCGCCGCGTTACGCGATGCGTGACGATGACACGAAACGGTGGCTGTTCGTTGTGGCGATGCAGCTACTGCTGTTGTCTGCCAGACGGCTGATGGGTCAAAGGGCGACGGAAGCCGGGGGTATGTGGGAGGGTACTAACCGTGGCCGTTGAAGGTCTCACAGGTAGGGGTTCGCCCGCCGCCCAGTCCCCACGGATCTGGTGGCTCGTCGCACTGACGCTCGTGGGGTGGGCGTTGGTGGGCACGATGCGATACTGGTGGTCCTGGCTGTGGGCGGAGCTGGGTCTGATCAGCGTGCCCGTGGACACCCTGGTCTGGATAATCGCGATCATCCTGACAATTCTCCTGACCCCGGCGCTCTGGCATCAGTTCCGGCGGGTGGGGGTGATCACCGTCCTGGTGACCGGCCTGCTGGTCGGTGGCACCGCGATCGTGCTGACGCCGTGGCACGACGTGATCACCCACGCCTGGATGCGGATGGAGTGCGGACCGGGTGACTGCACCGGGCCCGCGCCCGTGGAGAACTCCTCGTGGCGGACCGAGAAGCCCAAGTAGGCTTGCTGGTGGGGCCATCGACGTCGATGGGCGTGATCATGGCGTCAAGATGCCTGGGCTGGTGGTAGAACCGTGCATATGATCTGGCAGATTCGGACGGCTATGGTTCGGACGGCTGGGGGACAGTTTGCGGGTGCGTAGCGTTGGCCCGATGGCCGGTGCGCGCCGGGCGCCCGGTCGCGCACGGACGCGTCTGTGATGGTGGCGATGGCGGCCCGCCTGCTCACATCCGACGAAGTCGACCAGACGCTGGCACGGCTGACGATCGACGGCGACCGGATCGGCGGTGCGCTGGTGGCGCTGGAAACCCACCCGGGTCACCAGTTCCTCACCGGTGCCAGGGTGACCGGCCGGACCGCGACGCTGTGGGCACGGACGCAGGCCGATATCGCGCTGCTCTACCAGTGGTTCGGCGCCTACCGGACGGTGATGGACGCCGCCGCCGCGGTACGGGCCCGGCGGACGAGGCCCGGCGCGACCGAACTGACCGAGCTGACCGCGCTCCTGCGTGGCAGCGCGGTGGAACTGGCCACCGAGGAGATTCCACTCGAACGGCGCAATCTGACCGGCCCGTCGACCGTCACTCAACGGAAGAGCCTGGCCGAGCTCGTCGCCGCGATGGACACCACCTACCAGCGGGCGACCGAGGTCGTGGTGGCCGCGGACGAGGCGTGGTCGGAGTTCGTGCACCTGGCCGACGGACTGGAACAGCGGATGGACGCGGGCCGGGAACTGGCCGCGTCCCTCGGTCTCGGCGAGGTCCGTGACCCGCTGTTCACCGCGTTGGCCGACATCGGCACCGACCTCGCCGACGTGCGGGCCCGCGCCTTCGCCGATCCGCTCGCGTTCTACCGGGGCGAGGTGGGCGCGGGCCGGCCGGACCTGAGCGAGGTCACCGCGCTGGACACCCGGTTGGCCGCCATCCGGGCGGACCTGGACGCGTTGGCCGCCGTGCGCGCCGGGTTCGACGAGCGGGTCGGCCGGGCGCGGGGCGCGATCGACGCGCTGGCCGAACTCACCGCGGCGGCCACCAAGGCGCGCGAACTCGTGCTGACCAAGATCGCCTCACCCGCCATCGGCGGCGTGCCGTCGGAGACCGACCGGCTACGGGCGCGGGTCGGCGCGCTGTCGGACCTGTTCGCCCGGCAGCGCTGGACCGCGGTCGCCGACGCGCTGACCGCGCTGGCGGCCGACACCGACGAGGCCACCGGCCGCGTCCGGGACGTCCTGGACACCGCCAACGCGCTGCTCGACCGGCGCGCCGAACTCCGTGGCCGCCTCGACGCCTACCGGGTCAAGGCGGCCAGGTCACACCTCACAGAAGACACCGAGATCACCCTGTGCTATCAGCAGGCCTACGACCTGCTGTGGACCATTCCGTGCGACCTGCGCGCGGCGACACGGGCGTTGAACCGGTACCAACAGGCGATCGCAGCGAAGGGATCCGCGGGATGACCGCATGTGTTCGACCCGGATGTGACGGGACGATCGAGGACGGCTTCTGCTCGGTGTGCGGCATGGCGCCGGCACCGGTGGCCGCCTCCGTCGCCGCGGCGCCGGCCCAGTCCGTATCGCCCCAGACCGCGGCGCCGCCCCAGTCGGCCAGGTCGGCCCCGACGTCCCAGTCGAACGCGCGGACCAACCCGCTCTCGGCGGCCGGCACCGGGCGGACCACCGGCAGCCCGCTGTCCGTGCGCAGCGCCAGAACCGGCTCGACCTCACTGGGTTCCAGCCGGACCGGCAGCGGCCGCAGTTCGTCCTCCACCCGTCGTGGCCGGTTGGGCGCGGGGCTGGTCGAGGTGCCGTCCGTGCCCTACCAGGATCCGGCGGGCGCGATCCTGGCGAACCCGGAAGTGGCCGAGCGCAAACGGTTCTGCAGCAACTGCGGCGAGCCGGTCGGCCGGGGCCGGGACGGCAAACCCGGCCGGACCGACGGGTTCTGCCGGCACTGCGGCGCCGCGTACTCGTTCACGCCCAAGCTGGCCGCAGGCGATCTCGTCGGCGGCCAGTACGAGGTGCTCGGCTGTCTCGCCCACGGTGGTCTCGGCTGGATCTACCTGGCCCGCGACCACAACGTCAACGACCGTTGGGTGGTGCTCAAGGGCCTGCTGGACACCGGCGACAGCGAGGCGATGGCGGCCGCGGTGGCCGAGCAGCGCTTCCTGGCCGAGGTCGAGCACCCGAGCATCGTCAAGATCTACAACTTCGTGCAGCACCCCGATCCCCGCAACGGCACGATGGTCGGCTACATCGTGATGGAGTACGTCGGCGGCCAGTCGCTCAAGGAACTGCGTTCGGTCCGCGACGAGAACGGCCAGCTGATCCCGCTGCCGCTTGGCCAGTCCATCGCGTACGCGCTGGAAGTGTTGCCCGCCTTGGGTTATCTGCACGGACTCGGCCTGATCTACTGCGACTTCAAGCCGGACAACGTGATCCAGAGCCAGGAACAGGTCAAGCTGATCGACCTGGGCGCCGTCCGGCACATGGACGACGAGGAGAGCGCGGTCTACAAGACCGACGGCTACGCCGCGCCGGAACTGGCCACCGAAGGCGTCTCGCCCGGCACCGACCTCTACACCGTGGCCAGGTCGCTGGCCGTGCTCACGTTCAACTTCGACTACCTCGGCAAGTACCGCGACACGCTGCCGGACGCGGCCGACGTGCCGCTGCTCGCCCGCTACGGGTCGTACTACCGGCTGCTGGCCAGGGCCACCGACCCGGATCCCAACGCCAGGTTCGACTCGGCCGCCGACATGGTGGACCAGCTCACCGGCGTGCTGCGCGACGTGCTGTCCACCGACGACGGCCAGCAGCGACCCGCGCTCTCCACCCTGTTCAGCCCGGAACGCGCCGTGTTCGGCGCCGACCCGGACCGCTGGCCGGACCCGCCGGACGCCGCGTCGGTGGTGGCCGCGTTGCCGGTGCCGCAGGTGGACACCACCGACCCGGCCGCAGGCCTGCTCGCCACCTCCGCGGCGACCGAGCCGGCGGCCGTGATCGCCAGCCTGTCCGGTGCCGCACTGAACACCCTGGAGGTGCGGCTGCGGATCGCGCGGGCCCGGATTGAGCAGGGCGACCTGCACGGTGCCAACCGGGACCTGGACGAGCTCGCGGCCAGCGATCCCGGCGACTGGCGGGTGAGCTGGTACCGCGGCCTGGTGGCGCTGGTCGCCGGCCGGGCGCAGGACGCCCGGAACCTGTTCGACCTCGTCTACGGCTGGCTGCCCGGTGAGCAGTCGGCCAGGCTGGCGCTTGCCGTCGCCGAGGAGAGCGTCGGCAACCTGACCGGGGCCGCCCACTACTACGAGTCGGTCTGGCGCACCGACCACGGTTACGTCAGCGCCGCGTTCGGCCTGGCCAGGGTCCGGCTGCTGGACGCGGACCGGGCCGGTTCGGTGGCGGTGCTGGAGTCCGTGCCGGACAGTTCCAGTCAGCACGTGGCCGCGCAACTGGCCGCGATCCGCGCCGGCATGTACGGCGGCGCGAAGGTCGAGGTGACCGAGGGCGACCTCATCACGGCGGGCGCCCGGCTGGAGGCGGTCGAGCTGGACGCGGAACGGCGCGCCCGGCTGTCCATCGAGGTGCTGGAGGCCGCGGCCAAGTGGGTCGGCGGCACGCCGAACCGGCCGGCGATCGCGGTGGCCGGCAAGCGAATCCTGGGCTGCGCCCTGACCGAGAAGGACCTGCGCCTCGGCCTTGAACGGTGCTACCGCTCGCTGGCCAGGCTCTCGGCCAGCGCCGACCAGCGCATCGCGTTGGTGGACCGGGCGAACGCGGTGCGCCCCGTGACGTGGGTGTAGCGATGGCCGAGAATTCCGTCATCGACGGGGCCGGGCCTGCCTGCCCGGACTGCGGCACGGAAGCCGTGGCCGGGGACCGGTTCTGCGAGGAGTGCGGTGCCGACCTGCTGCTGGTCGCGGCCGGTATGCCGGACGACTCGGTGGCCCGGCCCGCGCTGGCGTGTGTCGCCTGCGGTGCCACCGAGATCGACGCGGACGGCTACTGCACCCGTTGCGGTTTCAGCCAACCCGAGGTGCGCGACCGGGTGGAGCTGGACCTGACCGTGGCCGCCGGCGTGAGCGACCGGGGGCTGCGGCACCACCGCAACGAGGACGCCATGGCGCTGCGGGTGGCCACCGACCCGGCCGGCGAGCCGGCGCACATCGTGGTCGTCGTCTGCGACGGAGTGTCCACATCGGACCGACCGGACGTGGCGTCCAAGGTGGCCGCGGACACCGCGGCCGACGTGCTGCTCGTGGCCGCCCGTGCCGGCGACGACCTCACCGAGGCCACCCGTGCCGCCGTCGGCGCCGCGGTGGCCGCCGTGACGGACCTGGACGGCGTCGACGGCACCGGCAACGCGCCCGCCTGCACGTACGTGTCCACCGTGGTCACCGGCACCGAGGTCACGGTCGGCTGGGTCGGCGACAGCCGCGCGTACTGGCTGGCGGACGCGGACTCGACCTGCCTGACCGTGGACGACTCGTGGGCGGAGCGGATGGTGGCGTCGGGTCAGCTCAGCGCGGCCGACGCGTTCGCCGATCCCCGGTCACACGCCCTGGTGGCCTGGATCGGCGCGGACGCGGGCCTGGTGCAGCCGCACGTCCGGACCGTCCGGCCCGACGGTCCCGGCGCGCTGCTGGTGTGCAGCGACGGGATGTGGAACTACCTCTGGGAGGCCGACGAACTGGCCACCGCCGCGCTGCCGGCCGCCATGGCCAACCCGTTCCGGGTGGCCACCGAACTGACCGCGCTGGCGCTGGACCGCGGTGGCCACGACAACATCACGGTCGTCGTGGTGCCGTTCCCGCACCAGGAGCATTCAAGTCCGTCCAGCACGAGGAGCAGCGACGAATGACCGCGCATCCCAACTTCCGCGTCGACATCTACCAGAACGAGTTCCTGCACGAGGGTGCGCACGAGGTCAACGCGATCGTCACGGTGTCGTCGGACGGCAGCGCCGTCTCCTCCACGATGGACGCTTCGGCCGCCGCCGCCGAGGTGATCATCGTGGACTGTTCCGGCTCGATGGACTACCCGCGCGGCAAGATGATCGCCGCCAAGCAGGCCACCTCCGTCGCCATCGACGAACTGCGCGACGGCGTGGCGTTCGCCGTGATCGCCGGCACGGACCAGGCCAGGTTGGTCTATCCGCAGCAGGGCGGCCTGGTGCGGGCCGACGCGCGCACCAAGGCCACGGCCAAGGCCGCGGTGAACAACCTGAAAGCCGGCGGCGGCACCGCGATCGGCCGCTGGCTGGCGTTGGCCAACAGCCTGTTCGCCGGCCACCGCGACGCGATCCGGCACGCCATCCTGCTCACCGACGGCCGCAACGAGCACGAGCGCCCCGCCGACCTGGCCGCGACGCTGGCCGCGTGCGAGGGCGCGTTCGTGTGCGACTGCCGGGGTGTCGGCACCGACTGGGAGGTCGACGAGCTGCGCAAGGTGGCCACCGCCCTGCTGGGCACGGTGGACATCGTGGCCGACCCGGCGGGCCTCGCCGAGGACTTCCGGCGCATGACGGCCGCGGCCATGAGCAAGGCGGTGGCCGACGTCGCGCTGCGGCTGTGGACCCCGCAGGGCGCCTCGATCAAGTTCGTCAAGCAGGTGGCGCCGGAGGTGGCCGACCTGACCGCCCGCCGGGTGGCGACCGGTGGGCAGGTCGGCGACTATCCGACGGGTTCCTGGGGCACCGAGAGCCGTGACTACCACGTGTGCGTCGAGGTGAAACCGGCCGGTGTCGGCGACGTGATGCTGGCCGGCCGGGTCAGCCTGGTGCTGGGCGACGAGGTTCTCGGCCAGGGCCTGGTGAAGGCGACGTGGACCGACGACATGGTGCTGTCCACCCGGATCAATCCCGAGGTGGCGCACTACACCGGTCAGGCCGAGTTGGCGGACGCGATCCAGGAGGGGCTGGCGGCACGCAAGACCGGCGATCTGGACACGGCCACCGCCAAGTTGGGTCGGGCGGTCGCGCTGGCCACCAAGTCCGGGAACACGGACACGGCCGCGTTGTTGGCCAAGGTGGTCGACGTCGACGATCCGGTCACCGGGACGGTCCGTCTCAAGGCGAAGGTCAGCGATGTGGACGCCATGACGCTGGACACCAGGTCCACCAAGACTTCTCGGGTACGCAAGAGTTCCTGACCGGAGGTTGACCCATGCCCAGTTGCCCGGCAGGCCACGACTCGATCAGCGCTGACTTCTGTGACATCTGTGGTCTCGCGATGGGTGGCGTGTCGGCCGCCGCGCCATCGCCAACGCCGTCGGCCGTCTCGGCGGAGAACTGTCCGGAGTGTGGCGAGGCGCGGACCGGCCGGTTCTGTGAGGGTTGCAGTTACGACTTCGTGGCGGGTGCCGGCCGCACACCGGCGGTCACGGCCGCGGTCGCCGAGCCGGTCGACGTGTCGGCTCCGGTACCCGGCCCGGTGCCGATCCTCGGCTGGGCAGCGGTGGTCAGCGCCGATCGCGCCCACTACGACGCGGTGCGGCTGCAGGACGGTCCCGACGCGGCCGACATCGCCTTCCCGGCCTACTGCCCGGAACGCCATTTCGAGCTGACCGGGCAACAGATCCGGATCGGCCGTCGCAGTCGCAGTCGGGGCCTCGAACCGGAGATCGACCTGACCGGCCCACCCGCCGATCCCGGTGTGTCGCACCTGCACGCGGTGTTGCTGTCGCAGCCGGACGGCGGCTGGTCGGTGATGGATCCGGGTTCCACCAACGGAACCACTCTGAACGACGACCCGGACCCGATCAAGACGGACATCCCCATCCCGGTTCGGGACGGGGACCGGATCCACGTCGGCGCATGGACCACGATCACCGTACGCGGCCCCGGTTCGGCCTGAGCCGACTGAGGCCGCGTCCGGCAACCGGTCAGCCGGCGAACGGCGCGATCATCTTGCTGAACTCGAACGGTGTCTGGGTGATGTTGGTGCACTTGGACAGCGATCCGGTGCAGGCATCGCCGTCCCTCGTCACGTCCCAGAAGGCCAGTTCGCCCAGGTGCTGCTGGCCGGCGAACGTCAACAGCTGTTGCATGTCCGCCTGCTTGAAGACCTCGGACGCGTTGTCGTTCTGACCGAGCATCGGTGTCACGCCGATCATGTTCCAGATCTGCGCGTCCGTCTTTCCCGGCAGCAGCGGCACCAACTGGTCGTGCATGCTCTGTGCCGACTGGATCGCGAACGTGCCCATCCGGCCGGCCGGGTTCGGCGCCTCGCTGTCGCCGAAGTCCATCGCCATCAGGTTGACCGTGTTGATCGCGACGCCGTGGCTGATCGCGGACTGGACCACGCTCAGGCCCTGGGCCGTCAGGCCGGACGGCAGGACCGGCAGGGTCAGCGTGATGGACAGGGCCTTGCCCTTGGCCTTCGCCGCCGCCTGGAGGTTGGCCATGGCCTGCGAGCGCCGGTCGATGGACGCCGGGTCCGCGACCGCGGCGCCCTCGATGTCGTAGTCGATCTGGTTGAGGTTGTACGTGTCGATCACCGACTGGTACTGCGCGGTCAGTGCCGTGACATCGGTGCACGCCTGGGCCAGTTCGGTACCCGCCTCGCCGCCGAACGACGGTCGCACGTCGGCGCCGAGGGCGCGCAGCGACGAGATGTCGGACTGCTCGAAGCCCTGGCTCATGGTGAACGCGTTGAACCACGTGGCCTGACAAGCCGACGTGCCGTTCACGATGAAGCCGAGCGAGAAGTCGCGCAGGCCGGTGGTTTCCGCGATCTGCGTGAGGTTCGGCGTCGGGAACGCGCCGATGTCCACGAAGGGCGCGGCGATCCCGGGCAGGTGGTTCGTACCACCGCCCGCCTTCGTGGTGGCCGTGACCGTGTTGCTCCGGCCGGACACGTTCCCGACCTCGTCAACGGCCTGCACGCTGAACGTGAAGCTGGTGGACGCGGCGAGGCCGGTCACCGTGATGACCGTGCCCGGCGTGCTGGCGACCTTCGTGGCGCCCTGGAAGATGTTGTAGCCGGCCACTTCCAGGTTGTCGGTGGCCGCGGTCCAGTTCATCGACACGCTGTTCGACGTCGTGCTCAGCACCGCGAGGCCGGTCGGTGTCGACGGCGCGATGTGATCGGCGCTGCCGTCGCACGGGTTGCCGTTGAGCGTGCAGGCGCTCGGGCTCGCCTCGGTGCCGCTGACGCTGGCGTTGAACCCGAAGGTCGCCGTCGCGCCGGGTGCCAGTGGCGCGTTGTAGGACGCGTTGGTCGCGGTGTAGGTGGTGCCGCTGGTGGTGAGTGTGCCGTCCCAGAGGCTGGTGACCTTCTCGGTCGCGGGCAGCGTGAAGCCGACCGCCCAGCTGTTCATGGTCACGGGCATCGCGTTGGTGATGGTGAAACTGCCGGAGAAACCGGTTCCCCAGTCGGATGTCTTCGCGAAGACGGCGGTGGGCAGCGGGGTGCTCGCCGCTGCCGCGTTCGTCGGCGCCGCCGTGCCGGTCAGGCCGAGCGCGACCAGGGTGCTGATCGCGGCAAGGCCCGCCAGTCGGCGAGCAAGGGCTCGTGCGGGTAGCGCTCGCATCGGCTCCGTCCTTCGTGCCGGTTGCCACTGAGTCGGTTGTCAGCAGTATGGAGTAGGCCCGTGGTTATGGACTAGACCACTTGAAGCTGACTGTTGACAGGACAACCGGCACGAAGGGGACTCAGGACAGTTCGACGAGCGGGAAGGCCCGGTGCCGACGCGGCGGTGCCAGGAAGTTCTGCCGCCGGGTTGCGGTCATGAACCGTTCCAGCGCGCCGTCGGTGTCCGCCACGGTGAACCTGTTCCTCAGGTCGACGCCGGCCTGGCCGGCCCGCATCGTGGCGAAGAAGTCGGAACTTGGCACGAACACGGTGAACTGCAACTTCGGCTGGTTGCTGCCGTCGGGCACGTCCATGTTGTCGAAGCCCGCGCCGTCCATCCTGACGTGCATCGGCGTGCCGTCCCCGGCCCGCGACGAACGCTGCAGGGCGGACAGGTGCCCGAACCGGTGCTGCTGCGGCCGGTTGGACCGGAACATGTGCTGCACCCGCTCCAGGAACGTGCCGTCGCTGCCCGCGTTGTCGTGCAGGTCCAGGTCGAACCACTGGTGCAGGTCCAGGATGTCGTGCGACAGGTGCTGGATCGAGCCGTTGTCGAAGTAGTCGCCCGCCGCGGCGGTGGTGACCTTCGCCGACGAATTGCCGACGAACGTCGTGATCGCCGCCGGCCCGCCGCCGTCGACCTGCTGGTCGGCGAACCCCAGCCACATCGGGGACATCGGGTGGACGAACGGCGCGAACGGCAGGCCGTGGTAGCCGGCCACGAACCGGGGCAGGCCATTGGCCCGGAACATCGCCCTGCTGGACGTGAAGTCCAGCAGGCCGGGCACCGGCGACGCGACCGGCCTGCCGGCCAGCGTGTTCGAGCCGCCGAACCACCTGACCACATCCGCGACGAAGCCGGCGTCGTCACCGCGGATGGTGATCAGCATGTCGTTGTTCTCGATCCGCGCCGGCACGTTGAACCGCTGCTTGACGATGGCCGGGTTGTCGGGGGACACGTCGGTCGGGGAGCTGACGGCCTCCTCCAACACCGGGCGCGAGGTGTCGCTGGACAGTTTCGGCATGCGGCTGGACACCAGGTCGCCGTTGAGCCGGTTGAAGTACGGGATCCCGTAGGACAGGAAGCAGAAGATCCCGCCCGCGGCGAACGCGTAGGTCGTTTCCAGCGCCGCCATGGCGGCGGCCAGGCTCGCCTGATCGGCCCTGGTCGGGTCGCGCGTGAGCGTGGCCGTCAGGAAGGTGGTCTGCTGCGGTCCGAACCGGACCACTCCGTTCTCCTCGGTCCGCACCGGCGCGATGAAGTTGTCGATGTCGTACTGGATGTCCGGCAGCGCGACGTTCCGGCTCGCGAGCCGGACCGGCACCCGGTGGCCCTTGGCCACCATCTCCAGCGTGTCAAGGGCGGTGGCGAGTCCAGCCGTCCGCAGGGCCGTTGGACGGCTGAACCCACCACCGTGTACCGCTGTGGCGCTGTTGCTCATCGCCGGTTGCCTCCTGGCGGAGTCCGAGCGCCGGCGGTCTCGGGGATAGCCGGCGGTCTCAAACGTTATTTCCGTCACAGTGGAGGTTCCTAGGGCATGAAACCCCTAGGCGGACGTATAAGACCTAGGTCGACTCGTCCATGGTCAACTGTCAACAAGGCCTAGACCATCAGCCAGGGCCAACGCCTCCGTCCTGTTGCGGGCGCCCAGGCGCAGGAACAACTGTCTCTGCACGCTCTGCACGGTCTTGACGGCGATGCCGAGCGCCTGCGCCGTCTGCCGTACCGAGTGCCCCTGCCGGATGGAGCCGAGGATGTCCAGTTCCCGACGTGTCAGCTCCAGCGGCGCGAGCCGCGGATACGCCGCGGACAGCAGGGCCCGGACCGGCCCCGCCGGCGCGACCATGTATCCCGCCCGCACCATGGACAGGACCGCCGGCAACTGCTCCACCAGCCCTTCCCCGGTCAGCACGGCATCCGCGCCGCGCGCCACCGCCGACGCCACGATCCGCCGAACGTCCTCGCCGACCGGAGCACCACCGGGTACTCCGTCCGCGTTGGACGGCAGGATCGCCACGTCGCCGAGCAGCCCGAGCCGGGCCACTTCGGCCGCTGCCTGGGTGCGGCTGCGGACGTCGAGCTTGGCGAAGATGTGCCGGGTGTGGTTGACCACGGTGTGTGGGCTGATCTCCAGCGTCACCGCGATCTGCGCGGCCGACCGGCCGGCACAGATCAGCGCCAGTACCTCCTGCTCACGGCCGGTGAGACCGGCCCGCGCACTGGGTGTCCGGTGTTGCGCCGGCCCGGCATCGGCCAGCGCGGCCCGCAGCCCGGCCAGCCCGGATCTGTAACTGACCAGTCGCCGAACCCCGGCCCGGTGCAGTCGTGCCACCGCGCCGACGTCCAGCGAGCCGTGCAAACCGATCAGGCACGGCGGACCTGGTCTTCCGTTCCCGTTCGTGCTTCGTGTCCCCGGACTCGACCCGTTCGTGTGGTTGCCAACAGCAGTCAGGCCGGCGATCGTGGCCATCGTGTCCTGTTGGGCCGAACTGACGTCGAGCAGCACGATGTCTGGCCTGCTCAGAGTGCACAACCGAACAAGCCCTGGACGACTCCCTGTAGAACCAGCCAGTACGAACCCCGGTAACGCGACGAGCCAGTGAGCCAGCGCGTCTCGTACCAGCCGGTCATGGTGTTGCAACACAATTCTGGTAGTGGCCTGGTTGGCCACCTCATTATGTTCTGCCATGGCGGCCGCCTGCGAAGCCCCGTAGTGATAAGGGCCCCAGGGTAGCCATCTCATGGAATAGCACGGTGTAGACCAACCGGACCATTTAGTTCACACGGAACGGTCCGGATCGCGCGCTCGTACCGGACCGAGGCCGTAGAAAACGCTTTCAGTGGCATTTGGGGCCATCGGTCGGCGTCTGGGTGGGTCAACCCATCGAGTGAGATGGTTCTCCAGTGTACGTGAACTCGGCGTCAAGGCCGAGCACTCGTCCGTACGGCGGCTCAACCGGTTCCAGCGTGCTGACATGCGCAAACCTTTGTTCGTAGCAGGCTGTGACACCCGCCGTGGGCCGGTACGGCACGTCGTCCGGCGGCCACTCCCCGTGGCCCGGGTCCACCCGGACCCCATATCGTATGCGCGGCAGGCGTGGAGGATGGGGCGGCGGCGTGGGCGGGGTCGACTACTACGAATTGCTCGGCGTGGACCGGGGTGCGTCAACAGCCGACATCAAGTCGGCGTACCGCTCCCTTGCCAAGCTGATGCACCCCGACGCAGGCGGCACCGCGGGCACGTTTCACTTGCTGCGTCAGGCTTACGAGACGTTGACCGACCCGGTCCGGCGCGCCGCGTACGACCGGGCCGACCAGCCGGTGCCGCGGCCGGTTCGACGCCACGGCACCGCCCGTGGCCCGCGCACCGGCGGCAAGTTGCGGAATTTTGGTGAGGATCCCACCTTCGTGCCGCCCCGGTTGCGCCTGGACCTGGACACCGTGGCGTGGTGGCCCGCGGTCGGCTCTCGTGAGCGGGTCCGTTACCTGCCTGCGCTCGGTCCGTCGTCGGCGCTCGTGCTCGGCACGGCAGGCGGCTGGCTGCTGTTGATTCTTGTGGTTGCGTTGGTTCCGCTCGGCCCGGTCGTGATCCTCGTGGTCGGCTGGCTGGTGGTGGCCGCCGTCGCGGTGCTGGTGTGCCGGCTGGCCCGTGAATATCTCCTGGCACGGCTGGCGGACCGGGCGTTTCTCGCCGAGTCCGGTGGCGGCGTCGTGTTCGGCCGGCCGGGTGCCGAGCAGGACCAGTTGGCCGAACGCCTCACCGCGCGGCTGCTCGCCGAGTACCTGGCCCCGCTGCCCGGCGCGCGGATCTTCCACGGCCTCGCGTGGCCCGGCTCGGTGTTCGCGGACGTGGACCACGCGGTGCTGCGGGGCGGCCGTCTCGTGCTGATCGAGTCGAAGATGTGGTTGCCGGGCCACTACACCGCGGACGACTCGGGCATGGTGTGGCGCAACGGCCACCCGTTCCGCGGCGGTGCCATCCGACTACCGGACGGCGTGTCGGCGTACCGGGAGTTGTTGCCCGACATCGAGGTGCGCGGCGCGTTGCTGGTGTATCCCAGCCGTGCCGGCGAAGTGACGACGGGGGAGCCGCCGGAGGTGCCGGCGCCGCCGATGAGCGCGGAACGGTTCGTGCGGGAGATCGGTGCGTGGCTGGCGGCCGAACCCGCAACGGTGGACCGGGATACCTTCCGGATCGTGCTGGACCGGGTCGTTTCCTGAAAATTTCGGCCTTGACCGTTTGTCAGGTCAGGTGGCTGATGTCGTTGTAGCCGCGGACCACCCAGCCTTCCGCGGTGACCACAATGCACGACACCGAGCCGTTGTCGGCGCCCACGAAGGCGAACGAGCCGGAGCCGGTCGCGTCGGCGATGATCTGGCCGATCACACCGCCGTGGGTGAACACCGCGACCCGCTGATCGGGATGGGCCGCCGCGATCCGTTCGATGCCGCGCCGCACCCGGGCGCTCAGGTTCGCCGTCGACTCGCCGCCCGGGATGACGTCCCAGCGTTGCTCCGCCCGCATCCGGACCGCGACGGGATCGTTCTCGGCGACCCGCTGCCGGAACAGGCCGCCCTCCCACTCGCCCAGATGGACCTCGCGCAGGTCGGCGCACACCGTCGGTGTCAGTCCGAGTCGCGCGGCCAGCGGCGCGGCGGTCTGGACGGTGCGTTGCAGGGTGGTCACGTAGATGGCGTCGATCCCTGCCGCGGCAAGGTGATCGGCCACCCGATCGGCCTGTACCAATCCCTCGTCCGCCAATGGCGGATCGCCGTGGCCGTCCACCAGCGGAAACGGCTGACCGATCACTGCCGGTGCCGACTCGCCATGTCGGACCAGAAGGACCTCCGTCGCCTTATCCGGCAAATGGTAACGAGCCTGGCGGTAAATCGCGGGCTCGGCGCTGACCTGGGCTGTTGCAGGGCTTGTCACGGCTGTTCAGACTAGGGCCGGCCGGCGGCGATGCACAGCAAAGTGTGTCCAAAAACGTAGTCGACCTGCCGATCTCTGATCCGGACCGAGGGCCGTCGGGGCACCGACACCTAATCCTTTCTTGCCCGTTGCGCTCCGGTGATCACAGGCTTTACTGGAACCGGTCCAGACACGACCATGACCGAACGGGCGCTCGGTCGCGCCGGAGACGTCACCGCGTGTGACGGGCAATGCCCCGACCCCATGACGGTGTATCGAGAGGTAGCTCTATGCCATTGAACGACTTCAAGGGTTTACGGCTCAGCAGGCGGAACGCGCTCAAGGCGGGCTTCGGCGGCGTGGTCGCGGCTCAGTTGGCGCTGATCGAACAGAGCGCCTTCACCCCGTTACGGGCCGCCGCCGCGACTGCCACCCCGGCCCAGAACGCGGGCCCGTTCCCGATCATCCAGTACGACATCGGTGGCTTCATCGCCCCACCCGTGACGCTGAACGACGGCGCCGGCAACGTGCAGGCCCAGTTCGGCCCGGTGTTCCAGTACTTCGTACCCGCCAGGCTGACCCGCACCCCGAACCGAACCGACCAGCGGGTGCTCGGCGACGCGTTGAGCTCGATCGAGCAGCTCTACGACTTCAGCCCCAGCGGCATCATCGTGCACATCTCCTACGGCGTCCCGTATTTCAACCGACTGCCCGGCGGCATCAACGGCCCGCTGGTCCAGCGGTTCATGCCGCAGCTGCGCAGCGGGCGCAACCCGGACGGCACGACGAACGCGCTCGCCGAAGCCGTCCCGTCGCCGACGGACGTGGTCAACGGTCTGGTCGGTGGACCCGGCGCGCCGGTGCCGAACAAGACCAAGGACCGGTTCAACGTCAACGTCGCGATCGAACACAACGACGTCCTCTTCCAGTTGCGCAGCGACTCGGTGGCCAACCTCAACGACGTCCTCGCCTGGCTCAAGGGCAGCAACAGCCTCAAGGGCACCAACACGCCGTCGCCCGCGTTCAACGGGCTGCTCTCGTTCCAGACCACGAGAGTGCAGTTCACCCAGCGCGGCCTGCCGGCCCAGTTGGCCAACAGCAACAACTTCGAGTTCGCCCCCCGCATCAACCCGGATTCCCCGATGTGGATGGGCTTCCTCGACCAGCAGACCGACTCGTCCGGCCCGGCCGCGATCACCACGTTCGCCGGCAACGGATCGGCGCGCCTGACCAACGCGAACGTGGGCGACTACTTCGGCCTCGGCAGCATCATCCACCTGTCGCACGACATCGAGGACCTGTTCCAGTTCTACGCGACACCCCAGCAGGACCCCCGCCACCCCGACGGCGAAGACGCCCCGGAACGACTGATGTACATGTTCCGCGCCAACCAAACCGGCACGCCCGATGGCCTGCCGGCACCGTTCAACGCTACCGACCCGTTCACCCAGGGTGGCTGCCCCGCGTTCGTGGTCAACAGGTTCGTGGGCGCCAACGACGCGTTCCTGGACGCGCAGGACGCGGGCGGCAAGTTCAATCCCAGTTCCCCGCCCGCGACCCAGCAGACCCAGACGAACACCGGGCTCCCCCGCATCGGGCACGAGCAGGCACTCCAGCGGTCGTCCCGGGCCGCCGACGGCACGCCACTGCACATCAGGGTGGACGGTCCTGGACTGTCCGGTCTGGACGTTCCGGCGTTCACGGACTTCCCCGGCGGCACCAACATCCCAGCCGGCAGCATGCAGCCGAAACTGGAGTTCGCGGCGTTCTTCCCGACGTCGGAGTTCTTTCGGCAGATGCGGGTCAACGTGGCCGCGCAGGACCTCCAGGTCCAGTTCAAGGTCGACCCCGACGACAACGGCCTCGAGCGGTTCATCACGGCCACTCGGCGGCAGAACTTCCTGGTGCCGCCACGGCCGGTGCGTGCCTTCCCGTTGACGGAGTTCACCTGATCTGATACCAACCGGCTGGGCGCGGAACAGGTTCCCCGTGGCGTCTCCCGCCACGGGGAACCTGCTGCACGGATGGCTTGGCATGTCAAGTGGACTGTCCACAGCGAATCGGGTTATCCACAGATTGCCGCGGCGCCCCCCGTTAGGGGCTTGACAACCGTAGTCTGGAACAGGGACGTCCCCCCTGGGAGTGGCGGGGGCTGCCTCCTTGTGGGTCCTTCTTTGCATGCTCGGTTGTACTTTGTCAAGGTACGTTCTTCGGCTTTGGCAAAGGACAACCGAACGTAGTCGCGGTGGTCACGTTGTGCCGCCACTGATTCGGCGACCAGTGGCGTTGCCGTGCGCCCTCGCCGGCCGAAATCGATTTCGTTCGGGTCCGCGAGCCGCGCTCAAGATCAGCTCGGTCGTATTGTGCGGCAATTGGTAACAAGCCTGGTGGTTCGTCACGGGCTCGGTGGCGACCAGGGCAAGTTCGGGGATTTGTCACGCCTGTTCGGCCTAGCGCTCGGTGGGTGGCACCGGCCGGGGTTGGTGTGTCACAAACGCGACTACCTGCTGATCTTCCGTTCTGGACCAATGGTCAACTGACTCGCGGACACCTAGTCCCTTCTTGTCCGTTGCGTTCCGCCGACCAGGGTCTTTACTTGGAACTGGTCCAGACAACGGCTACCAACTTGCGAGCCGTCCGGTGCGCCTGCCACGTCAGCGTGCGTGTGACAGGCAGACGCCCCTTGCCCATCTCGGTGTGGAGAGGTGCCCCTATGCCATTGAACGACTTCAAGGGTTTACGTATCAGCCGTCGAAACGCGCTCAAGGCGGGCTTCGGCGGTCTGGTCGCGACTCAGTTGGCGTTGATCGAACAGAGTGCTTTCACTCCATTGCGGGCGTCGGCCGCGACACCGTCGATTACGACGTTCCCGCGAGTCCAGTACGACATCGGTGCCTTCATCGCGCCGCCCGTCACGCTGAACGACGGCGGCGGCAACGTGCAGGCCCAGTTCGGCCCGATCTTCCAGTACTTCGTGCCCGCCACGCTGACCCGCGCGCCGACCCGGACCGACCAGGAGACGTTGTTCAGCGCGCTGGGCTGGATCGACGAGTTCTACCCGTTCAGCCCCAGCGGCGCTTTCGTGTTCGTGTCCTACGGCATCCCGTACTTCAACATGCTACCGGGCGGTATCAACGGCCCGCTGGTCCAGACCTACATGCCGCAAATACGCACCGGACGGAACCCGGACGGGACGACCAACGCGCTCGCCGAAGCCGTCCCGTCGCCCACCGACGTGGTCGGCGGTCTCGTCGGCGGCCCCGGCGCTCCGGTCCCGAACAAGACGAAGGACCGCTTCAACGTCAACGTGACGATCGAGCGCAACCATATGCTGTTCCAGTTGCGCAGCGACTCGATCAGCAACCTCAACGACATCCTCGCGTGGCTCAAGGGCAGCGGCACCATCAACGGCATCACGCTCCCGTCGCCGGCGTTCAACGGGCTGATCAACTTCGGCACCACCCGGGTGCAGTTCACGCAGCGCGGCCTGCCGGCCCAGTTGGCCAACAGCAACAACTTCGAGTTCGCCCCCCGCATCAACCCGGATTCGCCGATGTGGATGGGCTTCCTCGACCAGCAGACCGACTCGTCCGGCCCGGTCCCGATCACCACGTTCGCCGGCAACGGCTCCGCCGTGCTGACGAACGCGAAGGTGACCGACTACATGGGACAGGGCAGCATCATCCACCTGTCCCACGACATCGAGGACCTGTTCCAGTTCTACGCGACACCCCAGCAGGACCCTCGCCACCCCGACGGCGAGGACGCCCCGGAACGACTGATGTACATGTTCCGGGCCAACCAGGCCGGCACACCGGACGGCCTGCCGGCACCGTTCAACGCCGCCGACCCGTTCACCCAGGGTGGCTGCCCCGCGTTCGTGGTCAACAAGTTCGCCGGCCCCAACGACGCGTTCCTGGACGCGCAGGACGCGGGCGGCAAGTTCAACCCCAACTCCCCACCCGGCACCCAGCAGACCCAGACGAACACCGGGCTTCCCCGCATCGGACACGAGCAGGGACTCCAGCGTTCGTCCCGGGCCGCGGACGGCACACCACTGCACATCAGGGTGGATGGTCCTGGACTGTCCGGTATGGACGTTCCAGCGTTCCAGACGTTCCCGGGTGGCACCAATGTTCCGGCCGGCAGCATGCAGCCGAAACTCGAGTTCGCGGCATACTTCCCGACCGCCGAGTTCTTCCGGCAGATGCGGGTCAACGTGGCCGCGCAGGACCTCCAGGTCCAGTTCAACGTCGACCCGGACGACAACGGCCTGGAACGGTTCATCACGGCCACCCGGCGGCAGAACTTCCTGATCCCGCCGCGGCAGAACCGCTCCTTCCCACTAACCGAGTTCACCAGCAACTGATACCAACCGGCCGGGGCCCGAACGGGTTCCCCGTGGCATTTCCCGCCACGGGGAACCCGTCGGCAGCTCCGGGTGATCGAAATCAGGAGCGTTGACGCGCGGCCAGCACGGCCATGGCCGCGTTGTGACCGGGAATGCCACTGACCGCGCCACCCCGCCGAGCCCCGGCTCCACAGATCATGATCCGATCATGCGAAGTCTCCACGCCCCACGTACCGACCTCCTCGTCGGACTCGGCCCACGGCCAGGCCAGATCCCGATGAAAGATGTGCCCACCAGGCATACCCAGCTCCCGCTCGATGTCCAACGGCGTCTTGGCCTCCAGGCACGGTTCGCCATTCGCATCAGGCAACAGGCAATCCGCGATGGGTTCCGCCAGCACCGAATCCAGCGCGGCCAACGTCAGCCGAAGCGCTTGGTCCTTGGCGCCGGCGTCACCGAACAGCCGAGCCGGCATATGCAGACCGAACAGAGTCAACGTGTGCGCGCCAGCAGCGCGTTCGGCCGTCCCGAGGATCGACGGATCGGTAAGTGAATGACAGTAGATCTCACACGGCGGCACCCGAGGAATCCCACCGCCCGCCGCTTCCGCATACGCGGCGGCCAACTCGGCATAGCCCTGACGCACATGAAAAGTGCCGGCGAAGGACAATGAAGGGTCGGCAAGGGGATCAGCCAGCCGGGGCAGCTTACGCAGCACCATGTTCACCTTCAGCTGCGCACCCTCAGGAACAGCTGCCCGCTCACCGAGCAGCCTCGCCAACACCGCAGGCGCCACATTGGACAGCACGTGACCGGCCGCGACCGTACACTCCTTGCCATCACGCAGATAGCCGACGACACCGTCCGGATCGACGGAATGAACCTCCGCGCCGGTAACCAGCTCCGCACCGAAGCGAGTAGCGCCGGCCACCAGTGCATCGCGAACCGCGCCCATACCGCCGACCGGAACATCCCAGTCGCCGGTACCGTTCCCGATCACGTGATACAGAAAGACCTTGTTCTGCCGCAGATCCGACCCGTCAGCACGAACGAACTCGCCGATCAACGCATCCGTCAGCGCGACTCCACGCACCGCGTCATCGGCGAACGTCTTCTCCAACACCACATTGATCGGCTCATCGAACAACGACCGGCACGCGTCGGAACCCACGAGAGCACGGATCCGCGCCCGGTCGACCAGCGGTTCGGTCAACGTCGGAAACACCCGCTGCGCCACCGAGGTGGTCATCCGATAGAAGTCCTGCCACCGCCCGAACTCGGTGTCCGACCCGGTCACCCGACGAAACGACGCCGCGGTGCCAACCGGATCGGCGTCGTCCACCAGCAGCCCCGTCGGCGCGCCGTCGCGCTCGACCGGCGTGTACGAATGGATTCGGCGGTGCCGCAACGAGATCGGCAGACCCAGCTCGCGAATGATGCGACGAGGCAACAGACTCACCAGATATGAATACCGAGAAAGCCGAACGTCCACCCCGGCGAACGGCCGCGACGACGCCGTAGCCCCGCCGACCTCGGCCGCCCTCTCCAGCACCAGCACGGAAAGCCCGGCACGAGCAAGATAACTGGCCGCGACGAGGCCATTGTGGCCACCGCCGATCACCACCACGTCCCGACGATCGGTCATGAACCAGTCGTACCGAACGCGGTCGGACAGTGTCAACCCAGGTCAGCGACCCGGTGCTGCCTGGCCGACCCGGCACGCAGGCCGTCGAAGACAATGGCGAGCGCGCGTTCGCGCACGCGCCGGTCCCAGCCACCGCGCAGCGCCCCCTGGCTCACCGCGCCCAACAACGCCATCACGTCGGCGACCCGCACGTCCGGTCGGACCGTGCCGGCGGCCTGCGCCAGCGCCAGCAGGATCTCCACGGCCCGCTGGAGGCTGCCGGTCTGCTCGGCCGCGCCGGTGAGCAACTCCGCCACGGTCCGCTTGGTCGTCGCCTGCTCGACCACGCCACCGGCGAACTCGAACAGCGCGGTGCCGGGGTGGGCGTCGGCGGCGAACACGCGGGCCTGTTCGGTGAGCCGGCACCGCAGGTCCGTCATGATCGCGGCCAGCAGGTCCCGCTTGGTCGGGAAGTGCCGGAACACGGTGCCGATGGCCACGCCGGCCCGGCTGGCGACCTCCTCGGTGGACGCGGACGCACCCAGTTCCGCGAACACCGACCTGGCCGCCGCCAGGATGCGCAGCCGGTTGCGCTGGGCGTCGGCACGCAGCGCCGGCTTGGCCACGATCAACTCTTCCGTGTCGGTCATCGGGCCGCTCCCGCTATATGTTAATGTTCCTTACTAACTCACAGTGGCTCTGTTCCTACTGGGAGTTGTAGCGGGGCGTCAAGGCGCCGTGCGACGGCCATGCGATTTCCGCATGAACGGCGATGTTCAGCGCTTCGGCGGTGCGGCGGTGGTGGCCCGGACGATCAGATGGGTGGGCAGGTCGAGTTGGGTGGTGGCGGTGTCCTTGTGGTCCAGTTGACCGAGCAGCAGGTCGACCGCGCGGCGGCCGGCCTCCTGGACCGGCATGGCCACCGTGGTCAGCGGCGGCGCGCACACCGCCGCGAACACCAGGTCGTCGAACCCGGTGACGCTCAGCCTGCCCGGCACGTCGATGCCCAGGTCGCGCAGGCGAGCCAGCACACCGAGCGCCATCACGTCGTTGTAGGCGATGATGGCGGTCACGTCCGCGGCCACGGCGAGATCGGCTGCCTGCACGCCGCCGTCGTAGCGCGGCGGAAACGGGCCCAGCTCGACCATCGCCACGTTCCGCTGCCGCGCCGCCGCGCGCAGGCCGCGTCGTCGTTCCCGGTTGGACCAGGAGTTGCGCGGGCCGTTGAGGTACGCGCAGCGTTCGTGGCCGAGGTCGGCCAGGTGGCCGACGATCTGCCGCATGCCGCCCGCGCTGTCCATCAGGGCGGCGCCGATGCCGCGGATTCGTCGGTTGAGCAGGGTGAGCGGCTGGTTCCCGGCGAGCGCGGTGATCAGGCCGTCCTTGATGCCCGGCGAACACAGCAGGACGCCGTCCACCTGCTTGGCCATCATCCGGACCAGTTCCTCTTCCGCGGCCGGGTCCTCGTCCGAGTCGCCGACCAGGACCGCGTAGCCGGCCTCGCGGGCCCGTGCCTGGACGCTCTTGAGCACGCCGGTGAAGAACGGGTTGCCCAGGTCGGGCACGACGATCCCGATGTTGGCCGTGCGGCCGGTGATCAGGCTGCGCGCGGCGGGGCTGGGACGGTAGCCCAACTCCGTGGCCACGGCGAGCACCCGTTCCCTGGTGACCTGGTTGACCAGGTGCGGCGAGCTGAGCGCGCGGGACACGGTGGCCACCGACACCCGCGCCGCCGCCGCGACATCGCGGATCGTGACCGGCACCTGTCAATAATAGATCAAGGGGAATTCATCGGATGATTCTTGACGTCCAACGCCGAGTGGAGTAGACCACAAGAAACCGTTTGTAGCGTGGTCCGAGCCCAGCATCTGTAGCGATTCACTCATGATCCGGCAGCGTCAAGTTCGTCAAACATCGGATGTGAAAGGACACATAATGTCACGGTTGACAGGGCCGCGCGGCATCGTCGCCGCGCTGGCCGTCGTCGTGCTCGGTGTGGGTGGGCTCGCGCTCGCCGCGCCCGCGTCCGCGGCACCGACCCCGGTGAACTTCTTCGTCGCACCCGGCGGTAGCGACAGCAACCCGGGCACCAGCGCCGCCAGCCCGTTCAGGACCCTCGCCAAGGCCCAGGGCGCGGTGCGCGCCGTGGACCAGTCGACGGCCGGCCCGATCACGGTCAACCTGGCAGGCGGCGACTACCGGTTGACCGCGCCGCTGGCCTTCACGCCTGCCGACTCCGGCACGAACGGCACGATCACCTGGCAGGCGGAGTCCGGCGCCTTCCCGGTGCTCAGCGGCGGTGCGCGGCTCACCGGCTGGCAGCAGGTCAACGCCGGCAAGAACATCTGGGCCGCGCCCGCCCCGAGCGGCCTGGCCACCCGACAGCTCTACGTCAACGGCACGCGGGCGACCAGGGCCACCGGCGCGCTGCCGGTCGGCGTCACGCAGACCGCCACCGGGTACACGACCTCGTCCGGCGACCCGATGGCGAGTTGGACCAACCAGAGCCAGATCGAGTTCGTCTACAAGGGCGGGCTCGGCGCGTGGACCGAACCGCGCTGCCCGGTCGCCTCGATCACCAGCACCACCATCACGATGGCCCAGCCCTGCTGGAACAACTCGACCAAGCGCGTCCTGCGCACCGACGGCTCCGGCCGGACCGTCGAACTCGTCGGCCGCCAGTCGATCACCGAGGCGCCGACGTCGGTGGAGAACGCCATGCCACTGCTGGACACGGCGGGGGAGTGGTACCTGGACAGCTCGTCGCACCAGGTCTTCTACATCCCGCGCCCCGGTGAGAACCTGGCAGGCGCCGACGTCGAGGCGGCCAGCCTGCCCACGTTGATGTCGTTGCAGGGCAGCACATCCGCGCACGTGCACAACATCGCGTTCCGCGGCCTCCAGTTCTCCTACGCCACCAACACCATCCCGAACACGCCGACCGGCTTCGCCGAGATCCAGGCCACGTACACCATCACCGGCACCAACGGCTTCGCCGTCCAGGGCCTGTGCACGTTCGTGTCCGGCGGCACGTGCCCGTACGGCGCGTGGACCAAGATGCCCGGCAACGTCACCCTGGCCGGTGACGACAACATCACGTTCGACCACGACTACTTCGCGCACCTGGGCGCCGCGGGCCTGGACATCGGCGACGACTCGCAGCACGACACGGTGACGGCGAACGTGTTCACCGACATCTCCGGCAACGGCCTCGACGTCGGCGGCGTCGACCAGAACAGTCCGCCAACGGCTCAGCAGGTCGGCTCGATCACCGTGCAGGACAGCCATTTCTTCAACACGTCCGCCGAATTCCACGGCGGCGTGGCCATCGACATCGGCTACGTGAAGAACTCGACGTTCGCGCACAACCAGATCGACCACACGCCCTACACCGGCATCTCGGTCGGCTGGGGCGGCTGGCCGGACAAGGTGAAGCTGCCGGCGGAGCCGAACTTCTCGCACGCCAACAACTTCACGGACAACCTGATCTTCGACGTGATGTCGGACCTTTCCGACGGCGGCGGCATCTACACGCAAGGAATCACCGGCACGTCCCTGGCCACCGGCGAGCACGTCACCGGCAACCTCATCCACGACAACCTCGCCGCCGCGGGCCACGGCCTCTACACGGACAACGGCGCCAGCTACATCACGCTGACGGGCAATGCGGAATACAACATCCATTCCAACGTGTGGGGCAGCAACCACGTCAACTACACGCTGAACAACGGCACCGACGATCCACTGGACATCGAGAACAACTGGTGGACCAACGGGCCGGCCAACATGAATGCGAAGTCGGTGCTGATCCAGAACAACCACAACATCACGTCGCCCGGTCAGATTCCGGCCGGCATCGTCAGCGCGGCCGGCA
>DASXXM010000088.1:0-13556 GCA_036503065.1 Pseudonocardiaceae bacterium | reverse complement strand
CGTGCGGTTCTCGCCGATGCCGACCAGGATGCCGGTGGTGAACGGCACGTTCACCCGGCCCGCGTCGGCCAGGACGCGCAGCCGGACCTCGGGATCCTTGTCCGGGCTGCCGTAGTGCGGGCCGCCCGGCCCGCTCCACAGCCGGCGGGCGGTGGTTTCCAGCATCATGCCCATGCTCGGCGCGACCGGCCGCAGTCGGGTGAGGTCCTCCCAGCTCAACACGCCCGGGTTGAGGTGCGGCAACAGGCCGGTCTCCTCGAGCACGGCGATGGCCACCGAGCGCAGATAGTCCACTGTGGACGAATAGCCGCGCGCGTCCAGCCACTCGCGCGCCGCGGGCCACCGGTCCTCCGGGCGGTCGCCGAGGGTGAAGAGGGCTTCCTTGCAGCCGGCGGCCGCACCCTGACGGGCGATGTCGAGTACCTCGTCGCGCTCCAGGTAGGCGGCGGGCAGGCGACCGGGGACGGTGACGAACGTGCAGTAGTGGCAGCGATCCCGGCACAGGCGGGTGAGCGGGATGAACACCTTGCGGCTGTAGGTGACCAGTCCGGCGCGGCCTTCCGCGGCCAGGTGCGCGTCGCGCACACGGCCGGCCGCGGCGAGCAGCTCGTCGAAGTCGTCGCCGCGGGCGTGCAGCAGCACGGCGGCCTCGGTGACGTCGAGCAGGGCACCGTCGCGCGCGCGGCGCAGGGCTCGGCGGATGGCGGCGTCCGTGGGACGCTGCTCGGGCGACTGGAGTGTGATGTCGGCTACCACCGGTGGAGCGTAGGGCGGCCCCTGGTGTGTACTGACCGGCTAAGGAAGCTGGCTCACATGTGACCCGCGTCACAGTCGCCGTTGTCGCGCCGCTTCGTACAGCACCACCGAGGCCGCCGTCGCCGCGTTGAGCGAACTCGCGGCGCCACCGATCGGGATGCGAACCACGACGTCACAGGCGTCCCGCCACGCGGCGCTCATCCCGGCGGTCTCGTTGCCCACCACCAGGAGCGTCGGACCGGTGAGGTCGTGGTCGGCCACGTCGAGCCGACCGGTCTCGTCGGTACCGACCACCCGAACGGGTGCCGGCAGCCAGTCCAACACCGCGCCCGGCGCCGGCACCCGCACGACGGGCACGGAGAACAACGAACCGGTACTGGCCCGCACCGCCTTGGGGTCGTACGGATCGGCGCCATGCCCCACGATGATCACCCCGGCCGCGCCGAACGCGTCCGCAGACCGAATCACGGTGCCGACGTTGCCCGGACTGGTCGGCCGGTCGAACACCACGCCGAGGAAGTCGGCCGGGACGGGGATGCGGTCCAGCCGATCGGGTGGTTGGCCGACGACCGCGACCAGTTCGGCGTCCTTGTCGGCGAGTTCGGCGAGCAGTTCCGGCGCCATCGCGACCCGCTCGGCCCGCGAGGCCGGATCGTCGAGCAGCCCGCTCGCCCAGTCCGACAGTGGTCTGCCCAGCGGATGAATCAGCGCATGGATCGGCCAGTTGTGTTGTACGGCAAGGGAAATCGGCCGCACGCCCTGTACGACGAACTGGCCGGACCGGGTGCGCTTGGTCCGGTTGTCCAGTAATGCCTGCCACTGCTGGAACCGGGCATTGCGCGTGGTGATCCGCAACTCTGTCACGTGCGACACGCGTTATCGGTTCTGCTGATCGAGGAGCCGTCGAAGCGCCCGCTCCAGAGCAGGTAGCCTGCCTGTGACCGTCTGCCACACCAAAACGTCGTATCCGTGCGTCCGACTTGTAGTCCGCCAACGACTGCCGACGGTGAACTGACCCACCAGTTGAGCGGCGTTCAATGCGTCCCAGAGGTACGCGCGCGGGTCAGGCCGCATACAGTTGTTCCTTGGTCTGCATCACGTTCTGCCGGAAGTAAGGATTGCGGATGCTGGAGCCGCTCAGGAGGTCGACCTGCCGGTTGAAGATCCGCTCCAGTCCTTCCTTCAAGGCGAAGTAGCTGCCGAAGTAGTCGAAGCCCGGTCGGACGTCGAACTCCACGAGGATGTCGATGTCACTGGACACCAGGTCGAACATGTCACCCACAGCGGACCCGAACACATCGAGGCGACGGACACCCAACGTGCGACATAGATCATCGATCTCGGGCAGCTTGGCCGCGATGATCTCGTGCACGGACATCACCTCCTGATCAGGATTGTGCCTGATTCACGCACGCAGACTACCGGTCAGCTCAGCAGGGACCGGAGATCGACCGACGCGCTCCCTTGGTCGGTCCGCTATACGTCGAGCATCCTGGTGAGCACCGAGCGCACGGTTGCGATCTGGTCCTCGTCGAGTTTCCCCACCGGTTCGGCGGCTGCCAATCGGGTGGCCGAGACCGTGCGGACCTGTTCGGTGATGGCCCAGCCGGTCCGCTGTCCGGGCAGGGAGATCTCGATCCGGTGCAGCCAGCCGGGGCGCTCGACTGTGGTCAGCGGTAGGACGCTCAGCAGTTCGCCGCGCACCAGCCGGAGATGGAACGCCGAGGACACGACAACCACCGGGCGGGCCTTGCCCTGCTCGCGGCCGGCGACAGGTTCGAGATCGACCCGCCACACCTGCCAGGGCTCGATCCGAACACTCACGCGGGAACCTGCTCGTCCCACCCATCGGCAACGGGTACGGCGGCTTTGTCCCCTTCGTCGGCCTCAGCGAGGTACGCCGACCAGCCTTCCGGGTCAGTGGCCCGGAAATGGTCCATCGCGGCAATGGCCCTGGCTTCCCAGTGCTCGTCCAGGAGCCGATTCAGGACCTCCTCCGCAGTGGCACCGTGGAAGTCCTCAGCGGCCACCCGCATCACCCGGTCCCGGGTTCGCTGACTCACTCGTAGCATCGCTGTCATACTGTTGAGTATACAGATCCGTAAACAGTACGCGACCGGTGTTCAGCAGGAACCGGAGACCGGCTTGAGGAACTGGCTGGACGCCCAGCGGTTGGTGGCCAGTTCGCGGTAGCCGTTCTGGATCGTGGTCTGAGCGGCGGTGATCGCGCCGGTGGACAGCTTGCCCACGACCGAGGCGGTGCCGTCCGGGCCGGAGCGGATGTTCAGTACGTCGGCGGTGACCTGGACCTGGCAACTGCCCGAACTGGTGACCGAGCCGGTCTGGGTGGGGGTCTTCTTCTTGTTCTGGACGACCACCAGCGCGACGACGACCAGGACTAGGCCGATCACGATGAGCATCCGCTTCGACATGCCGACACGCTCCACGTCCGGCGATCCTGGCCAGTCAGGTATAGCTCACTTTGACCCGTGAAGTCGGTAGGACAGGCCAAAACCACCCGACGGGTGGACTGTGACACGGCGCGCTGGCGCGCGCGGGCCCTGCCGCCCCTACGTGTAGGGGCGGCAGAGCCGAAAGCTCAACCCACCATCGCCTTCTGGAGGTTCTCGTCGAGGGCGCCGAGGAACTCCTCGGTGGTCAGCCACGGCTGGTCCGGGCCGACGAGCAGGGCCAGGTCCTTGGTCATCTTGCCGCTCTCCACGGTCTCGATGACCACGCGCTCCAGGGTGTCCGCGAAGCCGGTCACCTCGGGGGTGCCGTCCAGCTTGCCGCGCTGGGCAAGGCCGCGGGTCCACGCGAAGATCGACGCGATCGGGTTGGTCGACGTCGGCCTGCCCTGCTGGTGCTGGCGGTAGTGGCGGGTCACCGTGCCGTGCGCGGCCTCGGCCTCGACCTTGCCGTCCGGGGTCATCAGCACCGACGTCATCAGGCCGAGCGAGCCGAAGCCCTGCGCCACCGTGTCGGACTGCACGTCGCCGTCGTAGTTCTTGCACGCCCAGACGTAGCCGCCCTCCCACTTCAGCGCGGCGGCGACCATGTCGTCGATCAGGCGGTGCTCGTACGTGAGACCGGCCGCGTCGAAGTCGGGCTTGAACTCGGCCTCGAAGATCTCCTGGAAGACGTCCTTGAACATGCCGTCGTACGCCTTGAGGATGGTGTTCTTGGTGGACAGGTACACCGGGAACTTCCGCTCAAGGCCGTAGCGCAGGGACGCGCGGGCGAAGTCCTCAATGGACTTGCGGTAGTTGTACATGCCGACCGCGACGCCGCCGCCGTCAGGGAAGCGCGCCACCTCGAACTCCATCGGCGCGCCGCCGTCGTCGGGCGTGTAGCTGATGGTCAGCGTGCCGGGGCCGGGGACCTTGAAGTCGGTGGCCTTGTACTGGTCGCCGTGCGCGTGGCGGCCGATCACGATCGGCTTGGTCCAGCTGGGCACCAGGCGCGGGATGTTCGAGATGACGATCGGCTCGCGGAAGATCACGCCACCGAGGATGTTGCGGATGGTCCCGTTGGGGCTGCGCCACATCTTCTTCAGGCCGAACTCCTCGACCCGCGCCTCGTCCGGCGTGATGGTGGCGCACTTCACGCCGACGCCGTACTTGGCGATGGCGTTCGCGGCGTCCACGGTGACCTGGTCGTCGGTGGCGTCCCGGTGCTCGATGCCCAGGTCGTAGTAGTCCAGGTTGAGGTCCAGGTACGGGTGGACCAACTTGTCCTTGATGAACTGCCAGATGATCCTGGTCATCTCGTCGCCGTCCAGCTCGGCGATGGTGCCGGACACCTTGATCTTGGCCATGTGAGCGGAGTTCTCCTCTCGCGGTCGCCGGCCGGCGCCATTGGGCACCAGCACCCACGCATACGGTACGAGCGTACTGCTATCAGCTCGACAATGCCCTGGCAACCCCCGAAACCGGCCGCCGTCGACACGGCGCTGCGCCACGGAACCGGCCGCCGACCTTGCTAACCTCTCGCGCGGCAAGCAGCTGAGGGGGCCACATGTCGACCGGACCCACCCATGCCGTGATGGGCCTCGCCGCGTGGGCCGGGGTCGCGTTGTTCGCGGGCAGCCGGGGCGTCCACGTCGACCCGCAGACCTGGCTGGCCGGCGCCGCGTTGACCTCGGGCGCCGCCCTGCTGCCGGACCTGGACCACCCGCCGGCGACGGTGTCCCGCTCGTTCGGTCCGGTCACCCAGGTCGCGTCGCGCGGCGTGGACGCGTTCAGCGTCGGGATCTACAACCTGACCCGGCTCAAGGGCGACCCGCACCGCAACGGGGGCCATCGCACGTTCACGCACACCGCCGTGTTCGCCGCGTTGGCCGGCACGATCACCACATCGCTGGTGCTGCTGAACAATCCGTGGGTCACCGGGGCGTTGCTGTTCTTCTTCGCGGGGCTGGGCGTGCGCGGGCTGCTGCACGAATGGGATCACGCGGCGGACACGTTCGTGGTCATCGTGCTCTCGTCGGTGGTCACCTGGCAGTGCTGGCAGTGGGTGCACACCGGCAGCCACCGGGCGCAGTGGTTCGGTGTCGCGGTCATCGTCGGCTGCCTCGCGCACTGCGTCGGCGACGCGGTCACCGAGGAGGGCTGCCCGATCCTGTGGCCGGTCCCGATCGGGCGACACCTGTGGTACCCGATCGGCGTACCCAAACCGATGCGCTACCGCACCGGCGGCCGGGTGAAGATGCTGTTCGTCGGCCCGCTGTGCACGGTGCTCTCGATCTGGCTCGTCGCACTCACACTGCAACAGCTGCACGTCTTCGCCTGGCTGGACCGGATTCCGCTGGTGCCGCACATCGGCGTCGGTATCACCAGCGCCGGCCACTGACCCGTTCGTCGGCTGACGCGGACTTGGCAGCGGCCCTAGGCTCATCGTCGAGGAGGTGGTCAGCCATGCGAGCCAAGGTCGGTGACCGGTTGCATGTGCAGAGCAAGACCGTCGGAGTACCGGAACGCCTCGCGGAGATCATCGAGGTCCGCCACGACGACGGCACCCCGCCCTATCTCGTCCGTTTCGGTGACGGGCACGAAGCCCTGATGTTCCCTGGCCCGGACTGCCTGGTCACCGAAAGGGACTAATCACCCGGCCGGGCCGCCCCAGATGGTCAGGGCGCCGAACAGCACCAGCATGCCGAGGCCGGCGTAGAGCAGAACTGACCACCCGAACGGGCCACCCTCAATGGTCAGGGCGACGAACAGCATCAGCGCGCCCAGGCCGGCGTAGGACAGCACGTCGACGGACCGCCCACGGACCGCCAGCAGACCCGCCCGCCGGGGCGGCAGGATCGCGCGGAACAGCGCCGCCAGGACGAGCGCGGCGCCGATCAGGGCCGCACCCTGCCGCCAGTGGTACTCCGTGATCCGCAGGATGCCCACCGCGGCGGCCAGCAGCACCACGGTGAAGCCGAGATGCGTGCGGACCGCGCCGAACCAGCCACCCGGATCGGGCACCGGTGTGTCGGCACGCGGCTGGTCGGCCGGTCGCGCGCCGACCGGTCCGATCGGCTCGGTGGGTTCACCCGGCCCGGTCAAGGTGCCGTGCTCAGTGATCGTGTTGTCGCGCACCGGATGGGCTCCTCCTGCCGTCAAGCCTCGGTCGCGGGCGGCCGACCAGCGCGCCGCTGCGCCGCGTCGACCACGTTGGTCACCAGCATGGCAATCGTCATCGGGCCGACGCCGCCCGGCATCGGTGCCAGATAGCCGGCCACTTGTCCCACGTCCGGGTGAACATCGCCGACAAGTCCGGCTTCAGTGCGGGTGATGCCGACATCGAGGACTGCGGCACCCGGCCGGACCATGACCGGTGTGACCAGGCCCGGGCTGCCGGCGGCGGCGACCACGATGTCGGCCCGGCCGACCTCGGCGGCCAGGTCCTTCGTGCCGGTGTGGCACAGGGTCACGGTGGCGTTCTCGGTCCGGCGGGTGAGCAGCAGGCCCAGCGGCCTGCCGACGGTCACGCCACGCCCGATCACGGTGACGTTCGCGCCCGCGATCGGCACGTCGTAGCGACGCAGCAGGGCCACGATCCCGTTGGGCGTGCAGGGCAGCGGGCCGGGTTCGCCCAGCACCAGCCTGCCCAGGTTGACCGGGTGCAGGCCGTCGGCGTCCTTGGCCGGGTCGACCCGTGCCAGGACGGTGCCGGTGTCCAGATGAGCGGGCAGCGGGAGCTGGACCAGGTAGCCGTCGCAGTCCGGGTCGGCGTTCAGGTCGTCGATGACGGCCAGCAGCTCGGCCATCGAGGTGTCGGCCGGCAGGTCGCGGCGGATCGAGTTGACGCCGACCTTCGCGCACACCCGGTGCTTGTTGCGGACGTAGGCCTGCGAGCCGGGGTCGTCGCCAACCAGGACGGTGCCCAGCCCGGGTACGACACCCCGCTCGGCCAGGGCGGTCACCCTGGCACGCAGCTCGGCCAAGATCACGGCCTGCGTCGCCCGGCCGTCCAGGATGGTTGCGGTCATCGCGCTCCTTAGCCACTGTCGCGCCGCCATCCTGTCAGACGGCGGAGCCGCACGCGGATGGTCACGCCCGGTAGCCAGCTATGGTGAATCCAACTTTTCCATGCCAATCGCTGACAACCGCTGCCGATCCTCCTCTCACACGACAAGATGTGACTGTGTCTCAGCCTCCGACACCAACGCCGTTGAGCCCGACCGACCAGGACGCCCTGGTCAAGCAGATCGGGCTCGCACTCATGCGCACAGCGCCCGACGACTGGCAACAGATCAGCGCGGAGTTCCGCGCGACCGGGCGGTACTACGAGCTGTCCGCGGAAGTAACGGGCAGCGACGGAAACAGCCAACCCTGGACCGCGTCGCACGACATCGCGATGCACTTCGCGAAGCTGCGTGCCGGCATGTACCGGGACGGTCGCGGCACGTGGTTCAACGCGCGCTACCAGATCGAGAAACCCTCCAGCTACAACCTGGAGTTCGACCGTCTCGAACCGCAGTGGCGCACGCCCCCGCCGACCCCCGCGTTCCGGGACGAGCTGCACTTCTTCCCCCGGACCGAGGACAACGTCCCCGAATGGCTGATGCGCAAGCTGTCCGGGCTGCCCCCGGAGCGTCCCGGCCGCCGGTTCCGGCTGGCCCGGATCTTCGACGGCACCGGCCCCGGCGGGCGCCCGACGGTGAACCGGCCGCCGGTCACTGACGAGGACCGCGAGCGGCTGCTGGACTACCTGGACCACGCGACGCTCGCGCTGCCGGAGCGCGGTCACGACGTTGACCGGCTGTCCCCCGATGGCCGCCCGGTGGTGCCGGTCGCGTTCCACACCGACGGTGCGTGGGTCTGGCCGGCCGCGGTCAACTACTACCTGCGACGCTACGGCGTGCCGCCGGACCCCGATCTGGTGAACCACGCCCGCTCCAACGGGTTCCGACCGCCAGAAGTCGACGAGCAGACCCGAACCGCGGCCGCGGCCACCATCACCGGCGGCCGCCCGCCAGGGCCGCCTCGGCAGTCCGGTCCTGGTCCCGGTCCCAACGGGGTGGCACCCGCGGTCGGCCCCGGCGGTCCGCCGCGGCCGGGCATGCCGGCAGGTGCGCCGCCGATGCCGGTCGGCGCCATGGCGGCCGCGGGTGACGTGGCCGCCGTGATGTCGCCAGCTGGTCCGCCGCCGCTCACGTTGCCGCCGACCGACGAGGGCCTCGGCGCGCACGGCATGGGCGGTATCGACGACACCGACGTCGAGGACACCGAACTCGACGACCACCAGGACGAAGAGCTGCTGCCGGACGACGAGCACCAGCACGACGACGATGACGCGCCGCAGGCCGACCCGCCGGTCGCGCTGCCGTCGACCGCCCTACCGGAGGTCGCCCAGCCGCAGGTCGCGGCGTCGATCCAGAGCCGGTCGCAGCAGGAACGCACGATCAACCTGTTGCGCCAGCGGTTGGCCGACCTCGGCGTGCCGGAGCACGCGTACCGGATCGGTGAGCCCGCGCCGCGGACCTGGTACCTGGAGCAGGTCGACGGCGGCTGGCAGGTCGGCTGGTTCGACGGCGAGTTCAGCTCACCGATGCTGTTCGAGGAGGTCTCGGACGCGTCGGCGTTCCTGCTGGGCAATCTCCTGCTCGGCGTGCCCGCCGAGACCGGGGCGCCGGCGGGCGTCACCCAGCCGCCGCCGCTCGCCCAGCCGCCACTGCCCGCCCTGCCAGCGCGGGAGCGGATCGAGCCGCTGGACGTGCCGGCCGACGTGGTGATCCCGCCGCTCCCGACACCCGTCGAGCCCGACGCCGCGACGGAACAGCACGGCGAACCCGTTGCCGAGCACGTGAACGACCGGGTACCGGAGGCCGCCGCACCGCCGCCGCCCCCGATCGAGTGGCCCATCCAGCCGATGGCCGGTGAGCCCCCGCTGACCCTGTTCCGCGGCAAACGGCTGCTGGAGTTGCAGCCCGGGACCGAGGTGGACCGGTTCGGCACGCCGGAGGGCAACCTCACGTACGTGGCCGGCACGCCGTTCGAGCAGCGGTCGCTGGTGCCGGACTGGGTGCACCGGCCCTACCACGTGTACCGGCTGATTCGCCCGCTACAGGCGCTGACCGGCGGCGCGATCCCCTGGTTCGACCAGCCCGGCGGCGGCACGGCCTACCTGCTCCCGCGAGCGGTCGGCGAGCTGATCGACAACGGTGACCTGGTCGAGATCGGCCCACCGGAGCACCCGAGCGCCTGACCTCACGATCCGATCTGGAGACGGCGCGCGGATCGCCATCTCCAGATCGGCCCGGGCACCGCTTGCGTGGGCTGTTAAGGAGTATCGATGATCCGCGCCGTCGTGTTCGATATCGGGGAAACGTTGCTCGACGACACCGCCGAGTGGGCACGGTGGGCGGCCTGGCTCGACGTACCGACGCATACGTTCTCGGCGGTACTCGGCGCGGTCACCGCATCCGGGCGAAACAACGCTGACACGTTCGACTACTTCCGACCAGGGTTCGATCTGGCCGTCGAGCGGCAACGACGTGAGAACACCGGGGTTGGCGAACAAATCGACGAAAAGGATATCTATCCTGATGTCCGACCAGCATTGACCGCCCTACGGGACGCTGGAATCTGGGTCGGGATCGCGGGCAATCAGACAGCTCGCGCGGCCACGCTCCTGAGTAACCTGAATCTGCCTACCGACGCTATCGCGACATCCGGCGAATGGGGTGTGGCCAAACCCGAACCAGCGTTCTTCCACCACGTTGTCGACTTCGCACCTGGTCGACCCAATGAAATCGTATACGTCGGCGATCACAGAGATAATGACATCGTCCCGGCCCGCGCCGCCGGCCTGCGACCCATCCTGATCCGACGAGGACCATGGGGCTACCTGTGGGCCAACGATCCGGTCATCACCACGAACACCGACGCCGTGATCGACTCGCTCAGTGAACTCCCGGAGCTTTTGCCGACGCTCAATTAGCGCTTTGTCGGGGCCTTGCCGGGTGGCGGGCGTGGGTGGTAACGACTCCGGCACCGCGTCGAGATCAGCTGACACTCACGATTCGATCTGGAGGCCGTGCGCGGCGGCGAAGCGGACCGCCAGTTCCAGGTCGACCCGGGCACCGCGCAACCGAGCCTGGACGAGGCCGTTCGCGTCGATTCGTGCGCCACGCAGATCGGCGTCGGCCAGGCGTGCGTTGTGCAGGCGGGCGCCGGTCAGGTCGGCGTTCCGCAGGTCGGCTTCGCGCAGGTCCGTGTCGGTGAGGTTGGCCTCGCGCAGGCGTAGGCCGGCGAGGTTCGTCCTGCGCAGGTCAGCGCCGGACAGGCCGACCATGGTCAGGTCCGTGTCCTCGATCGACCAGGGGCGCAGGCGGCAGTCCAGGAACAGGGAGCCCAACAGGCTGCACCCGCTGAGTGTCCAGCCGGCCAGCAGGGTCCGGTCGAACGTGCAGGACTGGAACGCGGTCGAAGTGTGCCGGGACCCGGCCAGGTCGGCGCGGCCGAAGTCGCAGCGGGCGAACCGGCAGCCGTCGGTGCGGGCGCCGTGCAGGTCGGCTTCGGTGAAATCGCAGCGGTCGAACGTGACCCGGTGCCATTGTCGGCCGGCGAGCATCGCGTCGGCGAACCGCTCGCCGACGACGGTTTCCGTCACGGGACGATGACGATCGGGCGGCTGGCGTGGGCGAGCAGCGATTTCGGCACCGAGCCCAGTAGGCCGCCGCGGTGTCGGGAGCGGCCGACCACGATGCAGTCGGCCCGTCGCTGTTCGGCGATCGCCTCCAGCACGGCGGCGGGTTCGCCCTGGCCGTGCAGCAGTTCCCACCGGATGCCGCGTTCGGTCATGAGCGGGCCTGCCTCGTCGCGTAGCTGTTGGACGAACTCGAGGCCGGCCTCGGTGGCGGCGGCGCTGCTCATCGCGCTCCAGTGCGCGGGGCTGGTCAACGCCTCGACGTACACCACGAGCAGCAGGCCGCGTTCCCGGCGGGCGAGACCGCCTGCCCAGGCCGCGGCGTGCACGGCGGGTGGGCTGCCGTCGTACCCGACGACGATGCTGCCGACGCCGTCCTTGCCGATCTCGAACGCGGGGGTCTGTCCGGCCACCTGTGGATCGTAGATCTGGGGTGGCCGGACAGCCCATCCCCCTAGCCGCGCAGGCCGATTCCTGTTTCCAGCAGCGACTTGAGGTCGCTGAGGATCCAGTACCAGCCGCCGCCACCGCCTTGGCCCTCGCCGTCGCCGACCAGCAGTGTGGCCAGCTTCGGTGCGTTGGTGACTTCGTGGGTCACGGTCAGCTTGGTCCCGGCGCCCGCGACCTCCTCGATCTCGTACGTCAGGCGGGTGAAGCCCTCCGCGGCCATATCGGGATCGAGCAGCATGCGCCACGTCTGGACCAGCCTGCGGGGTGGATCCGTCTCGATGACCTCGCCGTCGGTGGCCAGGTCCGGCACGGGGAAACCGCCCGCGACGCCGGCCGCCTTCATCTCGTCGCTGGAGTGCACGCGGTACCGGCCGCCTGCGCGCAGGTCGTACTCGACGGCGCCGCCGTAGCCGTAGCGGGTGGACCATTCCGGCTTGACGATGGCATCCCAGATCGCCTGCGGTGTCGCCTTGATGTAGACGCGGTAGACCTGGGTGACCACGGCGGTCTCGGCAACGGTGGTGGTTGTCATGATGGCTCCTCGAGTTCGGCTTTGAGGTCGGCGAGCGCGCTCACGTGGCGCTCGGTGTACTTGTCGATCCAGCGGTCGTGGAGCAGCCGGATCGGCACGGGATTCAGGAAGTGCAACTTCTCCCGCCCGGACTTCCGCGTGACGACGAGCCCCGCCTCCTCGAGGACCCGCAGGTGTTTCATCACACCGAAGCGGGTCATCGCCAACCCGGTCTCCAGATCGGTGAGCGTGCGTCCGTCACGTGCGAACAGCAGGTCGAGCAGGAAGCGGCGGGTCGGATCGGCGAGCGCCTTGAACACCCGATCGTCGTCGTCCGTCACGAGATCGAGAATAAGTGACCAAAAGGTCACATGTCAACCGTCAGCGGAAGTCGCGGGACTTGGGGACGGCGGTGCGCAGGTCGAGCGGCTGGAGCTGGTCGGCGACCAGACTCAGGGCGCCGTCCACGTTCTGCAGCACGCCGCGCACCACCAGCGCCGCGCTGTCCCGGGCCGCCCTGCGGTAACGCGCCCACAGGCCGGGCGAGCAGACCACGTTGACCATGCCGGTCTCGTCCTCCAGGTTGAGGAACGTCACGCCGCCCGCGGTGGCCGGGCGTTGCCGGTGGGTCACCGCACCGCCGACCAGCACCCGAGTACCGGACACGACCCGCGACAACTCGACCGCGGGCCGGGCACCCAACGCGGCCAGCCTGCCGCGGACGAACTCGGTCGGGAACCTGGTCGGCGACAGGCCCATGGCCCACACGTCGGCCACCGTGGTCTCCACGTCGTCCATCCCGGGCAGCATCGGGGCGGCCACGCCGACCGCGGTGCCGGGCAGCCGGTCCGGACTGTCCTGCGCCGCGGCGCCCGCCGCCCACAGCGCGGCGCGCCGGTCGGGCTCCAGGCTGCCGAACGCGCCCGCCGTGGCCAGGGCCTCCCACCTCGGGGTGCTCATCCGTACCCGGCGGGCCAGGTCGGTCAGGCTCGTGTAGCTGCCGTTCTCCCGTCGTTCCGCGGCGATCTGTTCGCCGAGTGTGTCGCCGATGCGGCGGATCGCGGCGAGGCCGAGCCGGACCGACTTGCCCCCGGTGCTGTCGATGGACACTTCGAGCGTGGGGTGCGCCAGGCTGGCGTTGATGTCCGGGCCGTGCACCTGCACGCCGTGCCGCCGGGCGTCGGCGACCAGGGACTGCGGGGAGTAGAAGCCCATCGGCTGGGCGCGCAGCAACGCCGCGCAGAACGCCGCCGGGTAGTAGTACTTGAAGTAGGCGCTGGAGAACACCAGGTGCGCGAAGCTCAGCGCGTGGCTCTCCGGGAAGCCGAAGTTGGCGAACGCCAACAGTTTCCGGTAGATCCGGTCGGCCAGTTCGCCGGCGATGTCGTTGGCCGCCATGCCCTCGTAGAGCCGGTCGCGCAGCAGTTCCATCTTCGCGGTGGACCGGCGGGCGCCCATCGCCCGGCGCAGTTGGTCCGCCTCGGCGGCACTGAACCCGGCCACGTCGACCGCGATCTGCATCATCTGTTCCTGGAACAACGGCACGCCAAGGGTTTTCTCCAGCGCGTTGGCGAGCAGGTGGTGGTCGTGCGTCCAGTTCCGTTCGCCCTTGCGTTCCTGGGTGTGCCGGTCGATGTAGGGATGCACGGAACCGCCCTGGATCGGGCCGGGCCGGATCAGCGCGACCTCGACGACC